>JAFGSX010000587.1 GCA_016934455.1 Deltaproteobacteria bacterium
ACCATCACCATCTGGTGCTTCTTGGCCAGCGCCTGCATGCGCTCGACCGTGGGGCCGGGGATCGGCTCGGCGGTGGCGTACCACTCCGGGCTCTGCGCCGGGCAGAAATATGGCGTGCTGAAGATCTCCTGCAGGCACAGGATCTGGACACCCCGGCGGCCGGCGTCCTCGACCATGGGCAGGTGTTTTTGGATCATGGCCTCCTTGATCTCGTCGATGCTGCCCGTGCTCTTGGCCACACTGCACTGGATGAGACCGCACTTGACGACGCGCGACATGGTTCCCCCATGGCTGAGGCGCGGACCGGTGGCGCGACCGCGGCAGTTGAAACCACGATCTGTACGGCCCGGCCGCCGGCTCTGTCAACGCGCACATCCTGTCGGCGCCCGGCAACGAGCCGGTCTCCCGGACCGGGGCGAGCGGGTGCCCTGGCGCCGGTCATGAGCTATGATCGATGGGTTGGCGGTCTGTGGCGGGAGAGCTGGTCATTGTCGAGCCATGTCGGGAGAACGGCGAGCGCGCTCGCCGCGGTCGGCCGCTGGCGACGGGCGACGGCGTTCGCGGCCGCGCTGTGCACCGGCTGCAGCCCCGTGGCGCAGTTGGGTGACGACCGCTGCCAGACCAGCTACGACTGCGCCGAGGGCCGGGTCTGCTTCGAGGGCTACTGTCGCAAGACCTGCAACGTCACCCTCGACTGCGCCAGCGACGAGTCCTGCGTCAACGGCGTGTGTCTTCGCAAGATCGATGACGGCGGTCGCTCGGACCAGGTCGGCCGCGACGCAGCGGTTGTCGGTGACGCCTGGCGGAGCGACGGCAACCGGCCTGATCGGATCGCTTTAGACAGCGCGGGCTGCGTCGCCCAGTTCGGGCAGCCGTGCACTCGCACCGGCTACTGCGGCGCCGCCTATGACTGCGCCGGCCTCTGCGTCGGCGGTAGCGCGCCCGACCCCTGTCCGCAGTGCGGCAGCCGGGTCTGCGAAGGCTCCAACCAGTGGTCGGCGTGCCAGGACGACCCGGCGCGCCGCTGCGGTTTCAACTCGACCTGCACGACGAGTGGACAGTGCGCGTGCACGGTCGACGACTGCGAGGCGGTGTTCTGCTACGAAAACGCTGTCTACGGCTGCAGCGTCGACAGCTTCGGTTGCGGCAGCCGCGGATCCCTGATCGAGGCCTGCACCGGTAGCGATCCCTGTACAAATTACTACTGCTCCGGCAATGCCTGCGCCGAGTCCGAAAAGGAGGACGGGGAAAGCTGTGGAGGAGGCTACGTCTGCAGCAACGGGCTCTGCTGTTCGCCCGACCAGGGCGATCCATGCGGGACGCGGTGCGATTGCGATACCTACCACGGAAACTGCAGCGGCATCCATTACACGGGATACACCGTGTGCGACGGCTCCTGCCTCGAGTGGGCCTCCGACTGTTACGAGGTCTGCCTCGGCTGCTAGCCCGATAACGCCCGAGCGTTCTCGACTTCGTGTATTGACACACTGCGTCGTAACTTCCTATTCTCGGCGGCAACGAGGTGGCCGGTCAGCGGTCGCAATCGGATCTCACCGACGAGGAGGCGAGCATGACACCGCGCGAGACTTTCGAGCAGAAACTGCCTGTCAAGATCACCAAGGAGAAGGCGCAGAAGATCGGTGGCACCTACCAGTTCAAGATCACCGGCGACAGCGGCGGCGATTGGAGCATGGATCTGACCAAGGAGGCCGACTGGATCAGCGAGGGCGTGCTCGAAGGCGCGGCCTGCGTGATCACCTGCGGCGATGCCGACTGGGTGGCGATCATCGAGGGCACTCTCAATGCGCAGATGGCCTTCATGGGCGGCAAGCTCAAGGTCACCGGCCCCGACGCCAGCAAGGCGTTGAGCATGTCACTCAAGCTGACGTCGATCCTGACCTGATACTATCGCTGGACATTCGGTCGTTGCTCGGGACAGTCGCTCGGCGCCCCGTCGCCGGCTTACCCCGTCTCGCCGGCGGTCTGCCGCCAGGCCAGGGTGATCAGGAGAACAGCTTGGCCCAAGCCAGCAACAGCAGCATGGTCAGGATCGCGGCACCCAGCGTGGCGCCCACGGCCAGGACCCACAGCGGTGGCCCGAGGTTGTCTGCGGGCTTTCTAAACGACGGTGTCGTCGGCATCAGATCGGACTTCTGAGGCGAGGTCAGCAGGTCGGCGCAGTGGTCGGATGACTCCGGATCCTCCGGGACGGCAAACGGCCCGACGACGGGCGGGGGTGTCGGCGACGCCGTGAGCGGCTCGCGGCTGTGCATGACATCGGGCACGGTCCGCAGATCGTTGCCGACGGCGAGCTTGTTGACGAGCAGCTCGGTGCGCTGATCGTCGGGCGGGTCTGGCAGCGCCAGCACGTCGGTCTTGTGGTCGTCGAGGACCTGCGGCGGTGCCTGCAGCAGATCGGTGCTCTGCGCATCGACCGCGGGCGTCGCGAACGCGTCGTCGACAACGGTGGGCACGGACTCGGCCGCGGCAGGGGAGGCGTCCTGGACCTCGACCGGACGCGGCACCGGGCGCACGCCTGGACCTGTGCCCTGGCCGGCCGCGCTGCGGCCCGAGCCCGCCGACGGGGTCGCGCGCGAGATGGTTTTGATCGCATCGCTCGACGGCGTCGGCCGGCCGGTGCCGTGCGTCAGCTCGGCCGCCGCGAGCAAACCGTCGATGCTGACGCTGCCGTCGGTCACGGTCTTCTCCTGCGCCCTCAGCACCTCGGGGAACAGGCTGCGCACGAATTGCCCGATCAACGGCGCATTGGAGATGGACCTGATCTCCATCAGGAATTGCTCGAGCGCCATCTGCAGCGCGAGCGCGTCGGGGTAGCGATCGTCCGGATCCCTGGCCAGCGCCCGCTGCAGGATCGGCACCAGGCCGGGCGGCAGATCGGGCCGAATCTCGAGGGGCGGTCGGATCTGCGCCATCGAGACCAGGTTGATGAGCTGGATCTCGGACTCGGCCCGGTAGGCGCGGTGGCCGGTCGCCATCTCGTACAGCACGAGGCCGGCGCTGAAGACGTCGGTGCGGCGATCGACGGGCCGCTCGTAGACCTGCTCGGGCGCCATGTAGGTGAGCTTTCCCTTGAGCGCGCCACCCTTGGTCTTGACCCAGCCCGAGGTCGCCTTGGCGATGCCGAAGTCGGTGAGCTTGACGTTGCCGTCAAACGACAGCAGCACGTTGTGGGGCGAGATGTCGCGATGCACCACGCACAGCGGTCGGCCCACGGAATCGCGGCTGTCGTGGGCGTAGCAGAGCGCCTCGCACACCGTGCTGACGATCTTGACCGCGTGCTCGAGCGGCAGCTCCTGGCGTTCGCGCTTGGCCTGGTTGAGCATCCGCCGCAGGTCGACGCCGTTGACGTATTCCATCGCGATGTAGAACTGGCCGTCGGTAAAGCCGAGGTCGAAGATCTGGACGATGTTGGGGTGGTTGAGGCGCGCCGCCAGCCGCGCCTCGTCGACGAACATGTTGACGAACTGGTCAGAGTCGTCCGACTCGACCAGCGCCGGCAAGATGCGCTTGATGACGACCAGCTTCTCGAAACCGGCAAAGCCGGTCTGGCGCGCCAGGAAGAGCTCGGCCATGCCCCCCTGGCCGATCTTCTTGATCAGCTCGTACTTGCCGAATGCGCTCTTGACCATCGAAGCCGCTGCTGCCCCTGCGCCCGTCCCCGCTCGCGCTATTTGACCACACCGCGGCGGCGACCGCTACGCTGCACTTGTTAGGCGCTGTCCGCCGGGCTACATTGGCGCCTGTCCACGGTGCGCTGCGGAGGAGAAGATGGATCGCCCTGCAATCATCGACGCCATCAAGGCTTCGCCGTTGAGCCTGGGCTTTCGAGCGGAGATCGTCGACGCGCTGGCCCAGATCGCGCGGACGATGGAATACGAGTCAGACCAGCTCGTGGTCCAGGCCGGCGACGACTGCGACGGCCTCTATATCGTCGTCAGCGGGCAGGCCAACGTCGAGAACACCTTTGCCGGCAGCAAGAAGGTGGTCGCCGCGCTCAAGGCCGGTGATTTCTTCGGCGAGGTCGGGCTGCTCGGCGGCGGCAAGCGCGGGTCGTCGGTGGTCGCGGCCAGCGGGCTGAGCTGCCTGATGTTTCCGGTGCAACCGATACGCGAGCTGGCGGCGACCTACCCGGAGCTGCGCGATCGCCTCGAAAACACCGGCAACAAGCGCACCACCACCAACCTGCAGTTGCATCTGGGCGAGCTCCCCGACGAGGAGTAGCCGTGCCCGGCGGGTCGCCGTGCCTCGTATCCCGCAACCGGTTCGCCTGATCTGTTTTGATGTCGACGGAACGCTCGTCGACCAGACCATCTACATCTGGCAGACGCTGCACGATCATTTTGGTTCGGACCTGCAGCGCCGGCGCCAGGCCCAGCGGGACTACTTAGGGCGGCGCATCAGCTACGCCGAGTGGTTCTTTCACGACATCGAGCTGCTGCGCGAGCGCGGCGCCGATCGCACGGGGATCGAGCAGGTGATCGGGCTGCTGGCGCCGATGCCGGGCGCTGTCGAGACGCTCGCCGGGCTCAAGGCGCGCGGCTACCGGATCGGCGTCATCTCGGGCAGCCTCGATCTGGTGCTCGACCATTTTTTTTCCTCGGCGCCCATCGATCACCGGCTGATCAACCGGTTTGTGTTCGACGCCGAGGGGCGGCTGGCTGGCGGCGAGCCGACGCCCTACGACATGGAGGGCAAGGCCGCCGGGTTGCGCGAGCTGGCGCGGCGCGAGGGGCTGACGCTCGAGCAGTGCGCTTTCGTCGGCGACAACAAGAACGATCTCGAGGTGATGCGGGTGGCCGGCTACTCGGTCGGGGTTAACGTCAAGCATCCGCTGGTCGAGAAGGCTGTCGATCGGGTCGTCTCCGGGCGCGATCTGCGCCCGCTGCTCGATATTTTTCAGGGAATCCTGTCCTAGGAAGGCGAGCTGCGCAGGCGCCGCGCGAGCAGCTCGCGCTCGGCCGCGATCTCCTCCGCCGTCAGCCGCCGGTAGCGGCGCGACTTGGGTTGCAGGAAGTAGCGCCGCGTGATCTTGGGCGGTCGGTGGGTGAACTCGATCTTCTGCGGGGTGAAGGTGCCGTCGAGAATCAACCCGGCCGAGGTCAGGCCGAGCTTGAGCCGTCCGGTGATGTCGCCGTTGACCATCTTGGCGATCGACTCGGGAAATCCCTGGTTGCACAGCGCCGGCACCCCGTGATCGCGCCGCGTCATCCTCAGCGTCGGTCCGAGCATTAACCCCTTGAATTCCTGCCAGCCACCGGCCACGTCGCGGCGGCCGGTGACAAACGGGCCGAACTGGCCGAGCACGACCCGCTCCGCCGGCGGTGTCGGTTCTTGCGGGTCGGCGTCATGCGCCGCCAGCTCTTCTTCCGAGGGCATGCGCTCCCAGGTGCCCGAGACGTTGTACACCAGGCTGATGGCGATGCTGACGACGACGAAAGCGCCCAGCAGCCAGGGTATGAGACTGATGACCAAGGTGCCTGACACCGCCTGCACGCGCCGGCCAAGGCGATCCGGTCAACGCTTGACCAACGCCGCATGCTTGTCGATCAGGCGCCCGATCCCCGGCACCGCCTGCTCGACGTTCTTCTTGCCGTAGGGCCTCAGCTTCTCGTAGGTCTTCTTGATGGTCCTGTTGTCGGCGCGCGCGGCGCGATCGTCGGTGATGCCGAGCAGCGATTCGGCGATCTCGCCGGCGCGCGGCGTCGCGTATTCGCCAAAGCTCCGGGCCCGGGCCTGCTGACTGGCCTGGAAGTGCGGGTCGAGCTTGGCCACGAAGTCGTCCAGCAGGCTGTCGAAAGCCTCGTTGATGATGCCCGGCTTGAGCGCCTTGACCACCCTGTAGCCGGCCTTGATCGCCAGCCCCGCGATGCCGGTCTTGGCGTCGACCTCATGGTCGACCAGCGCCGAGCAGTCGCGGATGACGTCGGGCCGTTTGCCGTCGATGAGCAGGATGTCCGCCAGTTTCACCGTCGACTCCGTTGGCCACCGGAGGGCCGTCGGCAATCTAGCCTATTTGTCCGGGACAACCAACTCCGACGACGATCGCCTGCGGTTGGCTGTTGGGTCGGCGGCCGACATGCCCTATGATATTGCGTCCAGTGGGGAAGAGAGACTTTTCATGGCCAAACCCAAAGGCATGGGTCGCCTTTCGCGGGTGCGTAATTTCGGGATCTGCGCGCACATCGACGCCGGCAAGACGACGGTGACCGAGCGCATCCTGTTCTACACCGGCATCACCCACAAGATCGGCGAGGTGCACGACGGCGAGGCGGTGATGGACTGGATGGACCAGGAGCGCGAGCGCGGCATCACCATCACCGCTGCGGTGACCAACTGCCCGTGGCGCAATCACGAGCTGCACATCGTCGATACTCCGGGCCACGTCGATTTCACGGTCGAGGTCGAGCGGTCGATGCGCGTGCTCGACGGCGCCATTCTGGTGCTCGACGCCGTGAGCGGGGTCGAGCCGCAGACCGAGACCGTGTGGCGGCAGGCCCAACGCTACCGGGTGCCGCGCCTGATCTTCGTCAACAAGATGGATCGCCTGGGCGCCGACTTCGAGTTCTCGGTGCAGACCGTGCGCGAGCGGCTGCACGGAAATCCGCTGCTGCTGACGATCCCGGTCGGCGCCGAGGACGGATTTTGCGGCGTCATCGACGTGCTGCGCGGTCGCTACCTGACCTTCGAGGGCGAGCACGGGGCCGAGGTCAACGCGCACGAGCTCACCGGCGACCAGATCGAGCTGCGCCAGGTCGCGTTCGAGCAGTTGGTCGAGCGCTGCGCCGAGGTCGACGACAGGGTCGCCGAGGCATTTCTCGAGGGAAGGCCGGTCGAGACCGAGCAGCTACAGGCGGCGATCCGGCTGGGCACCATCGGCAACAAGCTGCAGCCGGTGCTGGCGGGGTCGGCGCTTCGCGACAAGGGCATCCAGCCGCTGATCGACGCGGTGGTCGATTATCTGCCCTCGCCGACGGAGGCGCCGCCGGTCGAGGGTGTGGTGCCCGGTTCCAACGCGCCGGATTCTCGCGGCCCGGACCCCGATGCGTCGGTCGTGGCGCTGGCTTTCAAGATCGCCGTGTTCGAGGGGCGCAAGCACGTCTTTCTGCGCGTGTACGCCGGACGGCTGGGCGCCGGCGACACCGTCTACAATTCCACCACCGGACAGCACGAGCGCGTGGCCCGGCTGTTCCGGGTCCACGCTCAGAAGCGCGAGCGCATCGACAGCGCCCAGGCGGGCGAGATCGTGGTCGCGGCCGGTCTCAAGGGCGTGCGCACCGGCGATACCCTGTGCGACGCCAAGCATCCTATCTTGCTCGAGACGATCGCCTTTCTGGAGCCCGTCATCTCGATCGCGATCGAGCCCCGGCGCAACCAGGACAGCGACAAGTTGCTCGACGTGTTGGCCAAGTTGGTCGACGAGGATCCGACGCTGCGCATGCGCGAGGACACCGACACCGGCCAGCTCTTGCTGTACGGCATGGGCGAGCTGCACCTCGAGGTGGTGTGCGAGCGCATCCGGCGGGAATTCAACGTCGAGGTCAACACCGGCAAACCGCAGGTGATCTACCGCGAGAGCGTGGCGGAGATCGCCACCGCCGAGGAGACGTTCGAGCGCCACAACGAGGATGAGGACGTGCACCTGTACGCACAGGCGCGCGCCGCGGTGCGGCCGCTCGAGCGCGGCAGAGGCCTCCGCATCGTCGTCGATCGGATCAAGGTGCTGCCCGAGGGATCGTCGCTATCGGACAACGAGCGGCACGAGATCGAGGAGGGCGCGCGCGATGCCGCGGCCGCCGGACCGGCGCAGGGCTACCCGCTGGTCGATACCGAGATCGAGCTGATCAGCATCGCCACGCGCAGCGGCCAGAGCCCGCCGCAGGCGCTGCGGGTCGCCACGGCGCAGGCGGTGCGCGCCGCCTCGCGCGCCGCCCGGGCGGTCCTGCTGCAGCCGATCGTGCGGCTCGACGTGACGCTGCCGTCCGAGATGACCGGGCCGGTGATCGGAGACCTGCAGGCGCGCGGTGGGCATATCGAGGGCATCGACGGCGAGCACGGAGTCTCGATCCTCCACGCCAAGGCGCCGCTCGAGAAGATGTTCGGCTACTCGACCGACCTGCGCTCGCTGACCCAGGGGCGTGGGACCTTCTCGATGCAGTTCTCGCACTTCAGCGATCGCTAGCTCAGCGCACGATCATCTCGGTGATCTGCTCCGTCAACTCCAGCGCCCGCTCGGGCGGCAGCGTCTCGCGAAGCTGAAACAGGCAGAAACTGAGCGCGTCGTCGAGCAGCAGCGCGACCGGCTCGGGGTCGATCCCGAGATCCGCCATCCGGCGCCGGACCTCCGCCGCGTCCAGCGGTCGCGCGGTCTGGTCCGCGTCGAGCAGCGGTCGGTCTCCGACGCGTATGTCGACGAGGTAGGTGCGCACTTCCTCGTCCGCGCCAAAGCCGGCGTCGCTCAACGCGCCGACGACCACGTTGATCGCCTGGACCAAAGGTGCGATCGGGTCCTCGGCCTGGCGCGCGGGTGTCGGCGTCGCCGGCTCGACCGTGCGCTCGACCAGCCCCTGCTCGAGCAGCCTTGCCAGGCTCTGCAGCCCCTTGAGCTCGCCGGCGCGACAACCGTCGATCACCTGCCGCACCGGCATCGCGCGCTGGGCGTCGACGACAAGCTGGAGCATGGCCGACTCGATCTCGGACAGGGGCCCCGGGGTCGCCGCCGTCGCCGCGACCTCGGTGCCGGGCGGGCCGATCTTGCGCCTGAGCTGCGTCACCTGGTCGAGCTGCAGCACGCCGTCCATGATCAGCTTCTCGGTCCGCTCCTCGAGCTTGATCGGCAGCAGCGACGGAGAGACATGGCCGTAGAAGAGGAACACGCCGCGCGGAAACAAGAAGACGCTCAGGAAGACCTCGCGCACCTGGTCGCGCAGGCCATTGTAGAGCTGTCGGGTGTCGATGGCACCGCTGTCGATCAGCAGCCGGCCCAGCCGCTTGCCCTGATCCAGCTTCTGGCACGCGGCCTTGAGCTGGTCGAGCGTGATCAGCCCCTGTCGCCACATCACCTCGCCGACGCGGTCCTCGTCGACGTTGGAGCCGACGGCGACCGCCTCGCCCTCGACGAAGGTCAACCGCTTGCACACGCCTTCATGCTGGATCACCAGCTCGCCGGTGCGGTGACCCGAGTTGATCATGGTCAACAGCTCGGGCACGCTGCTCGCCTCCAGGTCGCCGAGCAGGAGCACCGGCTCCCCGGGTGCGCCGGGAGCGAGCGACAGGTGATCGGCCTCGATCTGGAGGCGCGCGGCAGCGGCCGACGGAAGCGGCAGCAGCGCGCTGGGCGGTGCGCCGGTGCGACCCGGGCTCATGGCGCGATCTCGGCCGGCGTCCGCCGCATCTCTGAATCGATGGCGGCGCGGGCGTGCGAAGCGATCACTGCCAGAGGCACGTTGACGGTCTGCCTGTCGCGCCGCGGCCGCCACTCGGCGTAGCCGCCGGCCACCCCCTTGCCGCCGATCGCGATCCGGAAGGGGATGCCGAGCAGGTCGGCGTCCTTGAACTTGACCCCCGGCCGCTCGGACCGGTCGTCGTACAGGACCTCCACGCCGTGCTCGAGCAGCTCATGGTAGAGCCTGTCGGCGACCTGTACGACCTCGGGCTGTGGCCCCAGGCTCAACAGGTGCACCTGGCAGGGCGCGATCGGCAGTGGCCAGATGATGCCGTCGTCGTCGTGGTTCTGCTCGATGGCCGCCGCCGCGGTGCGTCCGACGCCGATGCCGTAGCAGCCCATCACCATCGGGTGCTCCTTGCCGTCCTCGCCCAGGTAGACGCACTTCATCGGCGCGGCGTACTTGGTGCCGAGGAAAAAGACCTGGCCCACCTCGACGCCGCGGTGGAGTTCGAAGCTGCCCCCGCAGCGACCGCACGTGTCGCCGGCGCGCGCCGTACGCAGGTCGCCGATCGACTGCAGCTTGACGTCTCGCGGCACCGCCAGCCCGGTGAAGTGCATGTCCTTCTCGTTGGCGCCGCACACCGCGCCGAACATCTGCGCCACCGCCTGGTCGGCGACGATCGGCAGGTCGAGCCCGACCGGGCCGGCAAAACCGCACGGCGCGTGGGTGGTCTGCTCGATGGTGGCGTCGTCGGCGAGCATCACCTCGTCGGCGCGCAGATGGGCTCGCAGCTTGACCTCGTTGATCTCGTGGTCGCCGCGGCACAGCGCGGCCAGCGGCTTGCCGTCGACCAGGTAGATCAGGGACTTGACGATCTGCTGTGGCTCGACCTTGAGAAAGGAGGCCACCTCGTCGATGGTCCGCTGTCCCGGGGTCGCGACCTTCTGCAGCGGGATGTCCGGCCGGCTCGCCGCCGGCGCGACCGGAGGCGCGCCGATGGCCGCCTTCTCGACGTTGGCGGCGTAGCTGCACTGGCTGCAGGCGACGATGGCGTCCTCGCCGCTCTCGGCCAGCACCTGGAACTCGTGCGAGCGGTTGCCACCGATGTTGCCGGTGTCGGCCTCGACCGCCCGGAAGCGCAGGCCGCAGCGGTCGAAGATGCGGCAGTACGTCCGGTACATCCCCTCGTAACAGACCGCGGCCGCCTTCTCGTCGACGTCGAACGAGTAGGCGTCCTTCATGATGAATTCGCGGGCTCGCATCAGGCCGAAGCGCGGGCGCACCTCGTCGCGGAACTTGGACTGGATCTGGAACAGGTTGAGCGGTAGCTCCTTGTAGCTCCTGACCTCGCCGCGCACGAGCGCCGTGATCACCTCCTCGTGCGTCGGGCCGACGCAGTAGTCCGCGCCCTTGCGATCCTTGAACCGCAGCAGCTCGGGGCCGTACTTGTACCAGCGGCCGCTCTCCTGCCACAGCTCGGCCGGGTTGACCGCCGGCATCAGCAGCTCCTGCGCGCCGGCGCGCACCATCTCCTCGCGGATGATCTGCTCGATCTTGCGCAGCACCCGTAGGCCTAGCGGCAGGTAGTTGTAGATGCCGGCAGCCACTTTGCGGATCAGGCCGGCGCGCAGCATCAGGACGTGGCTGATCACCTGCGCGTCGGCGGGCACTTCCTTGACCGTCGGGATGAGCATCTTGCTGTAGCGCATCGAGGGGCCCTCTGCTCGGCGGGCGCAGCGCTCCAGTCGCGCCCGGCGCCACATCCGTGTATCGCGCGTGGAGCACGAGGGTCAACCGTTTGCCTCGGTAAAAGCCGCTACGACCGGTCGCCGAACTTGTGTAATCTGCAGTCGCGACGGGTTTGGAGCACCGATGCGACGGGGAGCGAGATCCAGGCTGGGGCTGCTGGCGGCGGCATCGCTCGCGCTGCTGGCGGTACCGCTGGCGGCCGAGGAGACCGTGCGCATCGCCGTGGCGCAGGTGCGCGACCAGATCTCGCTGGCCGGCCCGGAGCTGGTGGTCACCGACCCGGCCGCGGGCGAGGTGGTGCAGCGCGGAGGCCCGGCGCTGGTGGCGCCGACCGACCAGGGTATCGCCGTCGGTGGGAGGGTCGTGGCCGCGACCAGGCTGGTGGCCCAGAGCAGCGGCGCGATCACCGTGCGCGGCCTGGCGCTCGAGCGCGAGGTCGAGGTGTTCCGCGAGATCAGGGGCGGCCGGCCGGAGATCGTGATCGTCCACACGGTCCCGATCGAGGCCTACGTCGCGGCCACGGTCTCGGCCGAGATGCCGGCGTCGTTCCCGGCCGAGGCGCTCAAGGCGCAGGCAGTGGTGACGCGGACCTTCGCCATCTTTCGCAAGTTCAACGCGCCGGAGCGGCCCTACCACATGGAGGCCGGCGTCATCGATCAGGTCTTTGGCGGCACCCAGCGCATCAGCGAGTCGGCGCGGGCCGCCACCGTCGCCACCGCGGGAGAGGTGCTCACCTTTGGCCGCCAGCCGGTGCGCGCCTACTACCATTCGTGCTGCGCCGGCCACACCGAGTCGGCGCGCGAGGGCTGGGGCCAGGCGCTGCCCTACCTGCCGGGCGTCAAGTGCCCGTATGACGGCGACTGCCCCTCGCAGCAATACACGGCGCGGATACCGCTGGCACGGCTGGCGCGCGCCCTGCTGGTGACTCGGGTCAAGATCAAGCGCATCGCCAGCGTCAAGATCGCCGACCGGACCGCCACCGGCCGCGTCGCCCGCATCGCGATCGAGACCGATCGCGGCCGGATCGAGATCAGCGGCGAGGACCTGCGCCGGCTGGTCGGGTACGACGTGGTCAAGAGCCGCCTCTTCGACCTGAGCATAGAGGGCGACGTCCTGGTCGTCACCGGCCGCGGCTCGGGTCACGGCGTCGGGCTCTGCCAGTGGGGCGCGCGCGGGCTGGCTTTGAAACAGCGGACGTACGACGCGATCCTCGGCCACTACTTCCCGCGCACGAAGATCATGAAGATGTACTAGGCATGCGTCTCGCCGATCTCCATTACCATCTGCCGCCAGATCGCATCGCCCAGCGACCGCTGGCGCAGCGCTCGGCGTCCCGGCTGATGTTGCTCGACCGCGCGCGCGCCGGCGTCGAGGACCGCGCGTTTCGCGAGCTGCCCGACCTGCTGCGGCCGGGGGATCTGCTCGTCCTCAACGACACCCGGGTGGTGGCGGCGCGGCTGCTCGGCCGGCGTCCGACCGGCGGCAAGGTCGAGCTGCTGCTGACGGATCCGGTCGACGACGTCGGGCCCCCTCCGCCGGCGGGGGAGGGCCGGCTCTGGTGGACGCTGGGCCGGGCCAACCGGCCGCTGCGGCCGGGACAGACGGTCGAGCTGGAGACCGCGAGCGCCACCGTGGTCGAGGTCGGACGCGAGGGCGCGCTGCTGGTGAGCTTCTCGGAACCCGCTCTGGCCATCGCCGAGCGCGAGGGTCAGGTGCCGTTGCCCCCCTACATCAAGCGGCCGCCGGAGCCCGCTGATCGCGAGCGCTACCAGACCATCTTTGCACGCGATCCCGGGGCGGTGGCGGCGCCGACGGCGGCGCTGCATTTCGACGACGCCACGCTGGCCGCGGTGCGCGAGCGCGGCGTCGCTCTGGCCGCGATCACGCTGCACGTCGGGCCGGGTACCTTTCAGCCGATCAAGGTCGACGATCTGGCGCAGCACCGGATGGGCGCCGAGCGCTACACGGTGCCGGCCGCGACCGCGCACGCGGTGAGGCAAGCCCGCGAGCGCGGCGGTCGGGTGATCGCCGTCGGTACCACCAGCACGCGCACGCTGGAGACCGCGGCCGACGGCGGCGGCGGCGTGGTGGCGGGAAGCGGTCGGAGCGAGCTGTTCATCGTGCCCGGCCACCGCTTTCGCGTCGTCGACGCGCTGCTCACCAACTTTCATCTTCCGGGATCGACGCTGATCGCGCTGGTGATGGCGCTGGCCGGTCGCGAGCGCATTCTCGAGGCGTACCGGCTGGCCGTCGAGCGCGGCTATCGATTTTTCTCCTACGGCGACTGCATGCTCATCGCGTGACGGGGCAGGGCATGTTCGAGTTCACGATCGAGGCCCGGGACGCCACCACCGCCGCCCGCTGCGGCCGCTTCGCCACGCCGCACGGGGGATTCGAGACCCCTATCTTCATGCCGGTCGGTACCGCGGGCAGCGTCAAGGCGCTCGGCCCCGACGATCTGGAGGCGGTCGGCGCCGAGATCATTCTCGGTAACACCTATCACCTGATGCTGCGGCCTGGCGCCGAGGCGCTGGTCCGGCTGGGCGGCCTGCACCGGATGATGGCCTGGCCGCGCTCGATCCTGACCGACTCGGGGGGCTTCCAGGTCTTCTCGCTGGCCGCGCTGCGCCGCATCGACGAGAGCGGGGTCGAGTTTCGCAGCCACCTCGATGGCTCGAGCCACTTCCTGTCGCCCGAGCGGTCGCTCGAGATCCAGTCCGCGATCGGATCCGACATCGCGATGGCGCTCGACGTCTGCCCGCGGCTGCCGGCGTCGCGCGCCGAAGTGGAGGAGGCGATGCGGCTGACCACGCTCTGGCTCGGCCGCTGCGTCGCCGCCTGGCGCCAGGACGACCCCGGTAGCTCCCCGCCGGCAGGCGGCCAGGCGTTGTTCGGCATCGTTCAGGGCGGGGTCGACGAGGGCCTGCGCCGCCGACACAGCGAGGAGATCTGCAGCCACGACCTGCCGGGCTTTGCCATCGGCGGCCTGTCGGTGGGCGAGGACCGCGCGGCCATGCGCGCCGCCTGCCAGTACACGGCCGCTCTGCTGCCGGCCGACCGGCCGCGCTACCTGATGGGGATCGGCACGCCGGCCGATCTCGTCTGCGCCATCGCCGACGGTATCGACATGTTCGATTGCGTGATGCCGACCCGCAACGCGCGCAACGGCAGCGTCTTCACCTCGACCGGCCGGCTCGCCATCAAGAACGCCTGCTTTGCGCTCGACCCCGCTCCGCTCGACGCGCAGTGCCGCTGCTACACCTGCCGCACCTTCAGCCGCGCCTACCTGCGCCACCTCTTCGTGGCACGCGAGCTGCTGGTGTACCGGCTGCTCAGCCTGCACAACCTGACCTATTATCTGGATCTGATGCACGCCGCGCGCGCAGCCATCCGCGCCGGCACCCTGAGCGCGCTGCGCGACCGGACGTGCGCGCTATTCGACGCATAGCTCGACCGCGTGTACGGCCAGAGCGTCCGAGCCCTGATAGGCGTAGATCTGGATCGCGGTCAGGTCCGGATCGTCGTCGGGATAGAGGTAGCCGGTCCAGTCTATGTCGTACCATTCGAAGACCCAGTCGCGATCGACCGGACCCGAATAGGCGCTGCCGTAGAGCGGCGACATGACCTCGATAGTGGTCGATGCCCCGGTGGAATAGGAATCGGCCTGGACGTAGACGGTGGCCCGGTTGAAAGCGAGACCGTTGGCGCTGAAGCGCACACGGATGTAGCCGTTGCCCGCCACCAGCAGCGCATAGCCGTCGTGCACCAGGGTCTCGGCCCAGACCGGAACCACGTTGCAGGCGCTGCCCGGCGCCAGCGAGTAGTAGCAGGTGGCGTCCCAGACGTCGATGCGCGCGCTGTAGGAACCATCGTAGTGAAAGCGAAACAGGGTCCAGCCTGTGCCGTTCTGGCACGGAGTGCTCAGGCCGGTCGGTGAAAGGCGATCGCTGCCGGTGCGGTCGGCGCTGGACGTGTCGCTGGCAGCGGCGTCGCTGACCGAGGCGTCGCTGACCGAGGCGTCGCTGACCGAGGCGTCGCTGACAGCGGCGTCGCTGACAGAAGCGTCGCGGGCGTTGGTGTCGCCTGCCGCGGAGTCGCTGGCCGCGGAGTCGACCGCTGCGGACTCGACGGCCTCGCTATCGGTGTGGCCGCCTTCCTGCAAACCGAGATCGTCGATGTCCCGGTCGTTGAAGGCAGCGTCCGGTTCTCGACGGTCGCGATCGCCGGAGTCGCCGACTGCCGAGTCCAGCGCCGCGTCGACGTGGGGGAGCGCACCATCGGCAGCCAATTCGACCTGGTCGCCGCATTCGCAGCGAGTCGACGTCAGTACCAACAGCGCGGCGAGCACGGCGGTCGTCGTGTGTCGTTTCACGAGCGGCTCCTCGGCGCAACGCGGGCGCTGGCTCCTGCTCGCTGCGCGCGTCCGGCTCGGTCACCCGAGCCGGTCTCGGCCAGCAGCCGACGCACCGGCAACCGGCGCTGCCACCAGAGCAGCGACGGCAGCGACTGCACGAACCGGCTGAACCGGCGCTGGTTGAGCCGCAGCCGGCGATCCGGATCGCGGATTGCGGTATCGAGGCCGTGCAGCGCGAGCCAGCAGCGATGCGGTCCCGTGGTCGGTCTGGCTGCGGTCAGCCAGGACCGCGGCGCGCTGCCGAGCAGTTGCCGCAGCTCGACCACGCCGTCGTCCGGCAGACCTCCGACCAGGCGCTGGCGCGCTACCGCCAGCGCGATCGGATCTCCCGTCGGAAGTCGCCGCCGGCGCAGGCTCGCGATCAACCCGGGCAGCGCCCGGTCCAGCCGTGGCGCCCGCTCGCCCGCCGGCAGGTGGAGCAACCGCCGCAGCGCGCGGATCAGCGGCGGTGCCATGCACGCCGCGAGGTTGCGCCATTTAGGCACGCGCCAGCCGCGCGCGAAATAGACCTCGACCTTGGCCAGCAGCAGCGCCGCCCGGCCGAGGGCGAGCGCGCGGGCGATGGGCGGTCCGTCGGCCGCGGCCGCGAGCTCATCGAGCAGCGCGACCTCGGTCTCCGCCAGCACCAGCGATCTGATCAAGAGACGCCGCCCGTCGAAGTGCTCCCGGATGCGGGCGAAGGAGCCATCCTCGTCGGCCAGCACGACCAGGTCGTCGACCTCGAACCGGCACAGCCGATCGATTTCCAGCGCGCCGTCGAGCGTGTCGCGCAGCAGGGTCACGCGCACGCCGTCGAGCATGAGTTGCTGCCGGCCGCCGCGGTCTCCGATCACCCACAGATCGATATCGGATCCGACGCTGGCGTCGCCGCGCGCGACAGAGCCAGTGAGCGCGACCGCGCAGTGCTCGCGGCGCCTCAGCGAGCGCGCGCAGCGCTCGGCGATCGAGCGCAGGCGCGCGCTCGACACCGCGTCAGCGGCAAATCCA
>JAFGSX010000588.1 GCA_016934455.1 Deltaproteobacteria bacterium
CCCAAGGGCGGCGGTATCGTCATCGTGACGTATCCGTTCATCTTCAAGCAGAGCGGCTGACAGGTCGCCGAGCTCGACGAGGACAACCCATGCGGTGGTATGGTCTGCTGGCGCTGGGCGCCATCCTATCCTTCGGGCAGTCTGCCAGGGCACAGGGCGAGGTCAAGGGCACCGAGGAGGTCGGTGCGGCCGAGGGCGAGCAGACCGTCGGCGAGAGCCGCATCGCCAAGATCCACAACGTCGAGCGCGGGCTCTGGTTCTCGGTCGACTACGGCCCCTACTACCAGTTGCCGATCGCGATCCCGCAGCAGGTCGCCTTTACCTGCATCGGCGAATTCTGCCTCGTCCCCTCGCTCGGGAGCCAGATCGGCGTGCGCGTCGGCTACGACGTGCTCAACAACCTCGAGATCGACGGCTTCGTCCGCGGCAGCTACGCTAACTTCGAGACCGAATACGCCAGGCTCTATTCGGGCGACGTCGCCTCGTTCTACGGCGGCGTCGGCGCCCGCTTCTCGTTCATCACCATCGACCGCTTCCACGCCACGCTGCGGGCCGGCATCGGCGGTGCCTACCTGGCGCCGGCCGAGTCGGTGCAGGCGCCGCTGCCGGTGGCGCCCACCGCCGACGCAGCGCTCGGCTTCGAGTACTTCACCCGGCTGCGCCACATCTCGATCGGGTGCGAGATCTCGAGCGTCATCTTCATCATGCCCTTCAGCGTCGGGTTCTCGGTGCTGCCGACGTTCAAGTACACCTTCTAGCGGACAGCAACCGCCGCTGGCGCGGGTCGCGTTGGCGCGCCTTCTCGTCGCTCGCAGCCATTGTATTAATGGGCGCTGCTGAGGGTTGAGATTATACCCAACCATCTGTAATATGAGCGCATTTCTGCGCCAGGAGCGGCCCGCACCGATGCGGCGTGGGTAGAGTGGTGTTCGCTCTCTGCGCATGTCGACAGGCGTCTGCATCATGGAAGAACAGATCCGAACGCACCTGAAGGCACTCGAGGCGAGCCCGGCCAATCCAGAGGCGCTGGCAGCGCTGGACGCCCTCTATACCCAGGCGGCGAGCTGGGAGCCGCTGGCCAAGGTCTACGAGGAGAACGCACAACGCCTCGCCGACACCACTCGGTCGCCGGACCTCTATCTGCGCGCTGCCGAGATCTACCAGGGCAGGCTCAACCGCAACGACAAGGCCGAGCGCTGCCTGCGGCGCGCGCTCGATCTGGATGGCAGGAACCGTTCGGCGCTGTCCCAGCTCTTTCCGGCCCTCAAGTCGAGTGGCCGCTTCGCCGAGGCCGCCGACGTGCTCGAGCGGCTGGCCGAGTCGGCGGTCGACAGCCACGAACGCGCGCGCCGTCTCGAGGAGCTGGGCATCCTGCTCGATGAGCAGCTCAACCAGCCCGAGCGGGCGCTGGTGGCCCTGCAGTCCGCGTTTTCGGCCGACCGGACGCTCAAGAGTGCGCTGCTGCGCGGCGTCTCCATCTACCAGCGGCGCGGTCGCCACGAGCTGGCCAAGGGCCTGCTCGACGTGCTGCTCGAGGAGGCCAAGGACGCCGAGGACGCCAAGCTACTGGCCGATCGTTACGTCGAGGTGGCCTTCAAGCTGCTGCTGAGCCCGGCCCGCCACGACGCCGCCCGCGACGCCGTGGCGCGCACCTTGGCGCTGGTGCCCGATCACCCCGATGCCATCGATCTGCGCAACCGCCTGGAGAAGTACGGCTCCGAGTGGGAGACCCACGTCCGGCTGCTGCGCGACGGCGCCATGGAGGCGCGCGACAAGACGACCGCCGCCTCGCGCTATCTGTCGATCGCGGAGCATTACTGGATCTACGGCAAGAACTTCGAGCGCACCGAGGAGTTCCTGGACAAGGCCTTCACGCTGGTCTCCGGCTACTGGCCGGCGGTGCGCTTTTTGGAAAGGCTCTGCCGCGAGGCGCAGCGCACCGAGCATCTGCTGCAGCGCCTCAACAAGATGGCGCTCGAGCTCACCGACGTCCGCGTCGCCGTCGACCTCTGGTTGCTGATCGCGCTGCTCGAGGCCGAGGCCGGCGCCGACCGCGACAAGCTGGCTCGTATCTACGGCAAGGTTACCGAGATCGATCCCGGCAACAAGAGCGCGGCGACCGCGCTCACCGAGCTCTACCTCGACGCCGGACAGTTCGAGCAGGCGGCGACCGCGCAGGCGCGCTTTGCGCGCGAGGTGCGCGACCCGCGGCAGCGGCGCGCCGCGCACCTGGCGGTGGCGCAGTTGTACAAGGATCAGCTCGACGATCCGGCGGAGGCGATCAAGCACTTCGAGGCGGCGCGCGAGATCGACGCCAACGACGCCGAGTTCGGCGAGGCGCTGGAGGAGCTCTACGGCAAGGTCGGGCGGCACACCGACCACGCCCGTCTGATCGAGAAGCGGATCGAGCGCAGCACCGACGCCAGGATGCGCGTGGCGCTGTACGACAAGCTGGCCGCCATCTACGCCGGCGACCTCGACGATCCGCTGCTGGCCTTCGAGGCGATGCGCAAGGCGTATGCGATCGAGCCGCGGGCGGCCCGCGAGGGTGAGCTCGAGCGGATGGCCGACTCCCTGGCGCGCGTCGGCGATCTGGCGCAGACCTACCTGGCCGCGACCGGCCGGGTCGAGGACGTCGGCGAGCGCAAGCGGTTGCTGCTGCGGGTCGCCAGCCTGGCCAACCAGGCCAGCCAGCCGCAGCTCGCGCGGGACGCGCTGAGCCGCATTCTCAACGAGGATCCCGACAACGAGCAGGCGCTGGCCGCGCTGGAGACGCTGGTGGCCAAGGGCGCCGACGCGCGCGGGCTGGCCGAGACCCTCGAGGCGCGGCTCGCCGTGGCGCGCGCGACCAAGGAACGCCGCATGCTGCTGTCGCGGCTGGCGCAGCTCTACGTGCAGGAGCTGCGCGAGTCCGGTCGCGCCATCGAGCGCTACCGGGCGCTGCTCGAGATCGACCCCAACGACGGCGAGGCGCTCGAGGCGCTGGACGGGCTGCTGCGACGCGAAGAGCGCTGGCGTGAGCTTTCCCAGGTGATCGAAAAGCGCATCGGGCGAGCCGAGGGACCGCAGGCTGCCGAGCTCAAGCTGCGGCTCGCCAGGCTGTTCGAGGAGCGGCTCGACAAGCCGCGCGAGGCGCTGGCCCTGTACGAGGAGCTGCACGCAGCCGCCCCGGACCGGCTCGACCTGGTGGCCGCGCTCGAGCGGCTGCTGGCGCGCGGCATAGAGCCTCACCGCGTCGCCGGCATCCTGCAACCGCACTACGCCGCGGTCGGCGCTTACCGGCGGCAGGTGGAGATGATCGATCTGCGGCGCCAGGGCATCGAGGACGCCAAGCAGCGCAGCCAGCTTGCGCGCGAGGCGGCGCGCATTCTCGAGACCGAGCTGCGCAGCCCGCGCGAGGCGTTTGCCTCGCTGTGCTCCGCGCTGCTGGACGACCCGGCCGATCCCGAGCTGCCGCGTGACCTCGACCGGCTGGCCGAGGCGGCGACCGCCCACGACGAGCTGGCAGCGGTGCTGTCTAAGGCGAGCGCCGCGCTGCCCGAATCGCCGGCCAAGGTCGCGCTCGAGGCGCGGCGGGCGGCGATCCTCGAGTCGCGGCTGGGGGACGCCGAGGCGGCCATCGCCGCGCACCGCAGCCTGCTGCGGCAGAACCCGGGCAACCTGGCATCGCTGGATGCGCTGATCGGCCTGCTCGAACGAACCGATCAGGCGGCGGAGCTGGTGCAGTGGCTCGAGGTGCGGCGCGGATTCGCCTCGCCCGAGGAACAGCCCCTCATCGACGAGCGGCTGGGCCGGGTGCTGGCCGACCAGCTAGGCCAGCCCGAGGCGGCGATCGCGGCGCTGGAGCGCGCGCGCGCGGCCAGCGACCCGCGCGTGCGCGAGCGCGCGCTGGTCTTGCTCGACCAGATCTACCGCGAGCGCAACGACCAGGCCCCGCTGCTGCCGGTGCTGGTCGACCGCGCGGAGCTGGCCGTCGGCACCGAACGCGCCGAGCTGTTCGCGCGCATAGGTGAGCTGCGGCTGCACGTCGGCGAGGCCGAGGCGGCGCTGGAGGCCTTTCGCCAGTCGATAGAGCTCGACGGCCGCAACCGGCGTGCCGCGGATGGGTTGACGGCGCTGATGAGCGAGCCGCAGGTGAGCACCGCGGTTCGCCGCGAGGCTGCGGTTCTGATCGAGCCGTTGCGGCGGTCGGAGCAGGACCTGGTCCGCCTGGCGACGGTGCTCAAGGTCAGGCTCGCCACCGCCGAACAGCGCGCCGAGCGCCGCGCGCTGGTGGCCGAGACGGCGCTGTTGATGGCCCAGGACCTCGACGACAGCGATGGCGCGCTGCAGCTCTTGCTCGAGCACATCGCAGCCGACCCCGAGGACGACAAATCGCAGCAACTGGCCGAGAACGTGGCGATCGCCAGCGGGGCGCTCGATCGCCTGCTGGCGACGATGCTGCAGATCGTGGACGCCGGAGGCCCGGCGGCCGAGAGCTATGGCCGGCGCGCGGCGGCGCTGGCGACCGAGCGCGGGCAACTGCCGGTGGCACGCGCCGCGATCGAGAAGATGATCGCGCTGCAGCCGACCAGCGCGGCGCTCTGCGCCGAGCTGGTCAACACCGCCCGCCAGGAGAACAATCCGGTGGCGCTCGGCAATGCGCTGCTCGGCCTGGCGCGGGTCGCCGGGTCGGAGCAGGCGCACGCCGCGCTCACCGAGGCGGCCGAGGTCTTCGTCAACGCCGACGAGTACGAGCACGCGATCGGCGCGCTGCGCCAGCACCTTATGCAGTTCGGGTTCGAGCTGGCGGTGGCCGATCGGCTGGCCACGCTGCTCGCCGGGCTGGGGCGGCACGGCGAGATCGGCGGTCTGTGGCACGAGGCGCTCGGGATCGCCGCGCCGCAGCAGGTGGCCGAGATCGCGCTGCGCCTGGGCGCGGTGCAGCTCGGCCCGCTGGAGAGCCCGGAGGCCGCGGTCAAGAACTTTGCCCTGTGCGTGGAGCGCTCGGTCGACGAGGAGCTGACCCGACGCGCGGTCGCCATGCTCGACGGCATTGCCCGCGGTGAGTCGTCGGCGCGAGACATCGCGCGCGTCGCGCTGGCGGATCACTACCGCCGCACCGGCAACGCGCGACCGCTGATAGAGATCCTCGAGCACACCGCCGAGGCGACGGCCGAGGCCGAGGCGCGCGCCGCGCTGCTCGACGAGGTGGCGGTGCTGCGCAGCAGCACGCTCGACGAGCCGACGCTGGCCTTCGCGGCGGCGTCGCGCGCGTTTCGCACCGCGCCCAGCGAGCAGCGGCTCGCACAATTGCGGGAACTGGCCGAGAAGGCGGGCAGCGAGGAGGCCTACGTCGCGCTGCTCGACGAGATAGCCGAGGAGGCGGGCGATCCCGCCCTGGCGGTCGGGCTGCTGCACGAGGCGGCGGGGGTCGCCGCCGGCAAGCTAAATGACCGTGCGGCGCGGGTGCGTCTGCTGCAGAAGGTGCTGGCGCTGGCGCCGGGCGACGCGGTGGCGCTCGAGGCGCTGGAGGAAGTGCACCGCGAGGCGGCGGAGACCGGCGAGCTGGTCGCGGTGCTCAAGCGCAAGGCTGCCGCGACCGGAGACAAGGAAGAAAATTTCGCCATCCGGATGCAGATCTCCAAGCTGTTGCTCGAAGACGGCGATCACCAGCAGGCGGTGGCAGTGCTGCGCGATCTCTATTCGGACCACCAGGATCGGTCCGAGGTGCTGGCTGCGCTCGACGTCGCGTTCACGCGCATGGGCGACCACCCCGGGCTGGCGATCGTGCTCGACCGGCGCATCCGCACCGAGAGCGATCAGACGGCCCGGAGCGCGCTGGCGACCCGGCTCGGCCGGACCCACCTGGCGACCGGGCAACTGCGCGAGGCGCTCGCTGCGCTGGTGGCGGCGGCGGCCGATGCGCCGCGCGATCCCGCGCTGGCGGCGGCTCTCGGCGAGCTGCTGCAGCGAGCCAAGCAGTCGGGCACGCCGGCGCCGGTCGAGGTGGCCGACGTGCTGGAGACGGTGCTGCGCGCGGTCGGATCGCTCGAGGATCTGCCCCCGGTGCTCGAGATCAAGCTCGAGGCAGCGACCGATCGCCCGACGCGTCAGAAGCTGCTGCTCGAGATCGCCCACGTCCAGGAGACCGTGCTCGGCCAGGCACCGCTGGCGTTTATGACCGCGTGCCGGGCCCTGCGCGAGGAGCCGGGCGAGATCGAGGCGCTCGATCGGCTGAGCCGGATCGCGCGCCGCAGCCGGTCCGAGGAGGAACTGGTCGACGTCCTGGAGGAGATGCTCGACGAGGTCGAGGATCCGGTTGTGCAGTCGCGCCTGCACGCGGGGGTCGCCGAGTTGCAGGAGCTGACCAATCAGAGCGTTTCGCGCATCTTGCTGCACCTGGAAAAGGCGCATCAGTTGACTCCGGACGACCAGGCGGTGGCCGAGTCGCTGGTGCGGATCGGCCGCGGCAAGGCGGTCAGCGCGGCGCTGGCCAACGCCATGGCGCGGGTCGCCGCCGCGAGCGCGCTGGCGGGAGAGAGCGACAAGGCGCGCGAGCTTTGGCTCGAGGCGGCCGAGATGCACGAGGAGCAGGGTGACATCGAGGGGGCATTGGCCGACCTGCAGGCTCTGGTCGATTTCGACGCCCGCTTCTTGCCGGCCCTGCGCTCGCTGGATCGGATCTACGAGCGGCTGGGGCGCCACTTCGAGCTGGTGCGGGTGCTGGAGCAGGAGATCGAGCTGGCGGAGACGGTGCAGGTTCGCGGCGAGCTGATGCTGCGCCTGGCCGAGCACAAGCGCGTGGCGCTTCTCGATCCCATCGGCGCCAGCGCGGTGGTCGAGAAGGTCGCGCTCGAGATCCCGGGTGCGGTCGGGTTGGTCGCAGCGCTCGAGCGGGTGGCTGGCGATCTGGCGGCGTCGCCGGGACCCGAGGCGGGAGAGGCGCGAGCGCGCGTCGCCGGATTGCTGGCCCCCCGCTACGAGGCGAGCGGCGAGGCCTCGAAGCTGGTCGATATCCTGGAGGCGCGGCTCCCCGGCCTGACCGAGGTCGGCGAGCGGCGGGGCGTGCTGCTGCGGGTGGCCAAGCTGCGCAGCTCGCTCGGGCAACCCGAGCTGGCCTTTACCGCGCTCTCGCGAGCGCTCAAGGAGTCGCCGGACAACGACGTGCTGCGCAACAGCGTCGAGCAGGCGGCGGCCGAATCGGGTGAGGTCGAGAGCCTGGTCGGGCTGTACGAGGACATCGCCGACAGCGACGTCGAGGCCGAGCTGGCGCTCGAGTACCGACGCCGCATCGCCGCGCTCTGCCGCGGGCCGCTGGGCGACCCGCTGCGGGCGCTCGGCCACTACGATCAGATCTGCAGGCTGCTGGGAGCGCCCGAGGAGGACGACGAGGGCCGCCGCATGGTGCGGCTGCAGGTGGTGGAGGCGATGATCGAGATCGCGCGGGCCGCCGAGGCCTGGGGGCCGCTGGCCGCGGCGCTCACCCGGCGCGCGCAGCTCGACCCCGATGCCGGGTGCCGGCGAGCCGCGGTGCTCGAGCTGGCCCGGCTCAACCTGGGACCGCTGGGCGATGTCGGCTCGGCGTTCTCGATGGCGCGCAGCCTGATCGCCAATGACCCCAACGACGTCGAGGCCATCGATCTGGCCCTGCAGACCAGCGAGCAACAGGGGCGCTTCGACGAACAGGCCGGATTGCTGACTCAGCGGATCGAGCTGACCCCCGATCCCAAGCAGCGTCTGGCCCTGCGCTTCCGGCTCGGCCGGCTGCTCGACGAGACGCTGGACCGACCCGACGAGGCGATGGCTCATTTCAACGACATTCTAGAGGCCGATCCGGCGCACCAGGAGACCCGGACCTATCTCGAGGAACGGCTCAGCCGGCCGCGGGCCGACCGCGTGGCCTCGGTCGACACGCTCGAGGCGGCCTATGCCAAGACCGGCGACTGGAAAAAGGCGATCAGCGTCATCGAGGGCCAGGTGCAGGATGCGGAGCGCCGCAACGACGCATCGACCGCGCGCCAACTGCTGTTGCGCATCGGCGAC
>JAFGSX010000589.1 GCA_016934455.1 Deltaproteobacteria bacterium
GACACCGCCGCCGGCCGACATGTCGACCGAGCTGGCGCAGGTCAGGGCATCCCGGACAGAACAAGCGGCGGGTTCCGACGCGGCGTCCGCGGTTGCAGAAGCGGTCGCTCCCCCGCCGCTGACGGCGCAGCGGACGCCCGACGAGGCTGTTATCCCAGCGCCGACGGAGCAGGCGGTCGAAAAAACGGTGCCCGGTTATCTCTCGCCAGCACTTGCGGCCGAGCCGGTCCGGGTACGCTCCGCCGCCGTGGTTGCACCGGTGGCCGTCTCGCGAGTGGCGGCTCCGCCATCCATTTCAGCGCCGGCGCCAGATCGATCGGCACCGCTCGAACAACAGGCAGACCGGACAACCGTGCTGCCGGCACAACATACTTCTGCGCTCACGCTCTGGTTGTCGATCGGAGCTGGCACCGTGGCCGGGGTGTTGGTCATCTTGTTCCTCGCCAATCTCCGCGACAGCTCGCCCACCGCAGCCGAAGCAGACGCCACGGTGGTGGTGACGACGATATCGGACCAGGTGCCAAACCCCGAACCGAAGCCACCGGCCTCGCAGCAAGCCGATCCGTCCACACCCGATCCGGGAGCGACCACACCGCTCGACGGCGAGCCGGCGATAGCCGACGCCGGGCTGGCCGAGCCCGTGCTATCGCCGCCACCGACCGAGCCGCGCGAGCCAAGAACGACCCCGAGACCCGTCGTCACTCCGGCGCGGGTCAAACGAGGCACGGCGCAGCGAGTGCAGGAGATCTGCCATCAGGGCAACCGGCTCATCCTGCAGGGCAAGTTCGACGAGGCGGCGGTCCAGTTCAACCAGGCGCTCGAGCTCGATCCCGGCAACAGCGACGCCAAACGCGGGCTCGCGATCGCCAACGATCGGCTCGATCGCGACCCCAAGCGGTTGTTCGATCAGGGCAATCGAGCGATCCTCAAGGGCAATTACCGCGAGGCGACCAAGCACTTCGAGGCCGCGCTGAGGGCTGACAGCAGTTTTGCCGAGGCGCACCGCGGGCTCGGGCTCGCCTACTCGAAGCTGGGCCAGAACGTCCGGGCCACGAGGCACTACCTCGCCTACATCGAGATCCGCCCTCACGCCCCGGACATCGCGCGGGTGCGCGAGATGATCAAGCAGCTCGAAAGCAGTGGCAACCCCTGAGCTCGCCGCAAAAAGCCTCGACCCAGCGGACGGGCGCGACTACTTGCTGAAGGTGCGCGGAAAGATCTTGAGCAAGCCGCGCAGACCGCGCGCGCGCCGGCCAATATCCTTGCTGTAGAGGAGATCGAGAATCGCGCCCATGCCGCGATAGATCTCGGCATCGTGCGGATGCCACCACATGTTCTTTTTAACTCCCGGCAGCACGTCGTGGACGATGCACTGGGGCTGGGTCATCTCGTAAAAACCGAGCTGGCCGTGGGTGCGGCCTAGGCCCGACTGCTTGAATCCGCCCCACGGCGTCTCGGCCAGGCCGTGGCTCATCAGGTGGTCGTTGATCGTGACGACACCGGCGGCCAGCCGCCGCGCGATGCGTTCCGCCGCTCTCGCGTCGCGCGACCAGACCGAGGCCGTCAAACCGAGGTCGCTGTCGTTGGCGAGCCGGACCGCCTGGTCGACGTCGTCGAACGCCATGACGCCGACGATCGGGCCAAATGTCTCCTCGCGCATCGCCAGCATGGTGTGGTCGCAGTTGGTGAGCACCATCGCCGGCACGAAATTGCCCTGCGCCGGGCACTCCGACTGGGCGTAGATGACGGCCCCCTTGCTCACCGCATCCGCGACGTGACGCCGCACGGTCTCCATCTGGGCGACCGTCGTCATGGCCCCCATCTCGACCTGGTGGTCGGTGTCGTGCCCGACGCGCAGCGCGCGCACCCGCTCGGCCAGGCGATCGACAAATGGCTGGTAGACCGCGCGGTCCACGTAGATGCGCTCGATGCCGCCGCACGACTGCCCCGCGTTCTGCATGCCGGCCCACTGGGCGCCGGCCGCCGCCCGGTCGAGATCGGCGTCGGCGCAGACGATCATCGGATCGTTGCCGCCGAGCTCGAGCACCACCGGCGTCAGCGTCTCGGCCGCCTTGGCCATGATCGTCTTGCCGACCTTGACCGAGCCCGTGAAGAAGAGCTTGTCGATGCCCGCTTCGAGCAGGGCGTTGCCGGCCTGGCTGCCCGGCAGGTTGAGGTAGGCGAAGACGTCCTCCGGCAGGGCGCCGGCCTGGATGCATCTCTCGAGCTCGCGGCCGACCATCTGGGTCTGGCTGGCGACCTTGAGCAGCACGGCATTTCCCGCCAGCAACCCCATCAACACCTCGGAGAACGGGATGGCGAACGGATAGTTCCAGGGCGAGACGACGCCGACGACGCCAAATGGCACGCGCACGATCTTGCTGACCTTGTTGGCCAGCAACAGCGCGCCGGTTCCGAGGTGCTGGTCGCGCAGAAAGCGCTCGGCGTGCCTGGCGTAGTAGCTGGCCGCGAGCGCGGCCGGCACCACCTCGGTGGCCAGGGCGTCGAGCCTTGTCTTTCCGTTGTCGCGCGAGATTGTCGATGCGATCTCTTCGGCGTGCTCGACCAGGTAATCTCGAATCCGCTCGACCGCGGCGACGCGCTCGCGCACCGGAGTCCGGGCCCACTCCGGCTGGGCCGCGTGCGCGCGCTGCACGGCGATGCGCACCTGCTCGACGGTGTCGAGCGGCGAATAGCCGATCACCTCGCCGGTGGCCGGGTTGTAGCAGGCGGTCGACCTGTCGGGTGCGTTCATCGGGTGCTCCGTATCTTCCGGCGGCGCTGTCTCGGCGCGGTGGCGCGTCCGCGGAACTCCTCCATCGAGACGTTGATGCCGAGCACGTTGGCGATGGAATCGAACAACCAAACCGGCAATGCCCGCAGCGGCGGCACGGTGTAGACGATCGGCGGCAGCCAGAGCCGCGGCCGGTTGCGCCCGATCGCGTCCGCGATGCGGGCGGCCACCGCCTGCTCCTCGAGAATCGGCAGCAAAAACGAGAACCGGCTCTTCACGCCGTCGAACATGCCGGTGTTGATGAAGTAGGGGCAGACGATGGTGGTCCTGACCCGGGGCGCGGTCTGCCGCAGCTCGACCCGCAGCGACTCGTCAAAACCCACCACCGCCCACTTGCTGGCGCTGTAATCGGTCAACCTGGAGACGCCGATCAGCCCGGCCGCCGAGGCGATGTTGACGACGTGGCCCTGATTGCGCTCGATCATCGATGGCAAAAATGCCTTGGTGGTCCAGAACAGGGCCAGCGTGTTGACCCGGAACGTGGCCTCGATCTTGTCGTCGGGCAAGTCGAGAAAACGCTTGCCGCTGACGACGCCGGCGTTGTTGATCAGGATATCGATCGCGCCGACCTCGCTGTTGACCGAGGTGGCGATACGGTAGACCTCGTCGCGGTCGGCCACGTTGCACAGGTAGCCGTGCGGCTTGCGCCGGGCGACGGCAGCGACCTCGGCGAGCACCCGATCGAGCTTTTTAGGGTCGATGTCCCAGAGCACGATGTTGCCGCCGCGGCGCGCCAGCTCGAGGGCGATCTGGCGACCGATGCCGCTGGCACCACCCGTGACCAGAACGTTCTTGCCCGCGATCTGCGTCATGCTGCGTCCTCACGCCGCGCTCCGGGCGCCGGGAGGTGCCGGATCCGCGCGCTTTCTGTGAATCGATCGGAATCCCCGCTGCTCCGTTTGAGCACATTTCTTTTGGTGCGCAAAGCGATAACCCGGCGGAGCAGGTGAGCGCCTCGACAGTGTCGCCGTTGAGACGATGCCAGCGCCAGATCAACCTGTCGGCCGCTGCGACTGCTCGTGCAGGGCCCGACCGAGCTCGGTCGCCACGGCATCGACCTCGGCCCTCTCCCGCGCCTCGATGGGACGGCCGAGCAGATCCGTGTAAAGCAGGCCGACCACGCCGAGCGGCGTCACCACCGGCACCACCTGCCACTGTGTCGGCATCGGCTCGCCCAGGAAATTGAGGAGCATGCGATCGATCGACTCGGCCTGCTCGACGTCCCCGGTCACCGCGGCGCGGCTGGTCGCGGCGAGGCGCAGCGTCGACGGAGGCTCCAGCGGCAGCAACACGTCTCGGATCCGCTGCCGCGTCAGGCTCCCGCCGGCGGCATCCCATCCCACGGCGAGGTCCCGTTTGACAAGGAACAGAGCGACGCGCTTGAACAGAGCGGCCAGCCGGTTCAATGCCTGGCTGGCCAGCGCTTCGCGCCCCGCGCCGATGGCCGTGGGGGAGGGCTGCCAGCCGCTCACATGCACCGGTGACAGGTTGATCTGACCCCAGCCGTCGACCCGATTGGCGGGTAGCGCCTGCTCAATGGTCCCCAGCGCCGGCCTCGAAGCCGGTTCGGCCCTGGCAGCAGGCTCGTCGACAGCAGGCGCTGCGATCCGATCGGGGTCCAGCGCAGCCAGGGACGCGGTCAGCGGCGATCTCGGCTGCGGTCCAAACAGGCTCGGCAGCGTGGATTCGTCCTCGCTGGCCTGCGCGGTCGCGACCCGAAGTGGAGCCAGCGTCGAGCGGGAGGCCGCGGCGCGGGTCGCCACCGCCGGGATCACGTCGTGAGGCGGCGGCGGCAGCAGCGACGTGACAAGCGCCGATTCGACAACGAATCGCGCGACCGGGGTCGGGGCAGGAATGCCGTACGCCAGGTAGCGCGCTCGAAACAGATCTCGGGCATGGGCCACGAACGGCTCGATGGCGAATCCGGTGAACAGGGCGAGGTCCTCGATCGTGCGCGCCTCCGAGGGATCCAGCATCGCGACGTGCAGCCGATGGCCGGTCCTGATAAAAGGCACCAGGCAGCCTTCCTCGGCCAGCCGCGACGGCACCAGAGCCAGCAGGCGCGCGGCCGGCAGTGGAGACAGGCGCGGCGTGGCGTCGCGCGCACCGAGGCGCAGCAAGGTCTGAAAGATGACGTCGGCGCTGACCAGCCCCGACAGGTAGAGGCGCAGCGCGAACTGGCGGCCGCGCAAGGCCGGCGATCGCGCCACGGCATCGATGGCGACGCTGTCTATCTCGCCGGCGCGTCTCAGGGCTTCGGCAAGCGCCAGGGGCATGGGTAGATCCGCTGTGAAAAGACGGCTACGGGCGCGACCCGGCAAAACGCCGTGGCGTCGTTAACCGGACTCTGCGATGCTAGGTAATCGGAGCGGCTGATGTCAACCAACGACAATGTTCTTCTGCAGCAGAAGCGCAGAGAAGGGCAGCACTGGCCAGAGCAACACCGAAAATAGCTTTTTCGAGAATTTGGAGAAATATTTTACGGAATAAATATTATGTCTAATAGTAGCCGAGATATGCTGGGCAAGATCCCTCGCGACATCCTCGAGGTCTGCCAGCGTCTCAGCGAGCAGGGAGCTGCTGTTCATCTCGTTGGCGGAGCAGTGCGCGATCTGCTGCTCGGCGAACCCACCGGAGACTTTGACCTGGCGACTTCGGCAACGCCGGATCAGGTGTCAAGGCTGTTCGAGCGCGTCGCGAATACCGGCCTCAAGCACGGCACGGTAACGGTTGTCACCGACAATAATAGCAACGTCGAGGTCACGACCTACCGAACCGAAGACCGATACGGTGATGGTCGACATCCTGATTCGGTTGTTTTTGTTGGGAATATCGAGCAAGACCTGGCGCGAAGGGATTTTACCGTCAATGCCATGGCGCTTTCTTTTCCCGAGGGGCAGCTAGTTGACCCGTACAACGGCAGGGCCGACCTTGCAGCTCGGCTTTTGCGCTCTGTCGGCGTCGCCGAGAGGCGGTTCTTGGAAGACGGGCTGCGTTTGCTCCGAGCTTGTCGTTTCTGCGCAACGCTCGAATTCGAAATAGAAAAATCGACCAAGGAGGGGATGGAAAAAGCGCGCCAGCAGCTCGCGCTGGTATCGCCCGAGCGACAGCGCGATGAGCTGACAAAAACACTGGTCAAGGCGCAACAACCTTCGCGCGCATTCTTCGCGGCGCAGCAAACCGGATTGCTAGGTCAGTTTCTGCCAGAGCTTGAGCGCTGTGTTGGTTATCAGCAAAATAAATGGCATAAATACGACGTGTTCGAACATACAATGAAAGTATTAGATGAGATCCAGCCAGGCAATCTCAATCTGCGTTTGGCAGCTCTGCTACACGATGTTGGAAAACCAGACACCATGTCTGAGAAAGATGGAGAGCGCCATTTCTACGATCACGAGCAAAAGTCTTCAGAAATCGCGGCAGCGGTAATGACCAGGCTGCGATTCTCGAATTCGCAGATCGACCAGGTGTCCCGGCTGATAGCCGAACACATGTGGTATTACGAGAAAAACTGGTCTGACGCAGCGGTCAGGAGATTTCTGAGAAGAATCGGGGGAGCCGGGTGGGTTGTCGATACCTTCGAGCTAAGACGAGCTGACATCCTGGGGAGGGGTCGCGATGATCTGCTGGACGACGAGCTGAAGCTCACTGCAGAGTTGCTTGATAGAATAAACGAACAAATAGAAAATAATTACATTTTTTCAATTGAAGACCTGCCTGTCAACGGCCATGACGTGATGTCCGTTCTAGGCATCGGTCCAGGTCCCAGGGTAGGTGAAGCGCTCAAGTGGTTGCTCGAAAAAATCGAGCTCGAGCCAGAAAAAAACGAGCGCGACATCGCGCTCGAGCTAATCGCACGGCATTTTGCCAATAGATGAAGAGGTGCAAGCGAGAGTTTTTTCCACAACTTTTCAAAAAAAACGCAAGCTCGTTCGGCATGCAGAGGATTGCATGTAAGAATCCGCTTTAACGATAGATCGGATTGACCAGATAATACACCGTAATTCAAGGACAATTTTTGTTGCACTTTTTTTAGGTCCAGAGCCCAGAGCATCGGTGACGACAAAACCTTTTTCTTTTCGAGCGAATCCGAGCTGTGGAAAACCTGTGGTTATCCAGCACCGACGAGATATCATTGCGGTGAGCCCATGAAGAAAAACGAGGGCGAAAAAAAACAGGGCTTGAGCGCGGGCAGACGCCGCAGAGCTCTGAGTACCGTTATTTTTTTCTGCAGCTTGATCGCTATCTTATTGTTTGCGCTTTTTCTTTCAAGGATAGATCACCCGCCGCTCATGCCAAACAATCCAGAACACCAGGTGGGCGAGAAAGAGCCCAATGACATTTGTCTGTCTTGCCACACGGCTAACAGCCTGCCAGACCAACATCCGCTGGACTACGAGAAATTCCAATGCACCAGATGCCACTTGCTGGAAAAATGATAGTGTTCGCCAGATAATTTAACATAATGTACATTATCGGACAGGTTTGCCAGTAGAGCCCTGGCGTTTTCGATCGCGCTGGATATCTGGAGATTGACTAGCCCTTTCTTGCTCTGCAGCCAAACAGCAGTCCGAGCGCAACTCCAACAAACCAGGCAGCGCCTGTGCCGTCCTGGCTGGCCGTTGCAGCCGAGCACGAAAAACCCCAGTATTCCTCGCCGATCTGCCAGGTCTCGGGCTCTGTACCGGCCTGGTCATTTTCTCGCCTGTTTTCCCCAAAAGGTTCAAGGAATGGAATTTCACCCGGCTGCAACTCGAGGTGTGGTTTTTCGCTCACCTCGGGATCGGGTTCCTCTGTCTGCGGCAATGGCGTCAAGCCGACGTCAACCATCAATGAGACTCCCGCGGTCGCCTGTCTCGTCTCCTCGCTGGGTTCGAAACCCTCCTTTGTGACCGAGATGGTTATTGACCCCGCAGGCACCGTGAACGTGGCCATTCCCTGGTCGTCGGTCAGCTTGGCTTGCTGCCCGGTCACGTTGACGCTCGCACCGGCAATCGGCGCGGTATTGCCAATGGTTGCATCGAATACGGTAACCTTGACATCAGATGTCTGGGGCGCTGGAGTCATGCCGAGCGAAGCCCATACATCATTGCCAGCCGTGACCTGCACTTCTCGCGAAACTTGCTGATATTCCGGGGCGGTAGCCGTCACAGTGTAAGTACCCGCTGCGATCTCGAAGTACCAGTAGGCATCTTCTGCCCGGACCGTTGTCTGCGCCCCCGAAGAAAGCTTGACCGTTGCATTCGTGATGCGGACATTGCCAGTATCACTGGGCCCGGCAGTTACCGATTTGTCCCACACCACACCCTTGATGGTTCCCTTGGTCGGGGCTGGCTCGGTCGTGGTCGATCCATTGATCGCGATCGAGCGCAGGTCCGCCATCCTGGCGTATAAAAAGCTGCCCGGACAGGCCGTTGATTGCCCTGGAAAATCACGGTGTCCCATGACTGTCGACGAGCTGACCGCGATGCCGTAGCGACGAGCGACCAGCCCTATCAACTTGCCTCCGCCGTTGATCATCACCTCCGGCGGGTTGTTGGGTTGCATGCTGCTGCAATCGCTGGAATGGAAACAGCCGACAAAGGTGACACCGGCGGTATTGGTGTTGTTGTTGAGAACGTGCGCTCCCAGGTACTTGGCCTCGCGCGCCTCCCACATGCGGCCGTCAGCCGTCGCGAAAAAATGGTAGCCCACATCGCAGTAGCCGCGCGAATCCATGTGGTAGGCCTGGATCTGGCGCAGCCTGGCCTCGTAGCTCCCGTTGTAGGTGGTCGGGGTAACTGTGTGGTGCACCGCGATCTTGGTCTTGGTGGTGTTGAGCGAGGTGCACCTGGTCGCCCTCGCGCCCCAGGCAGACCGGGACAGCACACCTCCCGCGGACAGGCTCGAGTCAAGGGCCTGGTCCAGGGTGGCGGGCTCGCCAGCGCCGAACGCGCCCGGGCTCCACTCCTCCTCTGTCGCGCCCACCGGTATGAAGGGCGACCAGACGATGGAGCGAAAGCGCACTGCCTGCTCGACCGGGATCCGGATCTGCGCGGCAACGGCAACGCTCTCCAGATCGGCGTTGGCGACCCGCAGCCCCTGCTCTGCCCAGGTCGTTGTCGCGGCCACCCAGCTCAGCGCTCTGCCGTCCTCGTCGAGGCCGCGCGCCTCGACCGCGATCGCCGCCTCCTCGTACCCGGGCGCCATCTCGATCATCAGGCCGACGCGGCTGGCGCGATCGGCTGCCTCGAGCCACTCGGAGACATAGTGATCGCCGACCAGGTCGAACTGCTGATCGATGCGCGATCCGAACACGAAGGCCTCGGGAGGATCTTCTCCAGCGTGCTGTTGCAGCCGGGGATCCAGACAGCCGGGAATCAAGGCGACGAGCAGCAAGCAGACTGTAAAAGGGCGCATCTCTCCCCTCTCTTGGCACGGGTAAGACATAGTAGGAGCATGTCCCACTGGTAGCGGTGATGGTATCGGTCGTGCGTCCGACACCTGCGTGCAGATATCGGTCATTTGACCGAGCGATCGGTCGCAGAAGCGCTGTCAGCGGGGAATTGCCGCGTCGATCCCGTACCGGCCTGGCTGCGCCCAGCCGCGAAAACGCGACGAGAGCGCGTACAGGGCACCGCCATTGCTGAACGCCAAGACCAGGTCGTCGTCGACCGCTGGCTCGCCGGCCATGCCGAGCGGCGAGCCAAAGGTCTGCAGGCGCTTGCCGCTGTGGGCGTCCAGGACCAGCAGCGGTCCGGCGTCGCTGTTGATCAGCACCAGCGAGCCGTCGAAGACGGGGCGCGAGGCGACGCCCTTGCCAAACGCGTGGCGCCAGCGCACCTGCCCGGTCGTCGGCTCGATGCCGACCACCAACCCGGCGCCGGCACCGACCAGCAGGTTGCCGTTGCTCGCCAGCCGGGTCAGCCCGTCGACCGCGCAATGCCAGCGCACCCGGCCGTCGAGCTGATTGAAGGCGGTCACGCCGCCGTTGTTGGCGGCCGCGATCAGCATCTCGCCCAGCACCACCGGGTCGGCATCGACGTCTATGAACGCGTCCCCCTTGCCGAGCCCGGCGCTCCAGATCTCGCGGCCGCTGCTGGCGTCGAGCACGGCGACAGTGCCGTCGGCGTATCCCGTGGCGACCGCGCGCAGCACCCTGCCATCGGCGCCCTCGGTCAGGAACGGCGTCGGTGCCGCGTTGCCGTAGAGCGTGATACCGAGCGGTTGCTGGCGCCGGACGTGCCAGCGGTACTCGCCGCTGCTGGCGTCGACGCAGTAGAGCGTGTCCAGCGCCGTGGTGAAAAACAGATCCTGGCCAAACAGCCTGGCCGGAGCGGTCACCTCGGCGTCGGCCTGGTGCATCCAGGCCGGCTTGCCGGAGACGATGTCGAGCGCGTGCATCGCGCCGCTGTCCGTGCCGAAGTAGAGATAGCGTTCACCGACCACCGGCACGCTCGAGATGGCGCCTCCGGTCTCGAACGACCAGACCGGCCTCCGGTCGAGGTCGTAGGCGCGCATGACGCGGTCGTTGGCGCCGATCAGCACCAGGCCGCTGGCGACGTGCAGGACAGGCGACGCATACTGGCGGTCCTTCCAGCGCGGGGCGAGCAGCTCGGGAATCGAGCCGACCGACGAGGCCACTGGCAGCGACCAGATCAGGCCGTAGACCTGACGCGGATCGGCTGCCGCGTCACCGCCCAGGATCGCGGCCGCGGCCAGCGCTGCGAGCGGCCAGAGGGTTCGGCTCACTTGAGGGTTTCCGCGAGCGTCGTGGCATCGCTCTTCAACGGAGAGTCGGGAAAGTCGGCCTCGATGCGCTCGAGGTGACGCAGGGCTCGTTCTTTGTCTCCTGTCGCGGCGCGCGATCGCGCTGCTGCATAGAGACCAAGATCTTTGCCAAAAGAGATGGATCCGTCGGCGACCTTTTCGTAGGCATCGGCTGCCTTGGCAAAATCGCCCTTGTGCTCCCAAGCGGCGCCCAGGCCCAGCAGTGCGTTGTTGCGGAGCGGATCGGCGGCAGAGGCGAGCTCGAGAAAATCCTCGAATGCCTTGACGGAGCACGCATCGTCGCCGAGATCGAGGCAAGCTCGCCCCAGGAACAATCGCCCGGCATTGGCAGCATGGCTGCGCGGATAGGCTGCGACCAGCTTCTCGGCGGCAGCGCGAACGGCTTGGTTCTTTTCCTGGTCGGACTTGAAAACAGGCTCATCGGAGGTTCCCTCCAGGGCGAGGCCGCTCAGATCGACCTGACCCTCCTGCGTCCGGATGACGTCGCCCAGCAGCGCCGATGCCTTGCTCGAGCGCTGCGTCATGATCGAGGTGACGGCGGCATAGGCGACTCCGATGGCCAGCATCACACCGAGGGTCCAGAGCACGGTCTTGCTGTTCGCGGTCATCCAGTTGAAAATACGCTGGGTCACCGAGATGAACTCGTCGGGCTGATCGAGTGACGGGGATGCTGCCTTGCGCTCTTCCTTGGTGGGTTTGATTTTTTTGACCAATGCTACCTCCTCGAGTAGCCGCGCTGGGGTACGGCCGCGCGATCGATCGATGGCGCGGCTACCCGTCGAGGAGGCAATAGATAGTGAGGGTCGCGCCAGGGTGTCAAGCGAGGCTTGCCGCCGGCAACCGAATCGTCCGGCGGCATGGATCGCGCTGGCCGCCGCCTGGCTGCTGCCCTTGCCGCTCGCGGCGCAGGCCGGGACGGTCGCGCTCGCGCTCGAGCCCGGCTACCGCTGGAACAGCGACGACCCAAATCATCCGCACGCGGCAGCGGTCGGCGCCGAGGCCGACGTCGGGATCACCCGGCTGGTTGCGCTGAGGCTGACCTCCACGCTCTATCAGGCTGCCGGTGTGGCGACCGCGGAGATGCCTGACGCCGGCACGGTCACCGGCGGCGAAGCAGGCGCCGCAGTCGTCGTGCTGGTCGACCTGCTCGATGCCTGGCTTCCTACGATCGCGGTGCACGCGCTGGTCGGCTACGCGCCGGCGCTGACAGCGGGAAGCGAAGACCCCCTGGCCGCGGTCTATTTTGGTATGGGTGCTGGCATCGGGCTCGACTACCGGGTCTGGGATCCGTGCACCCTCGGAGTCGGCGTGCGCTACTCATTGCTAAACCGCTCGACCGACATCGGCTCGAGCGAGCTCACCACCAGCGCGGCCAGAGGCACGCTCGATGTTTTTCTACGCCTGTCGCTGCGGCTTGCGCTGTTCTAGAAACAGGTGCCCAGGTCGGTCCCGTCGGCGAGCGACCGGCACTGCTGACCGGGCGGGCAGCCTGTCTCGTTGGAGGTGCTGCCCGGGGTACAGCTCAGGCGGCACAGGAAGTCCTCCTTGGATTCCCAGGGCATGCCAACGCATAATAGCTCGCGATGATTCTTGACCGCCTCGTACTGATCGCAATCGGCATCGGTATCGCAGCTCTCCCCTGGCCCCATGCACAACACGTTGCACATGTAACCATGGGGGCACTGGTCCTCGTTGTCGCATCGGATCTGGTCGTAGAAGTCGATACATGCGACTGCCAGCGGCGCGAGCAGCGCCAGGGCGGCGATCCCGCACCAGCGCAAAGGTCTGGAGCGCGTCACTGCATGCATGCGCCACCTCCTGCTGCGGCCGCGCCGGCCAGGGCAACTGCCGCACCGATTCCGTACAGCACAAAGGCCGTGGTCTGCCAGAGCTGGCCCTGGCTGATCAGCTCGCGAACCTGATTTTCCATGTGCGGTTGCTTCTGCAGCTCGTCCGCGGCGGAGAGCGCGACCAGGTGGCTGATGCCGCCGATCGCGAACCCGAGCGCTCCGACCCCCACACCGACGAATCCGACGGTGCTGATGATCTGTCCGGTACCACCCGTCCTGTCCTCCAGAGGCGGATTCGGCGCTACCGTCGGCGGCTCGGCGCTCGGAGCCGGCTCCTCGGTCGCACCCGACGCTGCGGTCGCGGCGACCGCCGGTGCTGCTGGCGGCGGGGTCGGCTCTGCCGGCGCGGGCGCGGGTGTGGCCGAGACAGAACTCGGTGCGGGCGGCGGTGTACTCTCCGCCACCGGCTCTGGTTTGCTTGGCTCGGCCTTGGTATCGGGCTTGACCTCGGGCTTGACCTCGGGCTTGGGCGCTGGCTCCAGGGGCTTGGCAGCGACCGCGATCTCGGTCTGCTTGATCTCCGGGATGCTGGTCAGCAGCTTCTTGATGATGCGCGGTAGGCCGCCCGCGTCGAGCAGCGCTGCCTCGTTGGAGCCTTTGACCCGAGCGGTCTCGCGCGCCACGACCTGGCCATTGGCGGTCTCGACCGCCAGCGCGTCGACGAGAAATGTCGATCCGACCTTGCTCACCGTGGCAGACACCGCGACGCCGCACCCGAGTGAGCGCGCGATCTCGACCACGCACGGACCGGTCGCGCAGTTGTCGATGAACGCCGCGACGTTGGGGGCTCCCAGCTTGACCTCGTCGCCGCTCAACACCTCGCGGTTCTTGGCCCACGGGCTCTTGCGAACGGTCGAGACGAAGATCGCGGACAGCGGCGCGCCGTAGGATTCCTCGACGCCCACCGACGGCTTGATGCCGTGCACGTAGATCTTGTCGGCCGAGGTCGCCACGCTCGGCAGGCCGGCTGTCGCCGGCGCCCAGGGCATGAACTCCCCGCCGCCGCTGACCGCCGCGACGGGCGCCGGGTAGAGCGCTGACAGACCGAACAGCGCGCACCAGCACAATGCGTTTGCCTTGATCATGATTTGCTCCCCGCTGGCAGCGAGCGCGTCCGCGGCGCGATCGCTGGCTGCCGATCCCAAGGCGTGGTGTATCACGGAGCGGGGCTGAGCTAAAGTGAAGCCGTGAGCGAAGCAGCACCGGCCCGTCGCCAGCTTTCGAGCAGCGCCTGGAGCGAGCGCATCGCTGCGCTCGAGGCGCTGACCGATCCCTGTCGGCTGTGCCCGCGGGAGTGCGGCGCGCACCGCGCCAGCGGCGAGCGCGGCCGTTGCCTGGCCGGTGCCCGTCCGCTGGTGGCGCGCTGGTGCGTGCACCGCGGCGAGGAACCGGCGATCTCCGGGCAGCGCGGATCGGGAACTGTGTTCTTCGCCGGCTGCCACCTGCGCTGCGTCTATTGCCAGAACCACCAGATCAGCCAGGGCGACGTCGCGCGCCACGAGACGACGGTCGAGCGCCTGGCCGATGCATTCCTCGAGCTGGCAGCGCAGGGTGCGCACAACATCAACCTGGTCTCGCCGTCGACCCAGTTGCCGCAGATCGCGTCCGCTCTGCGCGAGGCGACCGCGCGGGGGCTGGATCTGCCCATCGTCTACAACTCGAGCGGCTTTGACGGGCTGGCCGCGCTGCACCAGCTCGATGGTCTGATCGACGTCTACCTGCCCGATTTCAAATACGCGACACCGCGGCTGGCCGGCCGGCTCAGCGGCGTCGTCGACTACCCGCCGCGCGCTCTCGCCGCGATCGCCGAGATGCAGCGACAGGTCGGCCGCCTGATCGTCGACGGCAACGGCGTGGCCAGGCGCGGTCTGCTGGTGCGCCACCTGGTCCTGCCGGGCCGCTGGTACGATGTGGACCGGGTGCTGGAGTCGCTGGTCGATGGCATCGGCTTTGACGTCGCGGTGAGCCTGATGGCGCAGTACGGGCCAGCCCATCGCGCCGGCCGGATCCCCGACCTCGATCGGCCGTTGACGGAGGCCGAATACGGGCGGGCCCGGCTGGCGCTGGAGCGCGTTGGCCTGACCCGCGGATTCGTCCAGGAGTTGACAGCGGCCACCCACTACCGACCCGATTTCGCGCGCGCGGACCACCCGTTCGAGTAGTCTCCCGGGACGGGGCCGTCGTCAGCGCAGCAACCTGATCCGCTGCCCGGCCTCGCAGCGCACCCGACGCTTGAGCTCGAGCTGCAGCACGGTGGCGGCCACGGCGGCCGGCGTACGGTCGAGCCGCGTCGCGATCTCGTCGACGTGCAGCGCCTCGCTCTCCGACCGCAGCAGCCGGATCAGCGCCCGCTCGTCCGGCGCCAGCGGCTGGGCCAGCTCGAGCTGCTGCGACGGAGCCGCCGACTTTGGCGCGGCGCCCAGCGCGGCCCAGGCGTCGTCGGCGTGGCGGCAGATCCGAGCTCCCTCGGCCAGCAGCGCATTGGGACCGTCGGCCACCGCATCGTCGACCCGCCCCGGGACGGCGAGCAGCGGACGCTTGAGCCGCTGCGCTGCGCGCGCGGTGATCAGGGCGCCGCTGCGCTGCCGGCCCTCGACCACGATGACGATCTCGGCGAGCGCCGCGATCAGGCGATTGCGGCGCGGATACATCCAGCGCTGCGGCGGCCAGGGGTAGAGCTGCTCGGTGATGACCGCGGCGCCTTGCCACAGCGCCGCGATCTGTTTCGGCCTGCCCGCGCGCTCCTGTTGCAGGGCGGAACCGAGCACCGCGATGGTCGCTCCATCCGCGTCCAGGGCACCGGCGTGCGCGGCGCTGTCGATTCCGTCGGCGCCGCCGCTGACGATCAGCGCGCCGCGGTCGGCCAGCTCTCGCCCGAGATCTCGCGCCACCGCCAGGCCGGTGGTCGACGGCTCGCGCGTACCGACGATGGCGACTCGTGGTCGGCCGCCGAGAGTCGGATCGAAACGAGGATTGGCGGCGACAAACAGCGGACGGTCTGGCAGGGCGCCGAGGCCAGGCACCCGGGACAGATCGCTCTCGACGACCAGCCTGCCGTCCGGCTCGAGCCCGGCGGCGATCGTCTCGCGCAGCTCTTCAAAACGCTTCTGGTCGTCGAGCAACCGGCGCAGCTCCGTCGCCAGCGCCGGTCGGAGACCCGCCGCCGCCAGCTCGGCGCTCGAGGCGTGCCATACTCCATCGAGCCCGAGCCGTCCGACAAGGGCCCGCATCGATTGCACGCCGATACCCTCGACACCGGAGAGGATGACCGCTGCATCGGGGATGGCGCATCGAGACATGGCGCTGGTTGGCGTGGCGGTTCGGTCGGCCGGACTACTGGCTGACGCGCATCTCGACGCGATCGCCCGGGTACAGCTCGCGATTCGAGTAAGTGATCAGCGCGGTCGAGATCTCGTCTCGGGCGTCGACCACGGTCAACCGGCCGATGTCCTCGTCCGGGAAGTCCTTGGTCTTGCGGGTGAAGCCGTCACCAGAGCGCACCGCGATGAAGGTGTTGCCGTTCTCTACACCGTCGCGGCTGCCGAGATCGATGAAGGCGATGTAGTGCTCGCCTACCATCGACAGGCCATCGAAGTGGGTGTCGACAATGTAACCCTTGAGCTTTTTGGTGTTGGGTTTTGTCTCTACCTGGTTGTGCTCCCGCGGTGTCACCGGGCCCAGCAGGTCACCGCGCAGAATCTCGTTGTACGCGGCGTCGATGACGGCGGTCGCCATCGTGACGTCGATCCGGTCCACGGTCGCCAGCCCCAGGATCACCGTCATGTAGCCCAGACTGCTTCCGGTCACCGGATGGCGCACCTCGCGCACGACGCGAAAGATCTCCAACTGCTGGCCGGGCTGGGCCGCGGTGTTGAGCTTGACGTAGATCCTCTGCTTGAGCGACAGCATCTTGCTTTCGTCCAGCGAGCCCGCGATTACCCCCGAGTCCTTGAGTTGCTGGCGCGTCACGAACATGCGGCCGGGCGCCAGCGAGAACTCGCCACTGAGCCTCCGGTTGAGCTGCTCGGTGACCCCCTGGGCCTCGAACAGTTGCTGCGACGGCACCTCTTCGGGCGGCGTGATCTCCTCCGGTTCCTCGACCGGCATCGCCGGCTCGACCTCGGCCGGCAGCGCTCCAGCACCCGGATAAAAGCGGATCCTGTTGCCCGGATAGATCCAGTTGGGATTTTCGATCTCGGGGTTGTAGGACCAGATCTTGGGCCAGTACCAGGGATTGTTGAGAAACTTCTTGCTCAGGTCCCACAGCGTGTCGCCCTCTTGCACCTGGTACTCGGTCGGCGCATTTCCCATGTCGACCTTGGTGCCACCCACCTCGGTCTCGACCGCCGCGGGAGCGGGTGCCTCTGCTGCCGGGGCCGCTTCCTCGGCCGGCGCCGCCTCCTCCTCGGCCTCGCCCGCCGCAGACTCCTCGAACTCCTCGTCACCCTCCTGGGCCGACGCCACCAAGGGGAACGCGATTGCCAGTCCGGCGCCGATGGCGCACAAATAGATCCGTCGCATCGGATACCTCTCCTTTGCTCGGGCGCGCTCTCGATCTGGCAGCGCCCGTGGACGCTCGAAGGCCATCGTACATGTAGATGTGCCGGTCGGCAAATTTCTGACCGGCCTTGGGCGCACTAGTGCTTGTCACCCTCCTCGTCCGCCTTCATCGCCTCGAGCAGACGGGTCGCCGGCGGCGCGGCCTCCGACCTCGGGTAACGCTCGACCACCTGGTGACAATAGGCGCGGGCGCTGACCTTGTCGTTGAGCGCGCGGTAAGCCTCGGCCATCTTGAACAGCGCATCGGGTACCTTGTCGCTCCTGGGGTACCTGGTCTGCAATTGCTGCAACACGTCGATGGCGCGCAGGTATTCCCCCATCTCATAGTGGCAGACTCCCCTCCAGTAGACCGCGTTGTCCGCCAGCTCGTGCGTGGGGGATTGGCGCGCTATCTCCTCGAACTGCTGTCTGGCGGTCGCGAAATCGGCGGCCTGAAAGCGGGCGCGGGCTCGCTTGTACAGCGCCGCCACATCGGCGCTGCTCCGGTTGGGCCCGAGCTTGATCACGACCGGCGGCGAACCGTCGTCCTGCAGCCCCTGCGGCCAACCCTCATCGGGATCCATGTCGCCGAGATCGCTGTGCTCGTCGTCGCCTTGCGCCGGTGGCAGCCGGATGACTTGTAGATCGGGGGGCGGCCTCGGCACGGCCCGCTCCACCTTGTCGGCGAGCTGCGCCAAC
>JAFGSX010000045.1 GCA_016934455.1 Deltaproteobacteria bacterium
ACGGCCACCCGATCGGCGACGAGGTGCTGCGCCGGGTCGCCAGCGTGCTGGCCACCGAGGCCCGCTGCACCGACGTCACCGCGCGCTACGGCGGCGAGGAATTCGCCGTCGTGATGGAGGACACCGACGCCACCGGTGGCCTGCAGGTGGCCGAGCGCATCCGCCTCAGCGTCGGCAGCCAGAGCGTGGCCACCGAGCGCGGCCCGCTGCAGGTGACGCTGTCGGCCGGGCTGGCCACCTTCCCGGCCGACGCCGGCGAGCGAGCGGAGCTGATCAAACGCGCCGACACGGCGCTGTACCGGGCCAAGCGCGCGGGCCGCAACCGCTGCCTGCAAACGCACCCGGGCCAAGGGGCATCATGACCGATCCGGCGACCAAGACAACCAGTGATCCGATCAAGCACTTCGTCCTCGACACCAACGTGCTGCTGCACGACCCGCGCGCGCTGTTCTCTTTCGAGGACAACGTGGTGGTGGTGCCGATCTACGTGATCGAGGAGATCGACAGCTTCAAGAAGGACCTGTCGGAGCTGGGGCGCAACGCGCGCCAGGTCTCGCGCTACCTGGATCAGTTGCGCGAGGAGGGCAGCCTCAACGAGGGAGTCAAGCTCGACCGCGGCGGACTGCTGCGGGTGGCCTTCACCGGCCGCCAGCTCCCCAACGAGCTGCGCATGGAACGGGGTATGGACAGCAAGATCTTGGCCGTGGCCCTCGACGAGCGCGACCAGCATCCCGGCGCGTCGGTTGTCTTCATCACCAAGGACACCAATCTGCGCATCCGCGCCGACTCGCTCGGCCTGCACAGCGAGAACTACGACACCGAGCGCACCGACCTGAGCGAGCTCTACTCGGGCGTCTCCGAGATCGTGGTGCCCGGCCCCAAGGTCGACGCCTTCTACCAGGACGGCGGGCTGTCGCTGGCCGACCCCTACTACGCGCCCAACGAGTTCCTGGTGATCCGCGACGAGGGCAATCCGTCGCACACCGCGCTCGGCCGCTTCGACATGGAGCGGCAGCGGGCGGTGCCGATCAAGCAGGGGCGCGACGGCGTCTGGGGCATCAGGCCGCGCAACAAGGAGCAGGCGTTTGCGCTCGAGCTGCTGCTCGACGACTCGGTCAAGCTGGTGACGCTGGTCGGCAAGGCCGGCACCGGCAAGACCCTGCTGGCGCTGGCGGCCGGCTTGCAGAAGGCGACCGAGGAGCAGGTGTTCCAGAGATTGCTCGTATCGCGCCCGATCTTCCCCTTGGGCCGCGACATCGGCTACCTGCCGGGCGACGTCGAGGAAAAGCTCAATCCTTGGATGCAGCCGATATTCGACAACATCGAGTTCCTGATGAACCTGTCGCACAAGGACAAGAAGTCGGGGCGCAGCTACCACGAGCTGATCGACCTCGGCATCGTGCAGATCGAGCCCCTGACCTACATCCGCGGCCGCTCGATCCCCAACCAGTACATGATCGTCGACGAGGCGCAGAACCTGACACCGCACGAGGTCAAGACCATCATCACCCGCTGCGGCGACAACACCAAGATCGTGCTCACCGGCGACCCCTACCAGATCGACCATCCCTACGTCGACTCCACCAACAACGGCCTGGTCTCGATCGTCAACAAGTTCCGCGGCGAGCCCATCGCCGGCCACGTCACGCTGCAGAAGGGCGAGCGCAGCGCGCTCGCGGAGCTGGCCGCGAACATCTTGTAGAGGTAGCATCGGTCCCTATGGCCACCGCCGAACACGTCGTGCCCTCTGTCGGCACCAACTTCCCGACCCCGTTCGGCAAGTACCTGTTGACCGAGCTGCTCGCCGTGGGCGGGATGGCCGAGGTCTACCGGGCCAAGATCTTCGGTGTCGACGGCTTCGAAAAGGAGATGGTCGTCAAGAAGATCCTGGGCAAGTACGCCAAAAAGCAATCGTTCGTGCAGATGTTCGTCGACGAGGCCAAGATCGCGGTCGCCCTGTCGCACGGCAACATCGTGCCGATCTACGAGCTGGGCGAGTTTGCCGGCGCCTACTACATCGCGATGGAGTACGTCGAGGGGCCGACGGTGCTAGACCTGCTGCGCGAGTGCTTCTCGCACAACAAGCAGCTATCGCCTCCCTACGCGCTGTACATCGCCGCCGAGGTGGCCAAGGGCCTGAGCTACGCCCACAACAAGAGCGGCGCCGACGGCAAGACGCTGGGCATCGTCCACCGCGACATCAACCCGCGCAACATCGTCGTCACGCCGGCCGGCGAGGTCAAGATCCTCGACTTCGGCATCGCCCGGGCGTCGACCCGGCGCTACCAGACCGCGTCCGGCGTCATCAAGGGCACGCCCGGTTACATGTCGCCCGAGCAACTTTACGGTTTCTCGGTCGACCACCGCTCGGATCTGTACTGCCTCGGCATCATCCTGCACGAGCTGCTGACCGTGCGCCGCCTGTTCCGGGTCAAGGACGTGGCGAGCATGCGCGTGGCGCTCGAGAACGAGCCGATCCCGATCCCGTCCCGGGTGCGGCCAGATCTGGCGCTCAGCGTCGACGACCTCCTGGCCCGGATGCTCGCGCTCAAGCCGGAGGACCGCTTTCAGGACGCGGGTGCGCTCGAGGAGGCGCTGCGCCAGGAGATCGCGCGCTCGGCGACAGCGGTCACCGGCCGCGGCCTGGCCGAGCTGGTGACCGATATCCAGCGCGCGGTGCCGCGGCCGGTCGAGACCTCGCCGGCGATGGACGACGTGCCGCTGCCGGCCATCTCGCAGGGGTCGCAGACCGCGCCGATCGGCAAGGCGGCCTCGGCTCCGGCGCAGGAGCTGTCGGACCCGGCGGCGGCCATGATCGCCTCGCTGCCCAAGCTCGACCCGCGCGCCGCGGCCGAGGCCGACGTGGCCGCGCTGTTCGCCGAGCCGCCGCGCGCGCCGCGGCAGGTGCTCAGCCAGCCCGAGGTCTCGGCCCCGATCGGCTTTGGCGACGCCAGGGCGCTGCGTCCGCACACCCAGGTGCTGGCGAAGAACGACGAGGTGGCGTGGGCCAACATGATCGGCGAGGACGCCGAGCTGCTGGCCATCGCCAAGGCCGGTGGCCTGCAACCGCGACCGCTGTGGCGCACGCTGCTGGTGCCCGCGATCGTGTTGCTGGTGCTGGTCACGGTGCTGGCGATCGCCGGCCGCGACCAGATCCCGGGGCTGTGGCGCCGCATCGTCGAGCGCCAGCAGGTGCGGCTCGGCTCGCTGGTGATCAAGACCTATCCCTCCGGCGCCGAGGTCACGATCGACGGCCAGGCGCACGGCCGTACGCCATTGCGGATCAACAGCGTCGACGTCGACGCCGAGCACACCATCATCGTGGCGCCCGTCGGCGAGCCCGAGGTCAAGCGCGTGATCGGGCCCGGCGACTGGGAGGAGCGCGGCGAGGAGATGATGGCCGAGATCCGCATCGGCTACGACAAGCTGCCGCCCGGCAAGCAACTGCTCGAGGAATAGCGCCTACCGCCCCAGGACCCGGCCGAAGTAATCGAGCGCGGCCGCGCCGTTCCAGTCGCGCGGCCCGATGAACTTGGCGACGATGCGCCCCTGCGGATCGATCAGAAAGGTCTCGGGGAACTTCTGCGTACCGTAGGACGACGCCGCGCGGCGGCCCCGATCCCACAGCGCGACAAAGGTCGGCGCCTGGTCGCCGAAGAAGCGGCTCACCTCGCCCCACTCGTCGTCGACGGTGATGGCCAGCACCTGCAGCCTGCCGCGCAGCCGGCGGGTCAGGTACTCGAGCTCGCGCAACTCGTCGCGACACGGCGGGCACCAGGTGGCCCAGAAGTGGACCAGCACGTGTTGGCCGCGCAGACCCGACAGCGCCACCGGAGCACCGCCCGGTCCCGCCGGCAGCGAGAACTCCGGCGCCGGCAGCGACAGCGGCAGCGGATCCATCTCGGCCTCGGTCGAGAACTCGAGATAGCGCAAGACCTCGCGCACCTTGAGGCCGACCGCGCCGCCCAGCAGCAGCAGGGCGATCAGCGCAAACGCGATCTTGACCGGCGCCGGGGTCGGGTGCGCCGGGCTCGGCACGGCCGCTGGTGTCGCGCGCTGCCTGGGCATTGGGGCAATCTACCCGACCGCCGTTGCGAAGCAAGTCGCGAGCGTTGACCGGCTGGCCGCCGGCCCCCTATGGTGGGGTCCTGACCACGGGCGGACGCGCTCTGGCGGCGGCCGCGGGAGCACATATGGCGCAACTGTCCGGCGACATCGAGTTGATGCCGATCAGCGATCTGGTCGCCTGGATCGCCAATCGCAACCTGACCGGACAGCTCACCGCCAGCCGCGGCAACGTCGAGCGCTCGTTCATCGTCGCCAAGGGGCTGGTGCGGCAGGGGGCCTCGACCGATACCCGCGAGTACCTCGGCCAGCACCTGATCAACTTCGGCTACATCAACGAGCAGCAACTGGAAAAGGCGTTTCAGACCCAGCGCGAGACCACAGTGCCGCTCGGCCGCATCTTGCTGATGGTCGGCGAGCTGACCGAGGAGCAGCTCAACCGGGCGCTCGCGTTCAAGGTGCGCGAATCTCTGCTCGACACCTTCGAGTGGCAGACCGGCAGCTTCTCGCTCGAGGACGGCGAGACCGGCAAACGCGAGATGGATCTGGTGGTAGCCGTGGCGCTGGCCGAGGCGCACTCCGAGGGGCTGTCTCGCGCCAGGCTGTGGCGCGAGATGCGCGCCATCTTTCCCTCGGGCGACCTGCGCTGCAGCGTGCAGTCCCGGCCCCACGCGTGCAGCGCCCACGACGGCAGGCTGCTCGACCTGCTGGCCCACGGCCTGACCATCGGCGATCTGCTGCTCGAGCTGCGCGCGCTGGACTTTCACGTCTACGCCCGGCTCTACGATCTGCATCAGCGCGGCCACATCCGGCCGCTGCCGGCGGCGCCGGTCGCGGCCACCGCCCCGGCGGCGAGCGAGGCGGCGACCCAGGAGACGATGCGCAGCGCGCTCGCCCAGCAGGACTACGGCCAGGCCTTCACCTCGGCGCAGCGCGTGCTCGAGCGCGACGCCCACAACGCCGAGGCGCTGGCGGCGATGCGCGTCTCGCAGCAGCACGTGGCGGCCGACATCAAGGAGCGCGGGCTCGACCGCGGATCGGTACCGACCCTGCTGATCGATCGCGAGCAGGCCACCAGCGGCCAGCTCACGGCCAAGGAGCGCTACGTGCTGTCGCGCATCGACGGCGAGCGCACGCTCAACCAGATCATCCAGGTCAGCCCGGTCTCCGAGGTCGAGCTGTTGCACATCGTCGAGAAGCTGCGCGCGCAGGGGCTGGTCGGCCTCAAGAAGGGGTGAGCCGCCGCGGCTCAGTTCATCTGGATCGTGACGTCGGCCAGGCTGTTCGGGCCGAGCCCGATGTCGAGGTAACCATACCAGTCGCCGGGCGCGGAGACCTCGACCCGGTAGTCGGCCGGGACAAAGGTCGAGAAGAGCTGCGGCTCGTCGCTGCAAGCCACGGTCGCCGTCGCCTCGGGCTCGGTCGCGCCGAGCCGGGTGACGTCGATGGTGACGCTGCTCACGCCCACCGCGCTGCAACTGTTGTTGCCGCCGAAGCTCCAGCTTACCTGGATGTCGCCGAACTCCTCCTCGTAGCGGTAGAGCGCGACCGGGGTATCGATCACGGTGAGCTGACCGGCCAGGATGTCGATGCCAAACGGCTGCGCGCCGTAGAGCTCGATGCTGTGGCCGCGATACTGGCCGATGCCATACAGCTCGACCGTGTACTGGCCCGGATCGAAGTAGTCGATGGTGGCCGGGCCGTCGATGCAGCGGATGCTCTGGTCGAACACCACGGCGCTGATCGCGTCGGAGACGATCACCCTGACGTACTCGACGCCGGCAAAGGCGCAGTTGAGGGTGGCCGTGTTCTGTGGATACATGAACGACCAGTCGACCGACAGCGAGCCGGTCTCGGGCGGCAACGGCCCCAGCGGCAGCAGGTCGACCATACCCATGTTCTCGACCGTGCCGCCGCTGACGTAGGCGTTCTCGGTGACGGCGTAGGCGATCTCGCCGGCGACGTTGAGCCCCTCGAGCGTCACCGCGTAGCGCCCCTCGATGAAGTTGGTGAAGAGACCGCCGCCCTCGGGGCAGGAGATCACCGCCTCGAAGTGCTCGCCGTTGCTGCGGCCATCGATCGTCACCACCACGTCATCGACGCCGGCGTACACGCAGTCGGTCTCGCCGGCGAAGCTCCAGCGCAGCTTGATGTCGCCCTTGGACGGACGGTCGTGGCCGTAGACGATGCAGCCCGACAGCGACATCCCGCCCAACACCAACAACCCCAGCGCCACCGCCCCATTGCCTGTTGCCCGTTTCATGGCCTGCTCCCTCGAGATGATGTGTCGCGATGAACCCTGCCCCTTGGACGCGGACGCGGTCGGATGATTCATCCCCCCCCCCGCGATCCGCGGGCACCGCCGCTCCTCTTGGCGCGCCGCCCCGATCCAGCGTATGGTACATAAATCGCTCTTGGCGTGCACGCGTCACATTCGTGCTGCACCGACGCAGACAGCGCTGCGGTTGCGGCGGGAGGAAGAGAGCCATGAAACGATGCGCATGGATGCTCGCGATCGGTCTGGCCGGCGCCCTCGGCGGCGATGCCGCCGCTGCGGTCTGCCGCGACTACACGCTGATCGACACCGACACCAACGAGCAGGTCGACGGCTGCGTCCAGGAGGTGGTGCACAGCACCCGGGCCAAGCCGCTGGCCGTGGTGCCGGCGCTGCACAAGGGGGTCCGGTTCGGGTGGAAGATCGCAGAGCTGTCGCGCGGCGACGTGCTGGCGCGGATCGGGTTGCACGTCGGCGACATCATCCTGACGATGAACGGATACGACATGGCCGCGCAGGCGACGCCCGACAAGATCGCCGAGATCCTGGCCAACAACGACAAGCTGGTGCTGACCGTCGGCAGCAAGCCGCGCACGACCTCGCCGAGCACCAAGGTGCAGGTGACCGAGGTGGTCAAGGCGGGCAAGGGGTTGCGGCTCGACCGGATCCCGGCCAAGAGCTTTTTCGCCAACATCGGGCTCGAGCCCGGCGACACCATCCTGTCGATCGCGGGCCGGCCGGTCAACGACGTCGATTCGTTGACCCGGCTGGAAAAAGAGGCCAATGCCATGGACGAGGTGCACGTCGTCATCATGCGCGAAGGCAAGGAGCTGGATCTGCTGGTCCGGGTCCAGTGAGCAATAAATACTGCCCACCGGGGAGCGCAGCGCCGAGGTGACGCCGAGAGCGCTGCCGGGGTGAGGTCCCTCAGAGAAGATTGAGCTGGCTCTTCTTGGGCGGCGGCGGCGGCGGCGGCCGGCGGGCGCGCCAGCGCCCCTCGCGCTCGGCGAGCGCGTACTCGATATCGTAGAGCGGCGGCAGGGCCGGCGGCCGGTCGTCGATCAAAGCGCGCGCCCGCTGCTCGATCTCGCGGTGCGCGGCCAGGCCGTCGATCAAGCCGAGCGGCAGGTGCTCGCCGCCGTCGCGGGCACCGAGCAGGGCGCCGAGCGCAGGCGCCAGGATGTCGGCAGCCCCGCCGCGGCGGCACAACCCCAGCAGCCCGTCCAGCACCGGCGGGCCGGTGCCGGCGACCGAGATCACGGCCGCCAGCGCCACCTCGGGCGCGTCGCGGCAGTCCATGTCGGGCGGACAGGGGTCGCTCTCGGCACGGCCGAGCGCCAGCGAGATGGCCGCGCTCGCCGCGTCGGGGGAGCCCGCGACCACGCCGGGATGGCGCTGCAGCAACGACCGGCAGGCCCGCTCGCCGGCCTGCAGCGCCGCCGTCGTCATGCCTTTGGTCGAGGCATTGCGATTCTCGGTCACGTGCCGGACCACGTTGGCAAAGCCGACCGCGGCCGCCACCGAGCGCGGCTCGCGGTGGGTCACCAGCGCCAGATCGACCGCGGTCTCGACCACCGCGTCGAGATCGTCGCCGACCAGCAACCCCAGCGGCAGCACGCTGAGCAGCGCCGTCGCGTCCGGCTCGCGCACCCCGGCCAGGCGCCAGTCATCGCCGCGCGCGTGGGCGTCGATGGCGCGCACCAGCCCGGTGGCTGCTCCGCGCAGCGTCCCCCAGGGCAGCGTGTGGTTGCGCGGGAAGGAGAGCATGGTGATGCGCCGCGCCAGGTCCGGCCCCGACGGGCCGTCGCCGCCATAGACCAGCGAATCGACCACGGCCAGCGCCAGCGTGGTCAGCGCGCCGTGCATACCCTTGAGCGCGGCGCGCTGCGGCTCGCTCTCCTCGGGCGGCACCTCGACGAAACCGCGCAGCTCGCCGTGGCGCCGTGTCACCTCGGCGCTTCGCAATCCCGCGAGCGGCCGAGCCAGGGCGTCGCCGCAGGCCATCCCGAGCAGACAGCCGACCGCGCGGTCGACCAGCTTGTGACGGCTTTTCACCGCCGACCTCCGCGCCGGCGAGTATGGCGCGGCCGCCGATCGGCTGCAACTGCCCATTGCGCAAGGCCAAATCAGGTCGCGACCGGAGCGCCTGCATTTTTGTGACGGATCGCCGCGGCCGGCTCCAACCTTCCATTGAAACCAAATTCACGCGTCGGGTCTGGAGGAGGCCACCATGAAATCGCTTGCCCTGGGGAGCTGTGCCCTGCTCGTGCTGTTCACCGGTTGCCGCTACGAGCTGTGGGAGTGCGACGGCGAGAGTCACTACTGCCGCTCTTTTGGCGACTGCGCCGAGGAGTGCCGCGACGCCTGCCGCGATAGCTGCTGCCTGAGCGATTGCCTCGACCAGTGCGAGCTGGAGCAGCAGCGGTGCGAGGAGATGGCCGAGATCTGCGTTCACTACCACTGCGAGCACGGCTGGTGCGAGGAGATCCCCGACGACGACGACGATGGCGCGTCCGACGACGGCGGCAGCGTCGAGCCGCCGCCGCTGTGCCCGACTCCGCTGCCGGGCGCCACGGCCGGGGACAGCGACGGCGACTCGGTGAGCGACGGGGTCGAGCAGCAGCTCGGCACCGATCCCTGCAGCGTCGACAGCGACGGCGACGGCGCCGGCGACGGCTCCGAGATCGCGACCGGCACCGATCCGCTCGCCCCCGACAGCGACGGCGACGGCCTCGACGACGGCGACGAGATCGGCGCCGGCACCGATCCGCTCGCCCCCGACAGCGACGGCGACGGCCTCGGCGACGGCGACGAGATCGCGACCGGCACCGACCCGCTCGCCCCCGACAGCGACGGCGACGGCCTCGACGACGGCGACGAGATCGCGACCGGCACCGACCCGCTCGCCCCCGACAGCGACGGCGACGGCGCCAGCGACGGCGACGAGGTCGCCGACGGCACGGATCCCGGAGATCCCGAGAACACGCCGTGCGGCGGCGACTGCACCCCGCAGCCGTGCCAGGACGGGAATCAGTGCCCGCCGCCGCACCAGTTCCAGTGCGACGTGGAGGGCTGCTGCTGCGCCTCCGCTGCCGCTCCCGGCTCCAGCGCCGTCCCGCTGCTCGCGCTGACCCTGTTGGGCCTGCAGCTCCGCCGCCGCCGGCGCTGACGACAGCCCCGCCCGCTACCACACCCCGCGCTCGATCCACCCTCCGCCCACCACGATGTCGCCGTCGTAGAACACCGCCGCCTGCCCGGGCGCGACCGCGCGCTGCGGCTGATCGAAGGTCACCCGGACCCGGCCGCCGTCGAGCGGCGCGATCAGCGCCGGCGCCGCTGCGTGCTGGTAGCGGATCTTGGCCGTCACCCGCAGCGGCCCCTCCAGGCGCTCCATGGCGATCCAGTTGAGGTCTCCGGCCACCAGCCCGCGCCGCCAGAGATCGGCGTCGCTGCCGACGACGATGGTGTTGCGCGCGGCGTCGACCTCGACCACGTAGCGCGGCGCACCGGCCGCCAGACGCAGGCCGCGGCGCTGTCCGACGGTGAAGAACGGCGCGCCCGGGTGCTCGCCCAGCAGGCGGCCGCCGCTGTCCACGATCGGGCCGGGGGCGATACGATCGCCGGCGCGCGCGCGCAGCAGCGCCCGGAGGTCTCCCCCGGGCGCGAAGCAGAGATCCTGGCTCTCGGCCCGGTCCTGGGAGCGCAGGCCGCGACGCCTGGCGATCGCGCGCACCTCGCGCTTGGTCAGCTCGCCCAGCGGAAAGCGCGCCGCCGCGAGCTGCTCCTGGCCGAGTGCGAACAGCAGGTACGACTGATCCTTGCGCCCGTCGACTCCGCGCCGCAGCAGATGGCGCCCGCCGGCCGTCTCGATACGCGCGTAGTGGCCGGTGGCCACGGCGGCCGGGATCGCCGCGGCAAAGCGCCGCAGGCGGCCGAACTTGAGCTCCCGGTTACAGCGGATGCAGGGATTGGGCGTGCGGCCGGCCAGGTAGTCGGCGCAGAACCGGTCGACGACGGGTTCCAGGGCGTCTCGGCAATCGAGCTCTTGAAACCGGATACCGAGCTGCCCGGCGACGCGGCGCGCGTCGTCGGCGGCGGCCTCGCCGCAGCAACCGCGGACGTGGGCCTCTGCTCCGGTGGGCTCGAGCCCGAGCCGCATGAACAGCCCGATCACCTCGTGCCCCTGCTCCTGCAGCAGGAGCGCGGCGACGCTCGAGTCGACCCCACCCGACATGGCGACGACGATCCGCGACATGGCCGCAGGTTAGCAGAGCGGCCGGTCGGCACAACCTCGGCCGTTGTCGGAGCCGCGGCGGGCGCTATCTAGAGTGTAGGGCGACGACGGGCAGGTGTCATGAGCGCACGAGCGTCGATCTGGGCCGGCGGGCTAGTTCTTCTGTGCGCCGCCGGCTTTCTGGTCGCGCGCGCCGACGGGGACGGCGCCGCGGCAGCGCCGGGAGATCCCATGACCGATCACGCCAAGCCAGACGACGCGGAGCTCAGGCGCCGCCTGAGCGCGGAGCAGTACCGGGTCACGCGGCAGTGCGGCACCGAGCCGCCGTTTCGCAACGCCTACTGGGACCTCCACCAGCCCGGCATCTACGTCGACGTGGTCAGCGGCGAGCCGCTGTTCAGCTCGCTCGACAAGTTCGACTCGGGCACCGGCTGGCCCAGCTTCAGCCAGCCGCTGGTCGCCGGCAACGTGGTGGAGCGCGGCGACGACTCGTACTTCATGCGGCGCACCGAGGTGCGCTCGCGGCGCGGAGACTCGCACCTCGGCCACCTCTTCGCGGACGGCCCGCCGCCGACCGGGCAGCGCTACTGCATCAACTCGGCGGCGCTGCGCTTCGTGCCGGCCGACCGGCTGGCGGCCGAGGGCTATGCCGAGTACGCGCGTTTCTTCGACGACCAGCAGCAGCCGGCAGCGGCCGCCGCCGCCACCGCGACCGCGACCGCGATCCTGGCGGGCGGCTGCTTCTGGGGCATGGAGGAGATCGCGCGCCAGATCGAGGGTGTGATCGACGTCGAGGTCGGCTACACCGGCGGCGGCCTGGCCAACCCGCGCTACGAGGATGTCAAGACCGGCCGCACCGGCCACGCCGAGGCGATCCGCGTGCGGTTCGACCCCCGCCGGCTGGGCTACGAGCAGCTACTGGAGTACTTCTTCCGCATGCACGACCCGACCACGCCCGACCGTCAGGGCAATGACCGCGGCAGCCAGTACCGATCGGCGATCTTCTGCCTCGACGACCAGCAGCGCGCGATCGCCGAGCGGGTCAGGCGGCGGGTCGATCAGTCGAAGAAATGGCCGCGCCCCGTCGTCACCGAGATCGCGGCCGCTGGCCCGTGGTGGCCAGCCGAGGACCATCACCAAGACTACCTGCAGAAGAATCCGGGGGGATATACCTGCCACTGGCTTCGGGAGTAGCGATCGCGCGCAGCGCCCAGTAGCCGAGCGCCAGCGTCAAGATCGCCATCACCGCGGCGAGCAGCAGCGCCAGCGCCCAGGCCGGCAGCCGACCCAGGCCTCCGAGAGCCGACACGAGCCGCAGGCGGCCGCGGTCGAGCGCGTGCCCTGCCCGCCGCAGCTTGCTGGCGAGCGAGCTGAAGGTGAGCGAGCCGCTGTCGGTGGCGATCGCGGCCGCGTCGGCAGCGGGAATGGTGCCGCTCGCGCTCGACTCGCGCAGCCGCTGCTTGAGCCGGATCCGGTCGCCGAAGGCGCTGCGCATCAAGTGCCCGATGTCGGCAGCGGTGACCGGCGGGCCGAGCTCGTGCAGCACCTGCTGCAGCTCGCGGTGCATCTCCTCGGCGGTCCGGTAGCGCCTGCCGCGGTCGTAGCTGAGCGCCTTGAGCACCACCTGCTCGAGCGCCTGCGGGTAGCCCGGGATCAACTCGTGCGGCGGCTGGATCGCGCCGTCGAGGATCTGGCGGATCGTGTCGACCTCGCTCTCGTTCTTGAACAGACGGCGGCTGCAGGTCATCTCGTACAACACGATGCCGAGCGCGAAGATGTCCGAGCGCCGGTCCACCTCCTTGCCGCGCACCTGCTCGGGCGACATGTAGGCGAGCTTGCCCTTGAGCGATTTGTCGGTGGTGGTGCTGATGCGGCCGCGCGCCTTGGCCACGCCAAAGTCGACCAGCTTCACGTGGCCGTCGTAGGTCAGCAGGATGTTGTGGGGCGACACGTCGCGGTGCACCACCCCCAGCAACGTGCCGTCGGGCGCGCACAGCTCGTGGGCGGCGTGGAGCCCGGCCGCGGCGTCGGCGACGATGGCCGTGCTCTCGCGGATCGGCATCCGCGCCGGCTTGCCGGCACGCGCCTGGTTGGTCATGTGCGCGCGGGCAAAGCGGGCGAAGCTCTCGCCCTCGATGTACTCCATCACCAGAAAGTAGTTGCGGCCCTGCTGTCCCAGCTCGTAGATCTGCGCCACGTTGGGGTGCTGGATGCCGGCGGCGATGCGCGCCTCGTCGAGGAACATGTCGACAAAGGACTTTTCCTTGGCCAGGTGGGGGTGGATGCGCTTGATCGCGACCAGCTTCTGAAAGCCGGCCGGCCCCAGCACCCGCCCCAGGTAGAGCGTGGCCATGCCGCCCGACGCCAGCTCGTAGAGCAGCGTGTAGCGGCCGAGCGTCTCGCCGCCGGCGACCGGGCTCACCTCCTCGAGCCCCTCGAGCGAGCCCGAGACCGCATCGCGCAACAGGTCCGACATCTTGTACTAGTGTCTCGCGCGCCGGGCCGAGGCACAAGAATATTGACTTTTGGAGAGCCCGGCCATTCGCGCCCGGCGGCGGTCACGCTAGAATAGGACGCGTTGACAACCCGTCGATCCCACTCCCGGAACCAAGGCTGCGAGCTCGACCTCGCTCTGGCCGCGGCGGTGTCTCGCGCCACGGCCATTCTGACGGCCTCGGCCCTGGCAAGCTGTGGCCTGTTCCCGGCCCCGACCGGATCCACAACCTGCCGTGCGGACGAGGACTGTCCCACCGGCTACCGGTGCCAGGAGCAGCTCTGCAGGGTTCTGGACGCGGGTGCAGCGGACGCCGCCGTTGCGGACGGCCAACCCGGCGACGCGGCGCTCGACCGCGCCATTGCCGATGCCGGGCCCGGCGTCGACCGGGTCCCGCTCGATGCCCGAGCCGATGCCGGCTCCGATGGCGCCACCCCCGATGCCCTGCCGTGCAGCTTCGACGCCGGCCCGCTCGACGTGCCGTTTTCGTTTGCGCCCGTCATGGCCAAGCGGCTGACCAACGCCTACGACGGCGGCGGTGGGCCCTTTCGCGTGGCGCCGCTGATCCAGGCCATCGCTGAAGGCCGCTGCAGCCGCGGCGACGCCATCGTCGCCAACGTCGGTACGCGCATCGGCGGCACCTTTTTCGAGCGCTTCGATCCGTCCCAGGGCACCATCGTCTTCTGGGCCACGCCCGAATGGGACATCGACGATCTCTCCGATGCAACGCGCCATTTCCTGCGCGCCGGCGATTTTCGCTTTGGCGTGGACGGGCCGACGCGCGGCGTTTTCGTGCAGATCGGCAATGCCCGCCTGTCGTTTGAAGATTCGATGGCCGGCTGGCGCGCCGGCAGCACCCACTTTGTCGCACTGCGCTGGAGCAGGCAGACCAATTTTAACGCTGCCTTCCGCGTCGCGCTCGACGTGGACGGCGCCGAGCAACTGGGGTTCGAGGGCGCGCTGCCGGTGGCGACCGTCGATACCCCGCTCGTGGTGGGCGCCTTCGATCCCTCGGGGCTGGGCGCCATCGGCGCCTCGATCGAGGGGCTGACCATCTACCGCCGTCCGTTGAGCAGCTCCAGCGGCGGCATCGACGTCGGTGACGGAGACGAGATCGGCGCCATCCACAGCGCCGGCGTTGGTCGCGAGCCGACGCAGGTCACCGGCTCGTGGGGCGTGGTCTTCGCGCTGCCGACCGACGCCCGCGACGTCGCCCTGGTCTCTCCGACCGACGCGAGCCAGGCCTTCAGCCATCCGCACGGCAAAAACCTGCTCCCCGATGGCTTCTTGCTGACCGACGACCAGCGCCGTCGCTGGTCACCCATTGGCGACAGCACCATCCAGCCCGCGACCGGAGACGAGGCGGTCTTCGGTGGCGGCGTCCGCGTCACAACGGAGGCCAGGCGCGAGGGTATCGGCATCGACTTCAACAACCGCGACAACCGCTCGCTGGTGGTGCGGGCGCTGGTGCACTCGGACGGGACCAGCGCCGTGCGCCTGCGGCTCGACGCCGTTGCCGACGAGCTCTTCCACATCGACGGCACGACCGGCTCGCGCCGCGACCGGCCCGACGTCCTGATCGCGACGGCGGAGGTCGCCACCAACACCCGCCTGCACCTCGAGCTGGTCAACACCAGCGACGCGCACAGCACCTTCTTCGTCCACCAGGTCGAGGTGCTGCCCAACATGCTGCCCAACCCGTCCTTCGAGACCGGGAGCGGCCCCGATCCCGAATGGAATCCGGATGGCTGGCTCAACGAGAATCCGTCGAGTCTGCGCACCTATCCCGAGCTGACGACCGTGCATTCGGGAGGCACCAGCGCCGGCATCGATGGCGCCGGTGGCCAGGCATACATGGACATCCGGGTCGTGCGGGAGCCGGCCGGCTTTGACAAGCTCGGCGATTTCTTTGCCACCGGTGCATTCTTCTGGACGCTCAACAATCACAACCACGTGATCCGGCCGGACAACGGCTGCCTGATGCGCCTGGCCCACCCCATCGACAAGTTCCGGGTCGAGGTGCCGAGCGTCGCCCACATCTGGCAGCATCTGCGCGGCGTGGGGCGGCGCCACCATCTCCCCTCCGAAGTGGCCGTCAATTGCTCCCAGAACCGCAACTTCCTCCGCTTCGGCGGCAACTGGAACTCGACCACCGAGGTGCTGGTGGATGACGCCTACCTCATCCACCTCGATCGCGTGCCGCTCCAGGTCCGGCCGGCAGACCTGTCCCATTCGCTCACCGCAGACGCGCTGCGCGTGGATGGCCGCGACCTGGTCTGGCAGCCGGTGAGCGCGCTGACCGTTGGCAGCGGTTCCATCTCGGTCCGCATCGGCCGGCCGCATCCCCCTTCCACCGACAGACTGTTCTGCCCTTACGGCAGAGTCCTTTTCGAGCTGGGAGCCCTCTGGAGCGACCACATCACGCTTCGATCGCACAGCGACGGACAGGTGCGGTTCGACGCCGATATCCAGACCATTAGCTGCGATGAGGTTCATACCCAGAACCTTCTGGGCGACGGCCGGCTGCACCGGTTCGACGTCGTCTATGATAGCCTTGGTGATCTGACGCTATCGATCGACGGCGTGGTAAAATCGCGCTGCCAGCTCGCCGGCAGCACGTGGGAGTCGGTGCCGCAACAGATCAATTACGGCGACGGCGCCAATCACGTCGAACACTGCGATGTCTGGGTCGGCCGCGAGGGCGCCGTCTTCGGCGGGCAATGATCGCGCTGCTCGCCGCAGTCGAGAGCAGCGAGCAACCGATCAGGAACCCGGCTCGGGGATCGGGGCAACCGCGATTGCCGGCGCAGCGTCCTCGGGCCACAGAAACATGGCCGCGATGCTGCCGGCGAGTGCAACCGGCGTCGAGGCAGCGGCGGCGAGCGCGGCGACGACCAGCGCGCCGAGGGCGGCCCAGGTCGCGGTCGTGCTGGCCTGCGTCGCAGAGAAGCTGTTCAGCACGCTGTTGCCGAGCAGCAGTACGCCGGCCGCCAGCACGAAACCACCGGCACCGAGCAGGACGCCGGGCAGGGCTCCGACCAGCGGTCGCCAGAACGGCTCGCCACCGATCGCCGCGCCGATCGCCGCGCCGATCGCGGTGCCGATCGGCCCGACGATGCCGGCCAGCAGCGCCACTCCGCCGCCGGCAAAGCTCAACAGAACACTCGTCACGATGACGGCCACGCCGCAGTACGGGTTGCCGCTGGTCGTCAAGAGCGACCCGCACATCAGCAGCGAGCTCGCACAGAAACCGAGGGAGATCAGATCGAGCGCCGCGCCGCCGAGCGAACCGACGCAGGCGCCGGCAATGGTCCCCCACGGCGGCGGATTCGGTCGCTGCTGCGCCATCGCGGGCGCGGGCCTTCCGGGCGCGGCCGGTGGCGACGCTGGCGCTGACTCGGCTGCCGCTGGCGCTTGCTCGGTCGGGCTCGGTTGCGACGCCGGCGCTTGCTCGGTCGCGCTCGGTTGCGACGCCGGCGCTTGCTCGGTCGCGCTCGGTTGCGACGCCGGCGCTGCCGGCACCCAGCCCTGCCAGCCTTCGAGCTCATCCGCACCCGGCCCCGAGGGGGCGGGTGCCGCGGCCGCGCTGGCCACCACCAGAAGCCCGATCAGCGCCGCCACCCAAATCGGCCAGCCCCCTGCCCGCCCCAGGCCGCGCGAAGCCGCAAAACACCTCGAACGCCGCTCGATCATTGTTTCTCTATGATCACGAAGCCCTTGAGATCGCCGTCAGGCTGATGATGGCGCAGCACCCGACCGTGCAGGGTGACCTGCTTGCCGGCGTCGTCGACGCAGCGCAGCGTCACCTCGGCGTCGACAGCAGGGGCGTGATCGGCCAGCACCAGCATGCAGCAGTCGGAAAAATCGGCGCCGCTGCCGTCGATGACGCCGCCCGAGTACTCGACGGTCACCGGCGTTTGAATGGCGATGCGAAAGCTCTGGCGACGGTTGGTGGGCTCGTCGGCGGGACTGGGCGTTGGCTTGTCGTCGGTCATTGGCAGACCCCGTGCGGCTACCGCGCCCGGCTTGAGCGCGAGGCCAGATTAACCCAAAACAGGTCCCGCCAGCCATCCGAATGGCACCGGGCGGAGGCCGCGCTGCGCCCGATCGCGACCTCCTACAGACGCCACGACGGCCCGCGATCGGCCGCGCGCTACGGCAAGAACGTCTTGTGGTCCTTGAGCTTGGCCGGCAGGTACTCCTCGATAACGTAATTGAGCCCCCACTTGGCCAGCGCCTGCTGCTCGGCGCGCACGCCCATCTTTATGAGCTGCTCGAGCGCGGCGCGCCACTTGGTCTGGGTCTCGAAGAAGGGGTCGTTCTTGAGCGCGTCCTTGGCCCGCTTGACGTCGGTCTCGGTCAGCGGGTGGGTGGCGTCCTCGAGCCTGTAGTCGATGATGTCCTGCGGCGTGACGCCCAGGTAGCTGCACTCGGGCACGCAGTAGAAGCGGTTGATGTGCGCCGCGTTGCCGCTGCCCACCTTGAGCGTGCGGTAGATGTTGCTGAAGCCGTAGGGGTCGCAATCGGTGAAGGCGTAGACCGGGATCCGGGCCGCCTCGGAGAGGCGGCGGATGAAGCGGCGGCAGGAGCGGCTGGGCACGCCGTTCATGCTGACGATGACGCACTTGGCAGAATGCCAGTACTTGTGGCTCTGCAGCCGCTGAAACACGCCGTGGGTCTCGATGGCCAGGATAAACTTGGCGCGGGTCTTGAATTCGAGGTGCTCGACGAACGACGGCACGCTGTAGGCGCCCGAGCCGAACTGCGTGCAATCGATCTCGATCTTCTTGCCGCTGTCGCGGTCGCGGTCGACCACGATCAGCTCGCCGGCCACGGCGCCACCGTGCTCCTGCGGGATGAAGCGCATCTGCTCGCGGGTGATGCCGTCGATCGAGAACATGGCCTCGAGGTCGTCCATCACCTCGTCGCTCTCGGGCTGGTCGTGAAAGCGGGCGTCGCCCCAGTTCTTGCTCTGGTAGTAGGCATCTCGCTTGGTGGCGAAATCGTCGGTCTCCACCATGTACTTGGAGAGCGCCATCATCTTGAGGCTCTGGGCAAAGGTCTTGACCGTGTTGACGGTCAGCGTGCGCACCTTGCGGCTGCGCCCCAGCTCGAAGAAGCCCTTTGACCTGTCGTAGCGGACGTTCTGCAGCGAGCGCACCGGGAACGACATCTCCGGCTTCTGCCGTCGGTTGATCTTGGCGTAGATCTCGTCGGCGCTGTTGACGATCGCCTTGATGGTGACGGCGTCGAGCTTCTTGCTCTCGGGCGTGCGGTGGGCGGCGGATTTTTTACTGCTGGCCATGGCGGGGACCGTAGCGATCGGTGGATCGCGTGTCAAGGTGCCAGAACCTCCGGTGCCAGAACCTCCGGGACCTGAAGGCGCCCGGCGCCCTCCGTGTGGTGTTGATCACAACCGGGGTGGGATATTGACCGATAATGAAGTCAATGCACCCACATCTGACATCGAGCATGGGTTACTGTTGGCTGCCGGTGGCTTGTTTTGCTGATATTTGAAGGGGTTGTTGCACATTTCAGGTTTTCGCTGACGTCTGAGCGAGGCCGAGAATCAAAGATCGGACATGGCAATGAAAAAACAATGCTACCGACGCTGGCACTGGATCTTCTGGATCGCGTTGGCCGCGGCGACGTGGTGGCCTCTGGCCGCCTGCCCGGGCTGCGACAAGCCGCAGCCCGAGCCCGGCACGGGCGGAGCCGGCGCGCCATGCAACTCGGCCGATGACTGCGCCGACGGGCTCGGCTGCCACGGGGGGCACTGCGCCGAATGCGGCGTGGGCGCTCCCTGCGCCAACGGCCAGGTGTGCGTGGATTACCTGTGCGTGCCGGACTGCCCCGCCGACGATCGCTGCGGCCAAGGCGGCTCGTGCTGCCCGGGCAACGCCGAGTGCATCGACGGCGTGTGCCGCCCCTACTGCGACGGCGTGCGCTGCGGTCCGCGCAGCGAGCTGTGCTGCACCGCCGGCCAGGTCTGCGAGGAGCAGCGCTGCGTCCGGGATTGCGCTGGCAACGCGCGCTGCGGCCAGGATCTCTCTATTTGCTGCGGCGCCGGCCAGATCTGCTATGGCGCCTCCTGCACCACGCCGGGCCAGCCCTGCGTGCTGCAGAGCGATTGCCCGCCGGACCAGGCGTGCGAGGTGGACCTGGGCGTGTGCATCGACCGCACTGCCATCGGCGACTGCGAGTACCACCCGCCGCCGGGGGTGTTCAACCCCGAGATCGAGTGCCGCTGGAGCCCGGGCGCCGGCGACCCCACGCCGGCGCGGGTGGACGTCGTGATGGCACCGGCGGTGCTCAACCTGACCGACGACAACGGCGACGGCGTCACCGACACCTTCGACGTGCCGGACGTGGTCTTCATCAGCTACGATTTCGACGGGCAGGGGTGCTGCAACGTGCAGGGCACGCTGCACGTGGTCAGCGGCCGCTGCCAGGCCGACGGTTCCATGCGAACCCACTTCTCGAGCGCGGATCCGCCGCTGGACAACTCGGGCGGCGTGGCGCTGGGCGACCTGGATGGCGACGGAGTGGCCGAGATCGTGGCCATCATGAACGTCGACCACCCGCAGGGGACGGTGGCGTTCAAGCGCAGCAGCGACGACGGCAGCAGTTGGCGGGAGCTGTGGCGCAACGAGACCTACCCGACCTGGGCCGTGCACACCCGCGGCGGCGCCCAGCCGGCGCTGGCCGAGCTCGACGGCGACGGCCACCCCGACGTGATCGTGGGCAACCTGGCGCTCGACGGCCTGACCGGCGCGCTGCTGTGGGACGGCGTGGTCACCTCGGGCGGCAGCGGCGGCATCGGCAACAACGCCTTTCTGGGCCCGGTGTCGACGGCGGCCAACCTGGATCGACAGGGCCGCGCCGAGGTCATCGCCGGCAACACGCTCTACAACAGCGACGGCACGGTGCGCTGGAGCTACCCCTACACCACCAGCAACTCGACCTGCGGCGGCAGCCTGCCCTGCGACGGCTTCACCGCGGTCGCCGATTTCGACGGCGACGCCGAGGGCGAGATCGTCATCGTCCGGCTGGGCGAGGTGTTCGTGCTGCAGCACACCGGCGAGCTCCTGTTCTCGACCCAGATCCCGCTGGACGACTGTCTCAACGACCTCGGCGAGCCGCTCAACGAGGCGGGTCCGCCCACGGTGGCCGACTTCGACGGCGACGGCCGGGCCGAGATCGGCACCGCCGCGGCCGACTACTACGCAGTGGTGGACCCGGACTGCGTCGGCACGCCGCTGCCCGCCGGCTGCTCGGCGCAAGGTGTGCTCTGGACAGTCGCCAACCGTGACTGCTCGAGCCGGGTCACCGCCTCCAGCGTCTTCGACTTCGACGGCGACGGCAATGCCGAGGTCATCTACGGCGATGAGACCACCTTTCGCATCCTGGACGGCCGCAGCGGCGCCGCGCTGTATACCGACAGCAGCCACCGCAGCCACACCCGCCTCGAGGAGGCTGTGATCGCGGACGTGGACAACGACGGCAACGCCGAGGTGGTGATCGCCGAGAACCGCTCCGGGGGCGGCACGCCGGGCGTCGTGATCTGGGGCGACGCGGCCGACAACTGGGTCTACACGCGGCGGGTCTGGAACCAGCATTCCTACCACGTGACCAACGTCGGCGAGACCGGAGTCGTGCCCAGCGACGAGCCGGCCAACTGGGACAGCCCCGGCCTCAACAACTTTCGCCAGAACGTGCAGGGCGAGGGGCTGTTCTGGGCCCCGGATCTCGTCGTCATCAACCTGGTCGCAAGCTGCGAAATCGATCAGACCGTCTTCATCGCCTTCGATGTCATGAACCAGGGCAGCCGCATGGTGGGAGACGGGGTGGCGGTCACCGTCTACGTCATGGGCACGGCGCAGACCAC
>JAFGSX010000590.1 GCA_016934455.1 Deltaproteobacteria bacterium
CCGCGCGTCGTACACCGCGCGGTGCAGCGGCCACTCGCCGAACAGCCGGTGCCGCCCGCGCAGCACCTTGCCGCCGCGATCGACGACGAGCAGGTCGTCGATCTCGACCAGGCGTTTGGAGTACGCCGTCGGGGTCGCGACGAAGCGGCCGTCGTCGTCGCGAACGCTGACGTTGCCATCGTGGTTGGCGACCCAGCCGCGCGCGTGCAGCTCGCGGGCGTAGCGCGCCACCTCGGCCAGGCGCTTGCGGTCAACCATGCGACGCCTGCGGCACGCTGTCCACCGCGTCGACCACCCCGATGATCAGCGAGCGGATCGGCGGCTCGCCGACGATGAGCTGACGCACGCCGTTGCCCTCGGTCATCACCAGCACCAGGTCGCCGGCTCCGGCTTGCACGCGGTCGATGGCGAGAAAGGAGGCCGCGCACGGCTCGCCGCGGTCGTCGACCGGCTCGACCACCAGCAGCTTGTGACCCAGGTAGGACTCGTGCTTGGCAGTCTGGGTCACGCTGCCGAGCACCCGGCACAGCCTCACGGTGCCCGCCTCAGATGCGTCCGGCCGGGGTCGACGACGTCCACGCTGTCTACGATGCCGACGATCGCGGCGTCGACCGGCACGAATTTGTCGGGCATGGCCAGCGACGCCTCGCGGCTGCCGACCAGCGACACCAGATCGCCGGGGCCGGCGCGCACGGTCGGGTCGCACGCCACCTCGGGCTCGCGCGTGCTCTTGCCGGCATGGTCGACCGGCTGCACCACCAGGAACTTGATGCCGTCGAGACCCGGCACCTTGCGGGTGGCGACCACGGTGCCGATGACGCGTCCCAGATACAAGCTCACTCCGCGACTACCGCCTGCGCCTTTGTAGCCCGGCCAGCGCGGCACCGTCAATGCGCGCCGCTGCCCGCGGCGGCTCCGGCCGCGCCAGGCGCGCGCAGCGTCGGCAGCTCGTGTCTCCGGGCGGCGGCCATCTCGTCGAGCTGGGCGCGAATGGCGACCCACTCGGCGATCGGCACCGCGACGAAGGCGCTGGCCACGACCGGATCGAACTGGCTGCCCGAACAGCGGTTCACCTCGGCGATGGCCACCTCTGGCTCGCGGCCCTCGCGGTAGGGCCGGTCGCTGGTGATGGCGTCGTAGGTATCGACCACGGCGAAGATGCGCGCTCCGATCACGATCTGATCGCCGCGCAGCCCCTGCGGGTAGCCTTTGCCGTCAAAGCGCTCGTGGTGGTGCAGCACGACCAGCGCCGCGCCGTGCAGGAATTCTACCGGCTGGATCAGGTCGTGCCCGATCTTCGGGTGCTGCTTCATCTCGGCCCACTCGGCCTCGTCGAGCGCAGCGGGTTTGAGCAGCACCGAATCGCGCACGCCGATCTTGCCGATGTCGTGCAGCAGCGCGCCCTGCTCGACCACGGTCAGCTCCGGCTCGGTGATCCCGAGCTGCTGCGCCAGCCGCCGCGCGTAGAGAGCCACCCGCCGCGAATGCCACTGGGTCTCGGTGTCGCGAAAGTCGAGCGCCGAGATCAGCCCGTCGAGCAGGTTGGCAGTGCGCTCGTGCACCAGACGGTCGAGCCGCTCGTTGGTGTGGCGCAGCAGCTCGTTCTGGCGCTGCACCGCCTGCTGCAGGGCGCGGTTCTCGCGCTGCAGCCGGGCCATCCGCACGCCCTCGGAGACCGCGCTGAACAGCTCGGCCGGCTTCCAGGGCTTGGCCACCACCCGCTGTACGCCGCCGCGATTGACCGCGTCGCTCACCGTGTCGAAATCGGTGTTGGCGGTGATCAGCAGTCGCGCCGCCTCGGGCGACGCCTCGGCCACCTTGGCCAGCAGCTCGCTGCCGACCATCTCGGGCATGCGATAGTCGCTGAGCACCACGTCAAACGGCTGCTGCGCGCGCTCGGCATCGAGCACGAGGTCGAACGCGACGCTCGGTCGGCTGGCGGTGACGACGTCGAAGCCCTGGCGCTCGAGCAGGCGGCCGAGCGCGACCAGGATCACCTCGTCATCGTCGACCACCAGCACGCGCGCCTGGGACCCGGTCATCGCTCCCTCTCGTCGGCCTGCGCCGATCGTCAAAATATGACGCGAAATCGGCGCCAGATCCATCTTTTCCAAAACGCCGGCGCTTGCCGCGAAGCGCCGGACCGCTATGCTGATGGCGTGGATCGCGGGCCGACACTCCCCGGCAGCGCGCTCGATCGGCTGGCCGACAAGCTGGCCCATTTGCCGGCCGAGCCCGGCGTCTACCTGATGCGCGACGCCCGCGGCGCGATCTTCTACGTCGGCAAGGCCGGCAACCTGCGCCAGCGCGTGCGCTCCTATTTTCACCACGGCGGCGACGAGCGCGCCTTTGTCCAGCTCCTCGACCAGATGCTGGCCGATATCGAGATCGCGGTGGTCTCCAGCGAGCACGAGGCGCTGCTGCTCGAAAACCAGTTGATCAAACAGCACCGGCCGCGCTTCAACGTGCGGCTGCGCGACGACAAGAACTACCTGAGCCTGCGCCTCGACGACACCGGCTACGCCGCGGCCGACCGCGGCCAGGCCGTCAAACGGCACCGGCTCTTCCCGCGGCTCGAGGTGACGCGGCGGCGGCAGCGCGATGGCGCCCGTTACTTCGGTCCCTACACCTCGGCGCTGGCGGTGCGCGAGACGCTGCGCCTGGTCAACCACCACTTCGGCCTGCGCACCTGCAGCGATCGCACGCTGCTCCACCGGAAGCGGCCCTGCATCATGCACCAGATGGGGCGCTGCAGCGCCCCCTGCTGCCGCAGCGTGGCGGTCGACGAATATCGGGCGCGAATCGCGGACGTGGTGCTGTTGCTCGGCGGTCGCCAGGTCGAGCTGTGCGCGCTGCTGCGCCAGCGCATGCAGCAGGCGAGCGCGGCGCAGGCCTACGAGGCGGCGGCGCGGCTGCGCGATCAGGTGCGCGCGGTCGAGAAGGTGATGCAGGCTCAACCGACGCCATCCGGCAAGCTGGTCGACCGCGACCTGATCGGCTACGCCCGCAGCGGACCGCTGCTGTGCGCGGTGCTGGTGCCGCAGCGCAACGGCCTGCTCGGCGCGCCGCGGCTGCACCGCTTTGACGATCTGGTCGCGCCCGACGACGAGGTCCTCTCCAGCCTGCTGGTGCAGCTCTACCAGGCCGCGGCGGATACCGAGCTGCCGGACCAGGTGCTGCTGCCCCTGGCGCTGCCGGACGCGGCCGGGCTGGCGCACTGGTTGAGCGGTCGGCGGCGGCGCCGCCGGGTGTCGGTGCGGGCACCGCGGCGCGGGCCGGCGCACCGCTTGCTCGAGGTGGCGCAGCGCAACGCGCAAAACGCGCTGGCCGAGGCGCAGCGCTCCCGCGAGACCCGACAGCAGGAGAGCCAGCGGCTGCAGCGGCTGCTGCGCCTGGAGCAGCCGCCGCGCTGCATCGAGTGCTTCGACGTGTCGACGCTGCAGGGGCAGGCCGCGGTCGCCTCCAAGGTCCGCTTTGTCGACGGCGCCGCCGAGCGATCCGGCTACCGCCGCTATCTGATCAAGAACGTGGTCGGCCAGGACGACTTCGCCATGCTGTACGAGGTGCTGACCCGCCGGCTGCGGCGCGGCCTGCGGGAGGGCGACCTGCCCGACCTGCTGCTGGTGGACGGCGGGCCGGGTCAGTTGGCCGTCGCCGCCGCGGCCTGCCGCGACCTCGGCGTGCGCGGGCTGCCGATCGCCGGCATCGCCAAGAGCCGGGTCATCGATGACGGCGCCTACCGCGGCGAGGCGCCGGTGCGCTCGCCCGAGCGGCTCTACCTGGCCGGCCGCAAGAACCCGATCGCGCTGCTGCCCCACAGCGCCGAGCGCGCGCTGATCGAGCGCATCCGCGACGAGGCGCACCGCTTTGCCATCGCGTTCCATCGTCAGCGCCGGAACCGGCGCTCGCTGCACAGCGCGCTGGCCGAGATCCCCGGCGTCGGCCCGCGGCTGAGCCGCCGCCTGCTGCGCCAGTTCGGCAGCGTGCGCGCGCTGCGGCAGGCCGACGTCGCTCGGCTCCAGCAGGTCGGCGGCGTCTCGGCGCGGCTGGCGCAGACCATCCTCTGCCACCTGGCCGCGGACGCGCCCCTTGCTGCCCGGCCGGGCTGATGTTAGAGCCGTTGTCGTCGTGCGATGACGCGCTGGCCGGGAGCCCTGGGCGGGCGGCCAGCTCTTGCTCGGCCGGGGAGCGCAGATGCCGCAATCGGTGATCCACGTCTTCGTCGCCCAGACCGGATCGGTGACCGAGATCTCGTTCTGGCAGATGATCACCCACTCGGGGCCGCTGGTCTTCAGCGTGCTGCTGCTGCTGGTGGTGGCCTCGGTCGCCTCGTGGGCGGTGATCGGATACAAGGCCTACCTGGTGCGTCAGGCGCAGTTGCACTCGGTCTCGTTTCTCGAGTCCTTCTGGCAGTCCAAGAGGTTGGACGAGATCTTCGGCGAGAGCGAGAAGTACCAGCGCAGCCCGATCGCCCAGGTCTTCCGCGCCGGCTACGTCGAGCTGGCCAAGGTCAAGCAGCGCGCCCAGAGCAAGGAGGAGCAGGGCGCCGAGGTGGCCACGCTCGATCCCTCGACCAACATCGAGCGCGCGCTGCGCCGCGCCACCACCAGCGAGCTGACCCACCTCGAGACGCTGGTGCCGTTCCTGGCCACGGTCGGCTCGACCTCGCCCTTTGTCGGGCTGTTCGGCACGGTGATCGGAATCATGAAGGCTTTCCGCGACATCGGCAACGTCGGCAGCGCCAACCTGGCGACCGTGGCGCCGGGTATCGCCGAGGCGCTGATCGCCACCGCAGCGGGCCTGGCCGCTGCCATCCCGGCGGTCATCGCCTACAACTACTTCAACTCCAAGATCAAGGTGCTGGCGAGCGAGATGGATAATTTTTCCGCCGACTTCATGAATATCGTGCGGCGGCATTTTTTCTAGGCCGTCAGCCGGGGTCGCCCGTTGGAGGAGTGAGAAATGGCATTCACGACCCGCACCGGCCCCGAGGCCATGAGCGAGATCAACGTCACGCCGCTGGTCGACGTGATGCTGGTGCTGCTCATCATATTCATGATCACCGCGCCGCTGCTCGCGCAGGGCGTCAAGGTGGACCTGCCCAAGACCAAATCGACCCAGATCGAGAGCAAGGAGCAGAAGCTGGTGCTCACCATGACCGCCGAGGGCAAGTACTTCATCGGCGAGACCGAGGTGCCGCGGGAAAATCTGTCGGCCGTGCTGTCCAGCAACGCCAAGCTCAAGCGCGACCGCGAGCTGTACCTGCACGCCGACCGCAAGCTGCCGTACGGCGACGTGGTCGCGGTGATGTCGCTGGTCAAGGAAGCCGGGGTCGAGTCGCTGGGCATGGTGACCGACCCGCTCGAGATCGAGCGCAAGTGAGATGAGCGGCCGCACCGCCTCCCATAGCTACAGCTACCTGCGGCCCCGCCAGCGCGGCTTCTGGTGGGTGTTCCTGGTCTCGACCGCGCTGCACGCGGTGGCCATCGCGACCTACGCGCTGGGCACGGCGCAGCGGCGGCCGACCATCGACTTTTCGACCGATGTCATCCAGACCAAGCTGGTGCGCCTGGGCCGGCCGCGCGACCCCAAGCTGCTGCCGCGCATCGTCAAGACGCCGGCCGCGGCGCCGACGGAGAAGCTGATCAGCACCAAGGACGACGGCGAGAAGGAGAAGCTGGACGAGAAGCGCGACGAGAAGATGCGGGAGGCGCTGCGCAAGATCGAGGAGGAGGAAAGGCGCCGGCAGGCGCTGCAGCGCATCGCCGAGCGGGTGGGCAAGGACGAGACCGAGGGCAATCCCGAGGGCAGCGCCTTCGGCAGCGACGACCAGGCCGGCCCGATGTCGCTGGCGCAGGCCTACTTCGCGCGGCTGCAGGAGCACATCCGCAGCAACTACAGCCTGCCGAGCATCCTGTCCGACGCCGAGCGGAGACGGCTGCAGGCGACCATCACGGTCTACATCGCGGCGGACGGCCGGATCAGCCGGCACGAGGTCGAGCAGTCGTCGGGCAACGACGTGTTCGACCAGGCGCTCGAGGCGGCGATCCTGCGCGCCTCGCCGGTGCCCGAGCCGCCGGTGTTCCTGCGCGATACGGTCGCCAAGGGCGTCTCGCTGCGGTTCAAACCTTAGGGCGGCGCTGCGCCCGCCCCCCGTCGAGGGTGAACCTCGACGGGACCCCCCACCCGGCTCGCGCCGCTGTGCGGCGCGGCCACGCGATGTCTGGTGCTGACAACACTGACGCCTGGGCTACCGGCTGGGGTTGTGGGCGGCCTTGCAGTCGCAGGCTCTTGTCGAGTAGGCGTCGACCGGGGCGTTGCGACGAGAGCGGAGGCAAGCCCGAGGCGGGGCGCCGAGACCGATGCAGCTTTGGGACATTCCGTGTCGACAGAGTCACGCTCGCATCGCAAACGCAGCGGGCAGATGGTCCAGCTCCCGCCGAGGGGCGCCGCCGAGAAGCAATGCCCCGGGCGACGGCTACAGAAAACAGGGCGGCGCTGCGCCCGCTCGCCAAAACCAGCACTGGCGCCGCCGGGCGCGCTTTACTATTCTTCTTCGGTATTTCGTCCAAGCCGAGCAGCCCGAGAGGAGGGGTTGAATGCAACGTGCGAGACCCGGCCAACGGCTCATAGACTTGTGCGCCTGCGCGCTGCTCGCCGCCGCTGTGCTCGGTGCCGGGCCGGCCAGCGCCCAGCGGCCGCTGATCGAGATCGAGGGCGCCGCCTTCCGGCCGTTCCCGATCGCCGTGCCCGACTTCAAGCCGCGCGCCAGCGCGGGTGCCGACGTCGGCCGCGAGCTGGCCACGGTGCTGCGCGACGACCTGTCCGCGAGCGGGCTGTTCCAGGTGCTCGACCCGCGCTCGTTTATCGCCTCGCCCGAGCGCGAGGGGGTCACCGTCGGCACCATCGCTTTCCCGGCCTGGCTCAACGTCGGCGCCGACGGCCTGGTCAAGGCGCTGATCGACCAGAGCGGAGGCGAGATCACCGTCGAGGTGCACGTCTTCGACGTGGTGCGGGGCCGCGAGATCTTCAAGGAGCAGTTCGACAGCGCGGGCCAGCCGCGACGGCTGGCGCACCGCATCGCCGACGCGCTGATCGCGCACTACACCGGCGAAAAGGGGCTGTTTTTGTCGCGCATCGCCTATGTGCAGCGCCGCGGCCGCAGCAAGGACATCTGCGTCATGGACGTCGACGGCCACAACGCGTCGTGCGTCGTGCGCAACAACTACATCAACATCCTGCCGGCCTGGGACGGCACGGGGGGGCTGCTCTTCACCAGCTACCTCAGCGGCAACACCGATCTGTTTCGCGTCGACCTGGCCAGCGGCGCGACGGCGCCGGTCTCGCAGTCGCCCGGCCTCAATTCGGGAGCCTGCGTCTCGCCCGACGGCAAGCGCATCGCCCTCACCCTCTCCAGGGACGGCAACAGCGAGATCTACGTCGTCGACCGCAGCGGCAAGCACCCGCGCCGGCTGACCAGCGAGGCGTGGGCGATCGACAGCTCGCCGTCGTGGTCGCCCGACGGCAAGCGCATCGCCTTCGTCTCGGACCGCACCGGCAATCCGCAGATCTACGTGATGGACGCCGACGGCAGCAACCAGCGCCGGATCACCTTTCAGGGCACCTACAACCAGACCCCGGCCTGGTCGCCGCGCGGCGATCGCATCGCGTTCACGGCGCGCGACGAGCGCAACGTGTTCGACATCTTCACCATCGAGGTCGCCGGCGGTCGCGTCCATCGCATCACCCAGGATCAGGGCAACAACGAGGAACCGACCTGGGCTCCCAATGGCCGGATGCTCGCCTTCACCTCGGACCGGCAGGGCAGCAAGGCGATCTGGCTGTCCGACCCCCAGGGCAACCACCAGCGCCGCATCTCGTCGCAGAAGGTCACATGCTTTGCACCGACCTGGTCGGACCTGATGCCAGAGCTGCGGTGAAACGACCGCCGGTGCGGTCGTCACCGCCGATCACGGCCAAATTTTTGCAGAAAGGCATCATGTTGCGTATCATCAGCGCGAGCCAGACAAGTTTGTAGAGCCGTCGAAAAGAAGGAGGAGTAATCTAAATTAAATAAATTTGAAATTTTATTTAGTTAAATTATACTCAATTTATATAAAAATTTACTATTCTTGACTCAACATTTGGAAGCGGTTACGATGCAGGCGCCATCCAGGTGGGGATATCGGATCTGACACGAACGCACTCTAAGGACCCGACGATGAGACAGACTCGAACCTCCACGAACCGCCTCAGACAACTTCGCGAGGACCGGCTCATGAGCAAGGCCGAGCTGGCCCGCAAGGCCGGATTGTCGGCGCTGACCATCGATCGCGTAGAGTCCGGATTGAGCTGCCGAATGGACACCAAGCGCAAGATCATCCTCGCGCTCGGGCTCAAGCTCGAAGAAAAGGACAAGGTCTTCGGCGCCCGGAACGAGGTTGGAGACGACGTCGAGGAGTAGGTCGAGCGCCGCGCGGCGCGGGGAACGAGCATGGCAAAGAGCAAACTGTCAGTCGGGCTCGACATCGGCACCAGCACCATCAAGCTGTGCCAGTTGAAGGAGAACAAGGGCCACTACGCGCTGCAGACGTTCGGCATGATCGCCCTGCCGCCGGAGGCGATCGTCGACGGCGCGCTGATGAACTCGACCGCCATCGTCGACGCCATCCGCGAGCTGTTCCAGAGCCAGAACGTCAAGAACAAGGAGGTCGCGATCTCGATCAGCGGCCACTCGGTGATCTTGAAGAAGATCCCGCTGCCGGTGATGACCCCGGAGGAACTCGAGGAGTCTATCCAGTGGGAGGCCGAGCAGTACATTCCGTTCGACATCAACGACGTCAACATCGACGTGCACATCCTCAACCCCAACACCGATCAGGGGCAGATGGACGTGCTGCTGGTCGCAGCCAAGAAGGACATGATCAACGACTACGTCTCGGTGGTGACCGAGGCGGGGCTCGACCCGGTGTGCATGGACGTCGACGCGCTGGCGCTGCAGAACCAGTTCGAGCTCAACTACGACCTGCCCGTGGGCGAGACGGTGTGCCTGATCGACATCGGCGCCGCGGTGATCAACATCAACGTCATCGCCAACCGGATCTCGGCCTTCACCCGCGACATCGCGATGGGGGGCAATCAGTTCACCGAGGAGATCCAGAAGCAGCTCAACGTCAGCTACGACGAGGCCGAGGAGCTCAAGATCGGCGGCCACGGCACCGAGGATGCCGACTCAGTGGTGCCGCAGGAGGTGGCCCGGATCATCCAGGAGGTCTCCGACACGCTGGCCAACGAGGTGCAGCGGTCGCTCGACTTCTACTCGGCCACCAGCGCCGACTCCAAGATCTCGCGCATCTACCTCTCGGGCGGGGTGAGCAAGGTGCAGACCGTGGCGCGGACCATAGAGGGCCGGACCGGTATCGCGGTCGAGGTGGTGGATCCGTTCCGCGCCATCGACTGCAATGGCCGCGGCCTGGATCCGGCATTTCTCAAAAACGTGGGTCCGGCAGCGGCCATCGCCATCGGTTTGGCCCTGCGCGCTGCTGGCGACAATATTCGGCTCTGATCGAGAGGTGTGGGAGGCGACATGATCCGCATCAACCTACTGCCCGTCAAAGCAGCGCATCGGATGAGCGTCGGGATCCGGCAACTCCAGTTGATGGGCGTCGTGGTTGCCTGCGTCCTGCTCGTGGTGGTCGGCTACAACATCAAGCTGGCCAACGACGTGAACAAGCTCGAGGACGAGGTCTCGCGCACCGAGGCCGAGATCAAGCGGCTCGAGGAGCTCATCGGCGAGGTCAACCAGTTCGAGGCCGAGCGCCAGCGCCTGCGCAAGCAGCTCGACGTCATCCGCGACCTAGAGAAGGGAAAGACCGGACCGGTCAAGGCCCTCGATACGCTGGCCACGGTGATCCCGAAGCGGGTCTGGATAGAGACAATGGCTCAGAGCGGATCGACCATCAACTTGACGGGTTACGGGGTCGAGAACGCCGACATCTCGGACTTCATGAACGCGCTCGAGAAGAGCCCGATGTTCACCGACATCAAGCTGCAGGTGTCGGAGAAGGTGGTTCAGTTTGGGCAGCCGATCTACAAGTTCAAGCTGACCACCAACGTCAATTACAGCAAGGGCTGAGCGGAGAGAGAGATGGAAAAGTTTTTAAACCAATTCACCAAGCTCTCTTTCGGAAAAAAAGCTATAGCCCTCTTTGTCGTGATCGCCGCCTTGGTTGGCTTTGACTACTTTGTCTTTATGTCGAGCCAGTGGGACTCGAAAGAGACGCTGCAGGTGAAGGCCGAGGAGCTCCAGATAAAGCTGCTCGATAAACAGCAAAAAGCCAAAGATCTCACCGAGTTCAAGCGCGAAGTGGAGCGCCTCAAGCAGCGCCTGCGCGAGGCCGAGGAGCAGCTCCCCAAGAAGGCCGAGATCCCCAAGCTGCTCAAGGACATCGCCTATGAAGGTCAGCAGTCGGGCCTGCTGGTGAGCAAGTTTGAGCTCAAGGTCGAGGAAAAACGCGGCACCTTCGCGGCCGTGCCGGTGGCGATGGTGGTCGAGGGCAGCTTTCACGAGGTGGCCGTGTTCTTCGACCGGCTCGCCAAGCTGCCGCGTATCGTAAATGTCACCGACATCAATCTCAAGGATCCGAAGATCGTAAACAAGAAGATCATGCTCAAGGGCGCCTACACGGCCACCACGTATCGCTTCCTCGAATCCGGCGAGTCGGCGCCCAAAAAAACGGCGGCAGCGCCGCGGGCCCGTGACGAAGACTGAGCACGACGCGGAGGACGGCAATGTGGATCTGGACCAACCATCGCTCGCGGCGCCATTGGCTGGCTTTGCCGGCGCTGACGCCGCTGGTGTTGCTCGGATCGCTGGCGAACACCGCCTGCGGCGACGAGGAAGAGGCGGCAGTGACGCCGCCGCCGACCGCCGCCACGCCGTCACCGACGCGGGCAGAAAAGGCGGCGGAGGCCGACAGCAAGACCGACGAAAGCGACGCGGTCTATACCTATAACGCGATCGGCAAGCGCGACCCGTTCCGCACCTACTTCGCCGAGCTCGAGCACGAGGAGACCGAAGCGCGCAAGCTCTCCGAGCTGCAACTCTTCGATCTCGATCAGCTCAGGCTGGTGGCGGTGGTGGTCGGCACGGCGACGCCGGTCGCCATGGTCGAGGATCCGACCGGCAAGGGACACGCGGTCAAGGTCGGAACCGTGATCGGCAAGCACTGGGGCCAGGTCAAACACATACGGCGCGGCGAGATCATCATTCAGGAAGAATTCCGAGACTTTACCGGCCGCCGCGTGACGCACCTGGTGCCGATGAAATTGCCTGAGGAAAAGGAAGAGACGGCTATTCGATGAGCTGCCGGGACCAGGGAGCAAGAGCGGCAACTGCGCGGTGCGCTGAGGAGACGAGCCGATGAAGCCGAGTTCTCACTTGTTGGGCGCGATCATCGTCGGAGCGGTGCTGGCGGCGGGTGGCGCAAATGCAGCCGAGGGGGGCGGCCTCGAGCTGAACGGAATCGAGGTTCAGGCCGAGGCGAACACGACGCAGGTCGTCATCAACACCAGCGGGCCTCCTCAATACACGGTATTCAAGTTGACCGCGCCGCTACGGGTGGTGATCGACGTCCAGGGCGCGGACGCGCGCCGGGTGGCGACCACCCTGCCCGGCGGCGGGCTGGTCACCGAGGTGACCACGACGCAGTTCGACGACGGCGCCGGTCGCGTCGGCCGCGTCATCGTCGGACTCGCCGACAGCGCGGCCTACGATGTCAAGAGCGCCGGCAACGCGATCGTGCTGACCGCCACCGCCGACCAGCCGTCGGCCGCCGCCGCGGCCGGGGAGACAGCGACGCCGGCCCCCGCCGAGGCCAGGGAGACAGCGACGCCGGCTTCCGCCGAGGCCAGGACAGCGCCTGCGTCCGACGCCAAGCCGGCGCGCAAGCTGCTCGCGATCGAGACCCGCAAGAGCGGCAACAGCCTGGTGGTCAAGCTGCGCACCGACGGCGAACCGCTGCGCTACGAGGTCAAGGAGGTCGCGGACCCGCCGCGGCTGGTGGTCGACCTGTACGGCATCTCGACCAAGCTGAAGCGGCCGACCGTGGTCAAGGACAGCAACCTCACCCGCATCCGGGTGGGCAAGCACAGCGACAAGACCCGCATCGTGATGGACGCGAACAAAGGCGTTCCGGTCTACAACGTCGTCGCAGCCGAGGACGGCCTGGCGCTCGGCATCACCGACCAACTGGCGCAGCGAACGGCGGCGACCGAGGCATCGGACGAGACGACCGTGGCCGATGTCAAGCTCGACCGGCAGCAGGATTTCTACCGCCTCAGCATCAAGGTGCAGGGCCCCTTCCACGAACGCCTGGCCGCCGACGCGCCGCGGATGAAGATCCTCGAGCTCCGGGCCAAGTTGCCGCAGGGATTGGCGCGCACCATCGAGGCCGGCGAGGCCAACAGCCCGCTGCGGCGCGTGTCGACCTTTGTCGACCCCGACGACGCCTCGGTCGTCCGCATCGCCGCCGACCTGAGCAGCGAGGTCGAGCACAAGGTGTGGCGCAAGGGAGACGAGCTGTTCTGGGATTTCCGCGCCGCGCCGGAGGAGAAGCCGGTGCCCGCGGTGACCGCGGCGGCCGGCCTGTCGGCCCAGGCCGCCAACGCGTCGCAGACCCTGACCACGGCCGCGCGCCGCTACAGCGGCAAGCGCATCACCATCGACGTCAAGGACGCCGACATCCTCAACGTGCTGCGCCTGATCGCCGAGGTCTCGGGCACCAACGTGATCGCCTCGGACGAGGTCAAGGGCAAGGTGACCATCAAGCTGCGCAACGTGCCCTGGGACCAGGCGCTCGACGTGGTGCTCAAGGTCAAGGGGCTGGGCCAGGATCGGCGCGGCGGCATCATTCGGGTGGCGCCGCAGACGACGCTGCAGAAGGAGCAAGAGCTGGCGGCGCAGCGGCGCGAGCTGGCGCTCAGGGCGCTGCCCACCTCGACCAAGCTGCTGGTCGTCAACTACGCCAATGCCGGCGAGATGCTGCCCCAGGTCGAGAAGTTGCTCTCCGACCGCGGCAAGGCCACCGTCGACGCCCGCACCAACGTGATCGTCATCAGCGACATCAAGGAGAAGCTGATCCAGGCCGAACGGCTGGTGCGCACGCTCGACACCCAGACCCCGCAGGTGCTGATCGACACCCGCATCGTCGAGGCCACCACCTCCTTCGTGCGTTCCCTCGGCATCCAGTGGGGCGGCGGGCTCAACATGTCGCCCTTCAATGGCAACCCGACGGGACTGGTCTTCCCCTACATGGCCTCGATGACCGGTGGCGCCGACGACGGGGCCGTCGCCTCGCCCGGCGTGCCGCAGCCGGCCCAGTACGCGGTGAACTACCCGGCCAACTCCCCGGGAACCGCGCTCGGCATGTCTTTTGGCAGCATCGGCAACATCGGCACTCTCAACTTGCGCCTGTCGGCCGCCGAGACCGAGGGCTCAGCTCGCATCGTCTCGGCGCCGCGCGTGGTCACGGTCGACAACAAGACCGCCAAAATTTCGCAGGGCGTCGACATCCCGATCACGGTCGTCAGCGCCCAGGGCTACAACGTGCAGATGATCTCCGCCGCCCTCTCCATGGAGGTGACACCGCACGTGACCACGGACGCCAGCGTGCTGATGAAGATCCACGTTTCAAACAACGTTCCCAACTTCGACCGCCAGGTGTGGGGTGTCCCTTCGGTCGAGAAAAAGGAGGCCGACACCGAGGTCCTGCTGCACGACGGCGACACCTCGGTCATCGGCGGCATCTACACCCGGCGTCAGTCCGAGGGCTACCAGTACACGCCGTTCCTCGGCAAGATCCCGCTCATCGGCTGGCTGTTCAAGACCAAGAGCGAGGAAGATGAGCGCCGCGAGCTGCTTGCCTTTATCACGCCTCACATCGTAAACCGCAAGCAGGCGATGATCGATGTGACGGGCAGCGGACGGTAGCGTCGGTGAAACTCGATACCAGGCGAGGCCAGCGGAGGAGTCCCATGGCAACCAAGCTTTTGACCGTTGTTCTCCTGTTGGGTGCGGCGCTGTCTGCAGTGGCCGGCTGCGCGACCGAAGACGACATGATCTTCATCGCCAACAACACACAACTCGATCCGAAAACGCAGTGCGACGCCAATCCGTTGCTGATACTGTCGCCTGGTGTACTGGACGTTTCCGATACCTACCCAGTCGTCCCGGGGGATCCGAGCTCGACACAGATCCAGAGCCCGCGGACCTACTCGGCGATGTTTTTGGTGCGCACCAATGCCGAGGAGAACTACAGCAACACCAGAGTCGGCCGCACCACCGAGACGGTCTACAACTACGGTGGCCTGCCCACGACCGACGTACTGATCGAGGAAGTCGAGGTCCAGTACGACTTCTCGCTCAACTCCGTGCAGCCTTCGGGAGCGACCCTCGATCAGATCCCGGCGCAATTGACCATGCCCGCCAACGCCTGGGTGGGTCCCAAGACCAAGGCCGGGAGAACTGCCGGCGTGGAGGGAACGGCGTTCCTGGGATTCGATGTCGTGCCCGGCGATATCGGCGCTGTGCTCGGTGCCGACCCGGATCTCTACACCAGCCTCAACTACCCGAACTCGTACCTGCTCGCGACCCGGATCCGCGCTCGCGGTCGGACCACCGGCGGCACCCGGATCCAGACCGAATGGACCACCTTTCCGCTCAAGCTGTGCCGCGGCTGCGTGGTCAATGTCAGCGCCTGCCGCGACATAGGCGAAAACTGCTATCCGCCGTGGCAGGACTGCGTCTGGTGATCTCCTTCCGGGGCCGTTCCCAGGCGCTTGAATTCTCGAATGCCTCTTGAAATCGTGGTCGCATGCGAGCAGGATTCCCTGCGGCCGAGATTGCGGTGTCGTCCGCGCTGTGCGGGCGAGGCTGTACTAGCGGCCGATCGCCTTGCCGGCTGACCCTTGCCCGCCCCGAGGCACTCCTGCGGCGGGCGGTCCGAAGGAGCGGTGGTCATGGGATTTCGCGAGCACATCGAGCGGCTGGTGCGCGAGGTGCCGGGCAGCGTCAACTGCACGCTGCTCGGTTTCGATGGCATCGCTATCGATTCGGTCGACGGGAACAAACCGGCCGGGCAGTTGAATGCCGGCGATGCCACCATCGAATTCGCGCATCTGGTGGCACAGATCAGGCGCGCCGCCGAGGGGCTGGCGGCCGGAGACGTAGACGAGGTGTGCATCCGCAGCGACAAAATGGTGGCCCTGCTGCGACCGCTGACCGCGGAGTATTTGGTGGTGCTGACCATGCTGCCCGGCGGCCTGGTCGGCAAGGGCCGCCATCTGCTCAGGGTGGCGGCACCCAAATTACAGCAAGAGCTCAGCTAGCCTAGCGTCGCCGCTGCTGCGGCAGCCGATTGGAGTCGGGATGTGGACGACGTCGGATTTTCGCAAGGGGCTCAAGATCGAGATCGACGGAGTGCCCTACGTCATAGTCGACTTCCAGCACGTTAAGCCCGGCAAGGGCACCGCCTTCGTGCGCACCCGCATCAAGAACATGATCACCGGGCAACTGATTGAGCCGACCTTTCGCTCGGGCGACAAGGTCAAGCGGCCCGATCTGCTCGAGACCAAGATGCAGTATCTCTACTCGGACGGGGATACCTGCCACTTCATGGACACCAAGAGCTACGAGCAGGCGGAGATCCCCCGGGAGATTCTGGGCGAGGCCTCCGACTATCTGATCGAGAACCTCGAGATCTCGGCCATCTTCTTCAACGGCCAGCCGATCGGCGTCGACGTGCCCAACTTCGTCGAGCTCAAGATCATCAGATGCGAGCCGGGCGCCAGGGGCGACACCGTGAGCGGCGCCCAGAAGCCGGCCACGGTCGAGACCGGCGCGATCTTCTACGTGCCGCTCTTCGTCAACGAGGGCGAGACCATCCGTGTCGACACGCGCGATCGCTCCTACGTCGAGCGCGTCAGCAAATGAGCGGCGAGCGCCCGACAAAATCGCAGGTACGGGGTCGCGGCATGGACATCAAGGAGGTCAGGTCGCTGCTCAAGCTCTTCGAGGGCTCGGCCATCCACGAGCTCGAGGTCCAGAGCGGCGACCAGCGCGTCCGCTTCGTCCGCACCTCGCCGCGGGCTGCGGCACCGGCCCCGTGCGGCGAGCGCCCGCCAGCGCCGGCGCCGGCGCCCTTTACACCGGGCGGCAATGGCAAGGCGCGACCGGACCAAGAAGAAGGCGTGATCGTGCGCTCGCCGTTCGTGGGCACCTTCTACCGCGCGATGGCACCTGGAGCGCCTCCGTTCACCGACGTCGGCGCCCTGGTGCAACCGGGCCAGGTGCTGTGCATCATCGAGGCGATGAAGCTGATGAACGAGATCGAGTGCGAGGTCGGCGGCCGGGTCGCCGAGATCTTCGTGCAAAACGCGCAGCCGGTCGAGTTTGACCACCCCCTGTTTCGGATCATGCCGGTTTGACCGTCTCCATGGCCAGGCCGAAGCCCAGGCTGTTCGAGAAGCTGCTGATCGCCAACCGCGGCGAGATCGCGCTTCGCGTCATCCGTGCCGCCCGCGAGCTGGGTATTCCGACGGTCGCCATCCACTCGACCGCCGACGCCGACTCGCTGCACGTCCGGCTGGCCGACGAGTCGATCTGCGTCGGGCCAGCCAGCGTGCAGCAGAGCTACCTCAACGTGCCATCGATCATGAGCGCGGCCGAGGTCATCGGCGCCGACGCCATTCACCCCGGTTACGGCTTCCTGTCGGAGAACGCGTCGTTCGCCGGCGTCTGCGAGACCTGCGGCATCGCCTTCATCGGCCCGACCGCGGCCAACATCCGCCTGCTCGGCAACAAGATCGAGGCGCGCGCGGCGGCGCGCCGCGCCGGCATGCCGCTGCTGCCCGGCAGCGACGGCGCGCTCGAGAACCCGAGACAGGCCGCCAAGCTGGTGCAGGAGATCGGGTTGCCGGTGATCCTCAAGGCCGCCGCCGGCGGCGGCGGTCGCGGCATGAAGATCATCCGCGACACCCAGAATCTCGAGCGCGCGCTCGAGGCCGCGGCCAGCGAGGCGGCAGCCTCGTTTGGCGATGGCTCGCTTTTTCTCGAGCGCTACATCGACGAGCCGCACCACATCGAGATCCAGGTGGTGGCCGACCAGCACGGCAACGCGGTCCACCTGGGAGAGCGCGAGTGCTCGGTGCAGCGGCGCCACCAGAAGCTGATCGAGGAGTCGCCGTCCCCCGCGCTCGACGACGGGCTGCGGCAGCGCATGGGCCAGGCCGCGGTCAGGCTGCTCGAGAGCGTCGGCTACCGCAGCCTGGGCACGGTCGAGATGCTGCTCGACGACCAGGGCTGCTTCTACTTCATGGAGGTCAACACCCGCATCCAGGTCGAGCACCCGGTGACCGAAGCCGTCACCGGCATCGATCTGGTGCAACTGCAGCTTCGCCTCGCCGCCGGCGAGAAGCTGCCGTTTGCACAGGACGCCGTCAGGCTGCGCGGCCACGCCATCGAGTGCCGCGTGATGGCCGAGGATCCCAACAACTTTGCCCCCTCGCCGGGCACGATCACCGCCTACCACGAGCCGGGCGGCTTTGGCGTGCGGGTCGACAGCGCGGTGTGCGAGCACTTCAAGGTGCTGCCCGCCTACGACTCGCTGCTGGCCAAGCTGATCGCCCGCGGCGAGACCCGGCCGCAGGCGATCGCGCGCATGCAGCGGGCGCTGCACGAGTACATCATCGAGGGGGTGCGCACCACCATCCCGTTCCACCAGCGCGCGCTCGACTCCAAGCTGTTCGCCTCCGGCGACTACAACACCACGTTTGTCCAGAAGCTGCGCGAGTCCGAGGCCAAGGCCAACGGCAAGAAGCAGGCGAGCGCCGCCGACGCCCAGTGACCTTCACACGCGCCGGAACACGCCGACCACGGTGCCCAGGATCATGGTCTCGCGAAACTCGCTGCGGCGCACGTAGATGGGCTTGAGCCGGCTGTTGGCGGGCTGAAAACGGATGCGGTCGCGCTCGGGGTAGAAGCGCTTGACCGTGGCCTCGCCCTCGATCATGGCGACCACGATGCTGCCCCGGTCGGCTGTCGGCTGCTTGCGCACGAACAAAAAGTCGCCGTCGAAGATGCCGTCCTCGATCATCGAGTCGCCGACCACCTTGAGCGCGTAGACCCGGGTGGCGTCGCCGACCAGAAAACTGTCGATGGTGACCGATTGCTCGGCCTGCTCGACGGCCAGGATCGGCTCGCCCGCGGCCACCCGGCCGCACAGCGGCACCGTTACCGTGCGGCCGGCGGCCAGGGCCGCGCGCACCAAGCCGTCGCTGCGGCGCGCCAGAGCCAGCGCGCGCGAGCGGTGGCCGTCGCGCGCCAGCAACCCCTTGCGCTCGAGCGCCTTGAGGTGATCGTTGACGCCGTTGAGGCTCCTGATGCCCAGCTCCTCGCCGATCTCGCGCAGCGTCGGCGGGTAGCCCTGCTCGACGATGCGGCGCTCGATGAAACGCAGCACCTCGGCCTGGCGATCGGTCAGCTCCTCCATGGCGGCCTCCGGCGTCGGGCAGACGCAACTGAAATCTTGTCCAGTATACTGAACAGATGTTCAAAGGACAAGGCGGACTGCCGACTTCCTGGCGGCTCAGCGCGAGCGCCGGCCGCGCTTCTGCCGGCGCGGCGGCGTCCCGTCGGGGGCGACCGGAGCCAGCGCCACCACCACCTCGGGCGGCCGCACCTCGCCGCGCCGAAAAATGCGCCGCAGCGCGCGCTGCACGGTCTCCTCGACCACGGCCGCGTCGCGCTGCTCGCCGCGATCGAGAAGGCCGGCGTCGCGATCGATCTCGGCCCGCGCCTCGTCGAGCAACGGCGCCAGCGCCCGCTCGTCGACGCCAAATGTGCGTAGCTGCACCGGACCGATGCGGCTGTCGCGACCGGCCGCCAGCGGCAGCGCGGCGAAGACCACGCCCTGGCGCGCGGCGTGGCGGCGCTCTCCGAGCGCGGTCTCGCTCTCGAGAACGCCGCCGCTCTCGTCGAGCAGCAGCGGTCTCAGCTCCAGCGGCGGCAGCCCGCGCCAGCGCCAGCCGCCGCCCTCTTCGAAGATCTCGATCGGCTGTCCGTCCTCGACCAGCGCGATCGCCTTCGGCGCCACGCCGGACTGCTCGGCGAGCGCCGCGTGCTCCTGCAGGTGCAGGCGATCGCCGTGCGCGGGCACGAAGACCGCCGGCCGGGTCAGCTCGATCAACTGCCGCAGATCGTCGCGATGACCGTGGCCCGAGACGTGAACTCCGGCCGTCGCGTCGACCCACTCGGCGCCGCGCCGCAGAAGCGCATTGGCCGTGCGCAGCACCGCCACCTCGTTGCCGGGGATGACGCGCGCGCTGTGGATGACGCGATCGCCGCGCTCCACCGGCGGCAGATCGGGCGCGCCCATCGCCATCCGCGGCAGCGCGGCCCGGCGCTCGCCCTGGCAGCCCGTCGTGATCACCAGCAGGCGCGACGGCGGCAGATCGCGGGCGCGCGCCTCGTCGACCAGCAGGCCGGCGGGGGCCACGACGATACCGTGGCGCAGCGCCAGCGCCAGGTGCTCCTGGGCCGAGCGGCCGACCACCGCCACCTGGCGACCGCAGCCGAGCGCGATCTCGAAAAGCTGCCGCAGCCGGGCGGCGTGCGAGGCGAAGGTGGTCACAAAGACGCGCCGCGGTGCGGAGGCGATCGCCTGCTGCAGGCTGCCGCGGATCGAGCGCTCGCCCGGATTGGCGCCGGCAGTATCGGCGCCGGTGCTGTCGGCGACCAGCAGCGCCACCCCGGCCTCGCCCAGCGCCTCCAGCCGTGCCACGTCGGTCGCCGGCCCGTGCACCGGATCGCGGTCGATGCGGAAGTCGCCCGAAAAGATCGACAGCGCCTCGCCGCAGCGCACCGCCAGCGCCAGGCTGTCCGGGATCGAGTGGCTGACCGCAATCGGCTCCACGGTGAACGGCCCCACCTCGACCGGCTGTCCCGGCTGCAGCGGCCTGCGCGCGATGTACTGCTGGCCGTGCGCCTCGAGCCGCGCCTGAAGCTGGTGCAGGCAGTACAGAGGGGCCAGCAGCGGCGCCGGCTGCCGCGCCAGGGCGTGGGGCAGCGCCGCGATGTGATCCTCGTGACCGTGCGTGACCAGGTAACCCTGCAACCGGCGGCCGAGCCGCTCGAGCATGGCCAGATCGGGCAGCATCACATCGACGCCGGGAAGCTCCTCGCCTGCGATGCGGCCGCCGCAGTCGATGGCGATGCAGGGGCCGGACTCGACGCTGCCGTCGACCAGCAGCGAGCAATTCATCCCGAACTCGCCGTAACCGCCGAGCGGGATCAGGGTCATCGGACGGCGCCCGCCGCCGCGGCGAGAGGTAGTCAAGAGTCGGTCACTTCGCGGTTCGCACCGTCACCGGGGTACGGTACACGCCGTCGGCGCAGCGCACCTCGACCACGCTGGGGGTGAAACCGAGGCTGGGACCGACGTTCTGCTCGTCGGTCAGGTGCTTGGCCTCGATGGTCTGGGTCTGGCCCTCGCGCAGACGCGCCTTGCTGTACTTCCAGCGGCCCGATCGCTTCTTGCCGGTCCTGAGGTCGGTTTCGGTGCCCTCGACGATGACCACCAACGGCTTGTATTCGTCGCTGCTCTCGTTGGTCACCTGGACCAGGGTCTTCAGGCTCTCGCCCCACGGGATGGCGGTCACCACCACCCGGGCGTTGATCGGATTGGCGATGCCGGGCGCGCGCGCGAGCAGGGGAGTCAGCACCACCAGCACGACGAAACCGGCGACCACGCCGGCGCGGGCCTTGAAGTAGATCGTCTGCCGCTTAAACTCGTCGATGAGGTCGAGCGTCGCCTCGCGCAGCTCGCGCAGCATCTGCAGCGCCCAGCGCCTGACCTGCTCGAGCCGCTGGCGGTGGATCTCCTTCATCGCGCTCGCTCCATGACCGCGCCCAAAAATAGCCGAGCGGGCCGCCAGTCGCAACTGGCGCCGTGGCTACGGCCGGGCTACAACGGAGGCGGCCGGTGAGCCGTCCATGGGGATGCCGACGTGCTGACGCGGCGCCACTTCAACCAACTGCTGCTGACGGCGTGCGGCGCGACGCTGGCCGGAGCTGCTGCGGCCGAGGACGCGGTCAACCGCCTGACGATCGCGCAGCTCAAGCACGGCGGCGGCTGGAACCCGCGACCGACCGCGCTGCGGCGGCTGCTGTGGGAGCTGAGCAAGCGCACCAGCGTCGAGGTCGAGGCAGACGCACAGGCGATCGAGCCGTGCGACCGCGCGCTGTTCAAGCTGCCGCTCAGCTACCTCGCGGTCGATGGCGCGCTGCCGCCTTTGGCCGCCTGCGCCCAGTCTGCGCTGCGCAGCTACCTGGCACACGGCGGCACGCTGGTCATCGACGGCGTCAGCGGCGGTCGCGGCAGCCCGTTCGAGCGGGCGGTGCGCGCTGCGCTGGCGGGGGTGGCGAGCGGCGAACTGCAGCCGGTGCCGCGCGATCACGTCATCTACAAGTCCTTCTATATGCTCGACGGCCCGGCCGGCCGCACCGCCGCCTGTCCCGACCTGGATGCGGTCCACATCGACAACCGCCTGGCCGTCGTGGTCAGCCACAACGACCTGGGCGGCGCCTGGGCGCGCTCGAACCTGGGGCTGTGGGAGCACGAGGTGGAGCCGGGCGGCGCCCAGCAGCGGGAGCGCGCCTTCCGGCTCGGGATCAACCTGGTGATGTACGCGCTGTGCCTCGACTACAAGGAGGACCAGGTGCACATCCCGTTCATCCTCAAGAAGCGGCGGCGCTAGATGCTGCAGTTGCTGGGCCAGGCGGCGCAGGGATTCAACGACTGGCGTTTGTGCGTCATGTCGTCGTTGCCCGCGCCGTGGCTGGCCGCGCTGGCGCTGGCGCTGGCGGCTTCGCTGGTGCTCTCGGCGCTGGCGCTGCGGCGCGCCAGCCTGGCGGGACGCGGCGTGCTCGTCGCCCTGCGCCTGGTCGCCGCGCTGCTGATCGGGGCGATTCTGCTCGAGCCGGGCGTCGAGCTGCGGTCCACCGTGCACGAGCGGGGCCGCCTGGCGGTGCTGGTCGACGCCTCGGCCTCGATGGCCATGGCCGACGGCGACCTGACCCGCTGGCAGCGCGCGGCCGAACGCTGGTCCGACCTGGCGCCCGGGCTGCGGCGGCTCGCCGAGTCCGTCGACATCGAGCTCTACCGGGTGGCCGAGAGCGCGCTGCCGGTCGCCGGCGAGAGCGCACTTCTGCAGGCGCCGCCGAACGGCCAGCGCAGCGACCTGCTGGCGGCGCTGGCCGCGATCGCGCCCGACGCCGGCAAGCGACCGCTGGCCGCGGTGGCGCTGATCTCGGATGGCGCCGACAACGCCGATCTGCAGAGCGGCGATCCCGAGCGCGGCCGGCCGGTGGTCGAGGCGCTCCGGGCACCGCTGTGGGCGGTGCCGGTCGGCGATCCCAAGCGATTTCGCGACCTGGCGATCGAGGAGGTCGTCGCCGACGACTTCGCCTTTGTCCGCAACGAGATCGAGATCGAGGTCGCCGTCTCGGCGCACGGCATCGAGGCCAAGAGCGTGCCGGTGACGCTGCGCGACGGCGGCCAGGTGATCGCGGTGGTCAACGCCGCGATCGATGCGGCGCGGCCCACGGCTCGCGCCTCGTTCCGTTTCACGCCCGCGGCCACCGGCAAGAAGCTGCTGGTGGCCGAGGTGCCGGTTCTGGCTGGCGAGGCCGTCGTCGAGAACAACCAGCGCGCGTTTGCGCTCAAGGTGATCCGCGACCGCATCCGCGTGCTGCAGGTCGCGGGTCGGCCGTCGTGGGACGAGCGCTTTCTGCGCGTCTTTCTCAAGGCCAACCCGTCGGTCGACCTGATCTCGTTCTTCATCCTGCGCTCAGCCTCGGACCAGAGCGGCAGCAGCAGCGACGAGCTGTCACTGATCCCGTTTCCGACCGAGGAGCTGTTCACGCGCGAGCTCAAGACCTTTGACATCGTCATCCTGCAGAACTTCAACTACCGGCCTTACCAGATGGGTCTGTACCTGCAAAACGTGCGCGACTTCGTCACCGAACAGGGCGGCGGTCTGGCCATGATCGGAGGCGACCTCAGCTTCAGCGAGGCCGGCTACGGCGGCACGCCGATCGCCGAGGTGCTGCCGGTGCAGCTCGGCAGTGCCCCGCGCCAGTACCGCCGCGCCCCGTACCAGCTCGAGCTGACGCCGATCGGACGCCAGCATCCGATCCTCGACCTCGGGCGCGGGGAGGTCGGCAGCGTGCTCGGTCGCCTGCCGCCGCTGTCCGGCCTCAACCTGGTAGCGGGCGTCGCCGACGGCGCCCAGGTGCTGCTGACGCATCCCTTCGAGCGCGCCGGCCGCGACCGCGCGCCGGTGGTCGCGGTGCGCGAGGTCGGCCGCGGCCGCTCGCTGGCGGTGCTGACCGACGACACCTGGTACTGGTCGCTGCCCGACGTCGCGAGCGGAGGTCGCGGCGTGGCGCATCGCCAGTTCTGGGCCAACGCGCTGCGCTGGCTGATCCGCGATCCGGCGCTGTCGCGGGTACGGCTCGAGTCGGCGCGCCGCAGCTACGATCCCGGCGCCGAGGCAGAGCTGCGGGTGCGCACCGTCGACGCCGCCTACCGGCCGCTGGCCGCGGCGCGCGTCACGCTGCAGGTGGTGCGCGAGCAGGCCGGCGGCGATCGGACGGCCGCCGAGCGCAGCGCGATCACCGACGCCGACGGCGAGGCCGCGCTGCGCATCCCGGATCTGGCGCCGGGCAACTACCGCGCCATGGCCAGCGCTGTCGCCGACGATGGCAGCGCCCTCGGCCACGACGACGACGTGTTCATCGTCAGCGCGGCGCGGCCGGAGCAGACAGCGGCCCGCCCGCGGCCCGAGCTGTTGGCCGCGCTGGCGCGCATGAGCAACGGCGCGCTGGTGAGCGGCGCTGTCGAGGTCGAGCAACTGCCGCGGCGCGACGCCCGCGTCGAGCGGATCAGCCGCGCCAAGCGGATCCCGCTGTGGGACAACCTGTGGAGCGTGCTCGCGCTATGCGCCATCGCCGGCAGCGAGTGGTGGTTGCGGCGCCGCTGGGGATTTGCGTGAGGTGTCTGGAGGTGACCCGTGGAAGTGCTGCCAGGTTCAGCGCTGGTCGACGCGGCCGGCAGCGCTAGCGCCGCTTCTGATTCGCCTTGACCACGCGGCACCCCTCCTCGTGTCCGAGCTGGCACGCCTGCTGGGCATCGCGCATGGCGACGTCGAAGTTGTTCATCTTCATCTCGGTGTCGCTGCGCAGAAAATAGGCCTGGCCGTTCTTGTACTTGGGGTCGAGCTTGATCAACTGGTCCAGGTAGATGACGGCGTCGTCGTACTTCTTGAGCTCGCGGCTGGCGGCGGCCGCCCACTCGAAGGCGAGCGGATTTTCCTCTTCGATCCGGATCCATGAGACAAAATCGGCCAGCGCCTTCTCGCGCTCGCCCTTCTTGAAATAGGCCTGGCCGCGCCACTGGTAAGCCTGCGCGTTGTCGCGCTCCTTCTTGACCGCCTCGTCGAACATGGCGATCGCCTTGTCGACCTCGCCGGCCTGGAACGCCGCAACCCCGGAGGCGATGCTGACCGCTGCCTGTAGCTGCACCGCCTGCTGGGCTGCGGCGAGCAGCTCCTCGGGCGAGCGCAGCGGCTTGCCCTCGCCGTCTTTGTAGATCGGCACCGGCCTCGGGCTGGCGCCGCCGGCCGCCATGGCAAACAGCGCCGGGCAATCGGCGACCCCGTACTTGACCGAGAGCGCAGCCTCTTGCTCTCCCTGCCCCGGATCGATGCGCACCAGCAGCGCCTGACTCAGATACTGCTGCACGACGTCGGCAGCCAGCGGCCCGCGATCGAAGTCGCTGCAGCGCTCGCAGCGCACGGTATCGAAATAGACGAACAGCGGCTTCTTGGTCTTGGCCTGCTCGGCCAGCGCCTGCTCGTAGCCTGCAGCGCCGGCCAGCCACTGCTTGAGGTAGCCCGGCTCGCGCTCCATCGTGAGCAGCGCGACGGCGGCGGCGATGACGACCACACCGCCGACGACACCCAGCACCAGCGCGGCGAGCTTCTTGCCCGAGGTCTTGGCTGGCGACGGCGCGCTCTGCGCCGTCTGGCGGGCACTGTGCTCCGATCGCTCGCCCGGCTGCAAAAACTTGTTGATGATGATGCCGCAGCGCGGGCACTCCTCGCCGGTCACCTTGTCGAAACCGCACTTGGGACAGGTACGGAGCCTGGGTGTAGGTTTGGCCACCGCCTCCTCCTCCGGCACACCGACGGCCAATTCATTGTATACCGGCTCCCGGCCAGGCCCAAAAAAACGGCCGGCGCATTCCGGCCTCAGACGCGTCGGGCCCGGCGGTCGACCGCCGCGCGGATGGCGGCGATGTGCGCGGGCGTGGTGCCGCAGCAGCCGCCGACGATCTGGACGCCGGCGTCGAGCAGCGCCGCCACCTGGCCGGCCATGAACTCCGGCGTCTCTGGGTAGACCGCCGCGCCGCCCTGCAGCAGCGGCAACCCGGCGTTGGCCTGGATCAGCAGCGGCCGGGCGGTGGCCGCGCGCATGGCGCGCGCGATCTCGACCATGCGCTCGACGCCGTTGCCGCAGTTTGATCCCACCGCGTCGGCGCCCGCAGCGAGCAGTCCGGCCGCGGCCTGCGCCGGCGTCGTCCCCATGATCGTGAAAAAGCCTCGCGGCGTGTGGTCGAAGGTCATGCTCGCCAGCACCGGGGTCGCCGGCGCGAGCGCCTTGGCCGCGCGCACCGCGAGCTGCGCCTCGGCCAGGTCGGTCATGGTCTCGATGCAGAACAGGTCGACCCCGGCGTGCGCCAGCGCGCGGAGCTGGCGCTCGAAGCTCGCGCCCACCTGGTCCGGTGTGGCATCGCCGTACGGCTGCAGCAGCCGGCCCGACGGCCCGATCGACGCCGAGACATAGGCGCGATCGCCGACCGCGCGCCGCACCGCGGCCACCGCGGCGGCGTTGATCTCCTCGGCGCGATCGTCCAGGCCGTACTGCGCCAGCTTGAGCGGCGAGCCGCCAAAGGTGTTGGTCTGCACGATCTCGGCCCCGGCCTCGAGGTAGAGCCGGGCGATCGCCTCGAGCGCGGCCGGGTGGTCGAGGTTGAAGCGCTCGGGGCAGGCGCCCGGCTGCAGGCCGCGCTCCATCAACATCGTCCCCAGCGCGCCGTCGGAGACGACGACCTCGCCCGCGGCCAGGCGCTCGAGCAGCGGCCGCATCACGCGGTCCCGAGGTAGCGCTTGACCACGTCCACCGCGTTGACGCCGTCGAAGCAGTAGGCGTCGGCTCCGATCTCGCGCGCGTACTCGGCCGACAGCGGCGCCCCCCCGACGATGAGCTTGACCTTGCCGTACAGGCCGCGCTCCCGGCACAGATCGACCACCTGCCTCATCACGGGCATCGTCGTCGTCAGCAGCGCCGACATGCCGATCACCTGCGCGCCGTGTTCCTGCGCCGCGGCCACGAACCTCTCGGGCGCCACGTCCTTGCCCAGGTCGATCACCTCCAGGCCGGCGCCCCGGAGCATGATCGCCACCAGGTTCTTTCCGATGTCGTGCAGGTCGCCCCGCACGGTGCCGATCACCACCCTGCCGCCGGTCGCGACGCCGGCCTTTGCCAGCAGCGGCCGGAGCAGATCGAGCCCGGCGTACATCGCCTTGGCCGCCAGCAGAACGTCCGGCAGGAATATCTCGTGCGCCTTGAACCGGTCTCCGACAACGGTCATGCCGGCGATCAGGCCCTGGTCGAGGATCGGCTTGGGAGCGAGGCCAGCAGCGAGCGCCTGTCGGGTGAGCTCCGCCACTTGGTCGGCGTCGCCGCCCTGCAAACTCTCGGACAACCGTGTGAGCAGATCCATTGGATACTCCTTGCGGCCGGTCAGTCCAGACCACTTTCAGCCACCAGGCTGTTGATCCGGTCGACGCAGGTGCGCGCCTGGCACCCGCGGCAGCACTCGAACTCCGGATCGAACATGAAGATCTCCTTGTCGCCCGCCACCAGCACGCCGCTAACCGACTTGAGCGGCTGCATCAGGAAGCTCGAGTTGAGCGCGATGCCGATCTCGGCCGGACGCAGCCGGGCGAACAGCGGCTGCTGCGCTGTCACCTCCCAGCCGCAGTAGCCGGGGCTGAACTCCATGATGCCGGTGGTCGGCTGCAGGCGACCGGTGGCCAGCAGGTGTTCGCGCCACCGCGCCTTGATCGCCTGCGCCGCCAGCTCGGCGCCGTGCGACGCCGCGGTGTCGAGCATGCTGGCGAGGGCAAAATCGTCGGCATCGAAGAGGCGGCCGATCAGCTCGCTCACCGGCTCGCCCACGGTCACCGCGTACAGCGCCAGAGCGCCGGCGTCGGGGTAGATTTGGCGCAGCGGGCTGTCCCCGATTTCCCCCGGCCGCAGCAGCGGCTCGAACGCGTCCGCGGTGAGCTCGTCGAACAGGCCGCGCGGCACCGCCTGCTCGCAGTAGAGCGAGATCGCCTGCAGCGCGAGCTGACGCGCGCGCTCGCGGCGCGGGGCGTCGTCCGGGCTCCTCGATCGTCCGCCGCCGCCGGGGACGCCCTGCGCCTGCAGCACCTGCTCGACCTGGGGCGCCGTGTCGTCGGAGGCGATGTCGAAAAGGGCGCGCATCAGATGCTGACCGGCAGCCGATCGATCCCGGCCCGAAGCGCCGCCGCATTCATCAGCCGGGTGAGCTGCTGCTTGACGCCGCTGTCCAGCCGCACCGGCCGGTGGGCCGCGACCAGCCGCTCCACCTCGGCGCGGGCGCGCTCGCCCAGCGTCTTGCCGCCCTCCTCGGCCCAGCGCGACTTGTTGGCGCGGTCGATCACCGGCCCCGGCAGGTAGTGCTCCTGGCGCAGGTGGCGCCTCGTGTGCGCGGAGATCAACAGGTGGCCCTCGGCCAGCATCTCCTCGAACCGGGCGCGCGCCGGGAAATCCTCCTTGGGCGTGATGCCCCGCAGCAGGTGCAGCGCGCTGCCGCAGATCTCGTTGTCGAGCACCAGCTTCTCGAGCGAAAAGCAGCTCTCGAAGTCGAGCATGCCCGATCCCGAGCAGTTGTTGATGCCGGACAGCGCCGCCAGCAGGGCGCCGGCCGCGCTCTCGAAGCCGGCCTGGGCGTCGAGCAGCTTGGCGTCGCTGAGCCCGATGTAGGCCTGCGTCGGCAGGCCGAGGGATTTTCCGATCTCGTTGTAGGCGCAGTCGATCATCATGGTGCCGATGTCGCCCATCGGTGTGGTCTCGTAGCGCACGTCGAACACCGCCGGCGAGCCGCCGTACAGCACCGGCGTGCCCGGCCTGGTGAGCTGCGAGATGGCGACGCCCGACAGCGTCTCGGCCGTGTGCTGGATCAGCGAGCCGACCATGGTGACCGGCGCCATGAACCCGGACAGCGGCATCGAGATGTACTCGACCGGGATCCCGAAGCGCGCGCAGTCGACCACGTTCTGCGAGGTCACGTCGCTCCACTTGATGGGCGCGGTCGGGCAGCAGGAGAAGATCGTCAGCGGCCTGGCCGCCAGCGCCTCGGCGCTGCCGCGCACTGCCAGTTGCAGATCCTTCATCAGCTCGAACGCCTCGACGGTGAAGCAGCCGGTGACGACCGGCTTCTCGCAAAAACCCAGGCTCAGGTAGAGGCGGTAGCTGTCCTGGATCTTCTCCGGCACGTCCTGCGGGATGAAGGCCGTGGACTGCGACGCGAGGTTCGGCAGCCCGCACATCAGCTTGGCGTACCTGACGTAATCCGCGGCCGCCGGCCGCCGCGACCGATCGGCGCCGTGGTCGAGGATGGTGATGGCGGCCGAGCCCGGCGTGTAGTTGGTGCGGTCACCGGAGAGATCGACCGCCTCCTGGCCGAGGCTGTCGTACAGCTTGAAGCCGTGCGGCGCGCTCTCGAGCGAGCGATCGATGATGTCGGGCGTGAAAAAGGCGCGCTGCGCGGCGGCGTCGATGCGGGCGCCGTGTCCGTGCAGCAACTCGAGCACGCCCGGGTTGTGGATCTCGACGCCCAGCGTGCACAGCAGGTCGCGCGCCTCGGCGACGATCCTCTCGATCAGCTCCTCGCTCAACAGGTGGACGGTCGGTCTCACGGCCACACCCCTCGCCGCGCGCCGTATCGTCGGCTCCCGCACCAGCGCGATCGCGGCGCTGGCAGAAATAGCCGACCGCGCGGGGCGCCGGCAACACAATTGCGATGGCGGTCTCGTGCAAGACAGCGTGGCCAACGGCAGCGCAGAGCGTTATAGTCCGCGCATGAAAAAACTGTGCTCTGCCGTGCTCACCGCGTTGGTGGTCAGCGCCTGCTACGAGGAGGGGCCGACCATCGACCTGGGAGACCGCGACGTCGCCCTCACCATCCTGCACACCTCGGACATCCACTCGCGCATCCTGCCCTACACCTACGATCCGCCGGCGCCGATCGAGGAGAACGGGCTGACCAAGGAGAACGCGCCGTTCGGAGGCATCGCCAAGCTGGCCACCCTGATCAAACGCGAGCGGGCGCGAGCCAAGCGCGTCATCTACGTCGACAGCGGCGACATCTTCCAGGGGGCGCCCATCTTCAACTACTTCAAGGGCGAGCCCGAGGTGCGCGCCATGTCCGAGCTCAAGCTCGACGCCTTTGCCCTGGGCAATCACGACTTTGACCTGGGCGTGGACAACGCGGTGCTGCAGTACGGGACCTGGGCCAACTTCCCGGTGATGGCCGCCAACTGGTCGACCGACCGGGCCGACGTGCTGGGGAACAAGCAGCTCGGCAGCATCATCTCGCCGCTGGTGGTGCTCGACGTCAAGGGGCTGCGCGTGCTGATCATCGGCCTCGGCAACCGCTCGTCGATGACCTCGCTCGGCGAGGGCGGCAACTCGATGGGCGTCACCCCCTACGACCCGCATCCGCTGGTGCAGCAGTACATCAACCAGTGGGCCCCCTACGTAGACCTGGTCGTGGGCGTCTCGCACCTCGGCCTGGACGAGGACATACGCCTGATCACCGGCACCTACCGCTACCTGCGCGAATCCGAGCTGTCGTCGAGCCCCGGCTGCGGGCCCAGCTCCGAGCCCGGAGTGCTGCGCTGCCGGGTGCCGGGTGTGCGCGGATTGGACTTGCTGTTCGGCGGCCACCACCACATCGTGCTCAATCCGCCCAAGGTGCTGCCCGATCCGGACGGCAGAAGCGTGCCGCTCGTCCACACCGGCGCCTTCCTGCAGTTCCTCGGCCGGCTCGACGTCATCACCCGCCCCGCCAAGTACGCCGAGCCGCCCCGGCCCGACTGGTACGGCCGCGAGGTGATCGACCACAAGTACACGCTGTTCCCGATCGATCGCCGCACCCGGGACGATCCCAGGATGCAGCGCCGGCTGGCGCCCTACGTCCAGGAGCTGGCGCTCAACACCAACCTCGGCAAGCCGGTGGCATTTGCGCCCGAGTCGCTGCTGCGGCGCAGCCCGAGCGGCACCGACAGCGTGCTCGGCAACATCGTGGCCGAGGCCATTCGCACCCGGGCCGGGGTCGAGACCGACTTCGCGATGACCAACTCGCTCGGCATCCGCGACAACATCTATCCGGGCGTCATCACCAGCGAGACGCTGTTCAACGTCTTCCCGTTCGAGAACACCATCGCCACCATGTTCGTCTCCGGCGCCGAGGTGCAGGAGATCTTCGACTTCGTGGCCGGCCGCTCGACCGCGCGCGGCTGCCAGAGCCAGGTCCAGGTGGCGGGCGTCAGCTTCACCATGCGCTGCGACTGCGCGATCAACAACGACGGCTGCTGCGCCGCCGCCACCCGCTATCAGGGCGAGTACCCCAAGGCCTGCGCCGAGAACATCCGCATCCGCGGCGTGCCGATCAACCCCAACGGCACCTACGAGCTGGGCAGCAACGACTACATCGCGGGCGGGGGCTCGGGCTTCATCATGCTGCGGCGCAACACCACCCAGCGCAACACCGGCATCCCGCTGCGCACCGCGGTCGAGGAGTGGATGCAGCAGCAGCCGCCCTGCACCGCGAGCTACGAACTGGCCTGCAGCGACGAGGTGCCCGACAGTTCGGCCTGCCAGTACAAGCGCGTGCTCGAGAACTTCGGCGCGCCCGCCTGCGTGCTGCCCGACGGCATCATCGACGGCCGCATCGAGCGGAGGGTCGGCCAATGAGGAATCCACTGCTGACGACGGGCATTCTGGTTGCGCTGGCCGCTGCGGTGAACCTCGCCGGCTGCAAGATCGCGGCCCGCCAGCCGGCCGAGACGCTGGACTCGTTTGCGGTCAGCTTCAACTTCGATCCGGCGGTGGCGGCGGCAGCCGGCTGCGGCGGCGCCGCGATGACCGACATCTGCCCCACCGGCCCGGGCACGGCCGAACAGCCCCTGCCCTACGCGCAGGAGGAGTACAACTCCTTCTTCGTCGACATCGATGCCATCGGCACCCGGGGCACGCGCCCCTTCGTCTGGCACGGCGAGGTCGGGGCCACGCTGCCGCGCGGCACGCTGCACATGCAGCAGCCGGCGATCGTGCTCGTCAACGGCGAGGCGCGCGGCGTGCAGATCCGGCTGCGGCGGGCGGCCGGGTCGACCCTGATCGCGATCGAGGACCGGCTCGAGGGCCGCAACGAGAAGACGCCGACCTTTGTCGCCGGCGGCAGCCCGAAGATCCACTTCGAGCAGCCCACCATCATGCAGGTGCAGGAGACGCGGGACGAGGGCACCTCGCCGCTCGACCGCAGCAGCGTGCGCCTCAGCGACGGCACGCTGGTCGTCTCGCGCGTGACCCCGAGCGGCTTCTACCTGCAGGACGTGAGCGCACCGCCGCCCGGAGACTGGAGCGGGCTCTTCATCTACACCTACTGGCCGCCCGAGGAGATCTGGCCCGGTGCCCAGTTGCTCGAGATCGGGGGCTCGGTCACCGAGTACCTCGGCTCGACCCAGATCCAGCAGCCCGAGATCGCCGGCATCAACATGCGCTGCGTCCCCGAGTTTCGCGCCAACGAGGGGGTCGAGGACACCGACGAGGAATTCAGCAACGCGCTGTTGCTGCCGGGCTGCGGCCCGGGCGCCACCTGCACCAGGCTGGAGGAGGACCGCGACGGGACCATCGTGGTCACCCACCGCTGCGTCCTCGACAGCCAGCCCGAGCGCTTCGACCGCCGCGGCCGCCGCATCTGCAGCGCCGACAACGACCCGGTCTGTCCGACCGGCACCACCTGTCTGCTCGACCCGGAGGAAAACGTCCGCTACTGCCAGATCGTGCCGGTGGCGCCGCCGGCCGAGTCGTGGCCCAAGGCCTACGCGGGCGAGTTCCCCTACTGCGGGCCGTTCCACACCGAGCGCACGCTGCCGCTGGCAAGCGAGATGGTGGAGGGCCGGCTGGTCAAGCTGCAGTCGGCGGACGGCAGCCCGCTCCGGATCGAGGGCATCCCGCTGTGCAAGCACGTCGACGACATCACGAGCGTGCGCTCGCGCTGCAACATCGACGACAGCGTGCCGGACTGCGAGCTGGCGCGCGCCGGCGAACGGCTGCTGCGCGACGCCAGCGGCAAGATCTGCCCGCGCTGGTACCAGGCCTGCGCCAGGTACGTGCCCGACCCCGCCCATCCCGGCCAGATGATGGAGGTCGACTGGCAGAGCGTCGAGTCGACCTGCACCGGCGACGACACCCTGCCCTACTGCGATACCGCGCTGCCGGGCGAGGAGCCGCTGCGCGACAGCCACGACGCCATCTGCCGCAGCACGTTCGACGAGTTCCTGGTCGGCGGCTGGGAGAACTTCTACCAGTGGAAGGTCACCTTCACCGACAGCGCGGGCGACCTGCGCTGCGCCACCGTCATCTCGGACGCGCTGCCCGAGCTCGACCCGATCGCGCTGCAGGAGAGCCCGGGGACGCTGCGCAGCATCACCGGCACTTTCAAACAGACCCAGTTCAGATCGGGCAGCTCGTTCTGGATCGTCCAGGTTGGCCAACCGAGCGACGTCGAATACTGAAGAGGAAAAACATGCGCCTCGCCTGCATCCCGTTCGCCACGACCCTCCTCCTCGCCGCGCCGCTGCTGGCGCAAGATCCCGCGACCGCCGACGCCGACGAGACCTCGGCCGAGGCCGGTACGCTGCCCGAAGGCGACGCGGTCTCGCCCGCGGTCGAGCACCAGCCGGACGACGTCGCGCCGCCCACCGACGTCGGCGTGCCGCCCCCGGACGAGGGCATGCCCGGCGAGGGCAAGCCCGGCGGCGGCGAGACGCAGCCGGCGTCGCAGCAGGGGCCGGGCGAGATCGCGCCGCCCAAGGGCACCACCTTCCTGTCCGAGTTCGCCGACACCCGGCTCTCGTTCTCGCTCTCGGACGACGACTTTTTGGCCGCGCCCGGCGACACCCGGCCCAACTCGCCGTCGATCGACTTCGCCGCGCGCCGCGCCAACAAGCTGTTCTTCGAGAACCTCAACCGCCGCGACACCGGCCAGGAGACGCTGACCCACGTCGTGGTCTACCGCCACTTTCCCGGCTACTTCCAGGGCTTCGACACCGAGGCGGCGCTGGTGATGCGCTTCGACCTGTACGCCCAGGACGAGACCGGCAAGCGCGGCCAGAGCTTCTACGACGACGGCACCTACATCAAGCTGGGCTGGTTTCCGACCGGCACCGTGGCCAGCAAGGAGCCCAACCTCACCCTCACCATGTTCCCGTTCGACACCAACCGCTTCCGGCTGGGCTACCTGTACGACATCACCTGGGGCGGGCCGTCGATCTTCCCGGCCAAGGACGTCACCGCGCCGGGCGCCAAGCTGCAGTTCAACTGGGGGCCGTTCTACCTCTACACCGGCGCCAAGACCGCGCGCATGCTCGACGAGTCGATCAACGAGATCCAGGCCTACTGGGGCACGCTCAACGGCATCGGCATCGACATCGCCGAGATCTTCAACCTGGAGCTGGGCGGCGGCTACTTCGATCGCGGCACCAACCCGCTCACCGGCGTCGAGGGCAAACCGGTCAACGGCTACGGCGTGTCGACCCGCGCCGTGTTCCACTACGGCGCCGGCGCCGGCTCGTCGGTCGACTTCAGGCTCTACAAGACCGACCCGGCCGCCACCGATCTGTTCCTGCAGAACAGGGAGTACACCAGCAAGCTCTCGGCCTACGCCGCGCTCGAGTACACCTACCTGCAGCAGACGCTGCAGGACGGCAACCCGGGCCGGCTGTCGTCGCTGTCGGCGCAGGGGGCCAACGCCGCCGCCTTCTCGACCAAGCTGCAGCTCTGGTACTTCGACCTCGGCGCCGACATCATCTACCGCGACCTGGCGTTCGTGCTCTTCAACCGGCCCAGCTTCGTGCCGTTCCAGAATTTCCCCGACGGCGTCGTGCTCGAGCCCGAGTTCATGTTCGCGGTCTCGGGCGCCGCCCACATCCCGCCGGCGCGGACCACGCTGGCGCTGGTGTTCGGCATGCAGCTTCCGTCGACCTTCACCGGCCTGCTGCCCGAGAGCCTGAAGACCGCGGA
>JAFGSX010000046.1 GCA_016934455.1 Deltaproteobacteria bacterium
GCGGCCAGATCGCTGGCGGAGATGGCGCGGGTCCGGACCAGCTCCGTGGCGGCGACCGCAGCCGGCAGCCGGATCAGGTCGTAGCGCCAACGCGAGCGCGGCGTCACTTCGGAAAAAAAGGCCTCCGGTCGGCGCAGCACCTGCAGCGCGGCCAGGAACTCGGTGTAGTAATTCTTGGCTGCGAAGCCCATGCTGCCCTTGCGATAGCAGCGGAAGATCGTCGGCAGATCGGTGGTGCCGCAGGCCTGCACGGCTCGAGCCATGCCGTTGTTGCCGTAGTTGTACGACGTGATGGCGACCGGCCAGGCGCCCAGCCGCTTGTGGCTCGCGCGCAGGTAGTTGGCGGCGGCGTGGGTGGAGACGAGCGGGTCGCGGCGTTCGTCGACCACGGCGTTGAGGTTCATGTACTCGCGACCGGTGCCTTTGAGGAACTGCCAGATGCCCAGCGCGCCGGACCAGCTCCGCGCCTGCAGGTTGAACATAGACTCGACGAAGGCGATCGCCAGCAGCTCGCGGGGCAGGCGGTACTCGTCGAAGATCGCCTCCATCTGCTGGCGGTAGCGGCCGCTCTCGCGCAGCGCCTCGGCCATGCGGTCGCGCTGTCCCTTCTGGTGGCGGACGTGGCCGCGCGCCCGGGCGAAGCGCCGGGGGTCAGCGCTGCCCGCCAGCGCGCGAAAGACCTCGAGATCGGCGCCGGTCAATCCCCGTTCCGAGGCCGGGCGCTTCTGGTCCAGCCGCGCCAGCGCCGCCTCGATCTCGGCCTTGGCGCGCTTGACCGACGCCTCGTGGCCGGAGTTGGCCGCGACCACGCGGTAGACTATCTCGAGTCTCTCGTCGTCGTGGATGGCGTAGCGGTTGGTCGGCCACTCGGTGTAGACGCGAAGCCAGAAGCGGACGTTGGCATCCATGCCGCGCGGGGTCGGAAACTGCTCCTCGGCCGCCGGCGCGGCAACGAACCAGAGCGTGGCCAGGGCGACGACCGGGCTCAGCGCGACCTCCGCTGCAGGGTCAGCCGGTTCTCCTGCATCTGGCTGGCGCCGCCGTTGAGCGCCAGCGCCTCTCCGATCATGTCCTGCACCTCGAGGATCGGCCGGATGCGGCCGCTGATGCCGTTGACCATGATCGAGAAGGCGATCGCCTCTCCCGCAGCGGTGACGACGTAGCCCGAGAGCGCGCTCACGCCCGTGAGCGTTCCCGTCTTGGCGCGCAGCCGCCGCTCGGCCGCCGTGTGGCGCAAGCGCGAGGCGATGGTGCCCTGGGCGCCGGCGACCCCCAGGCTGGTGACGTACTCGGCACCGGCCTCCGGATGCCGGTACATGTAGGCGAGCAGCCGGGTCAACTGCTCCGGGGTGAAGCGGTTGACGTCGTTGAGACCGGAACCGTTCTCGAACACGTACGAGCCGGCGGCGAAGCCGACCTCGGCCTCGAGAAAGCCGTGCACCGCGGCCAGCCCGTGGGCGAAGCTGCCGGGCTTGCCGCCGACCTCGGCGCCCAGCGTCTTGATGAGCTGCTCGGCGATGAAGTTGTTGGACCACTTGTTGAGGTCGTCGACGATCTCGGCCAGCCGCGGTGAGCGATCGATGTACAGGGAACGGGCGCGATCGGGCATCAGGCCGCGCCGCACCGCGCTCGAGACCTTGATGCCAGCGGCGTTGAGCACGCCGGCCAGCGCGCTGCCGAAGTGCAGGCCCGGATCGGCGGAGCGCCGGTAGATGCGCCGCGGGCCCTGGTCGGTGCCGATGCGGCCGAGCAACCGGACCCGGTTCTTGCCGCTGCGCTCCCAGCTCCGCATGTAGAGCTGTGTCTCCCAGCGCGTGGTGGTGACCCGGTTCTCGAGCTCGACGTAGTCGCTGGGCGGGTCGACCACCACCTGCGCCGGGGCACCCTCGACCGGCCCCGGACGCACGTAGAGCGTCACCGTGTTGTGGTTGAGCGAGAGCGCCCCGGTGGGCGCCAGATAGGCCCGGTCGCCTTCCTCCTGCTCCCAGCCGCTGGGCTCGCGCTGGTCGTCGAAGTAGCTGTCGTCGACGATGATGCGGCCTTCTATCTTCTCGATCCCCAGCAGCTTCAACTCGTGGACGATCGCGAGCAGGCGCTCGGTGGTGATGGTCGGATCGCCGCGGCCCTGCACGTACAGGTTGCCGCGCAGTTGCTTGCCCACCACCTCGCCCTCGCTGGCGTACAGGGTGTGGTACCGGTACTCGGGGCCCAGCAGCGACAGCGCAGCGGCGGTCGTGGCGAGCTTGGCGTTGCTGGCCGGGTTGAGCAGAAGCTGGCTGTTCTTGTCCAGCAGCACCGCGCCCGTGGTCAGCGACACGGCGTGCAGCCCGAGGCGCGCCCCGCGCAGCGCCGGCTGTGTCAGCGCGCGGCTGACCACCTCGCGCACCTCGGGATCGAGCAGCGGCGACAGCGACAGCAGCTCGTCGTCCCCGCGCGGGGGGACAATCTGGACAGCGCTCGCCGGGACGCTCGCCGGGGCGCTCGCCGGGGCGCTGGTCGCAAGCGTGCCAGGCGGTGGTTGGCTGCCCGCGCCGCGCGGTGCCAGCGACGCCGAGAGCAGGACAAGGAATAGGCCAATACGCAGCATGGGTATGATGCGGCTGCTCCTGCTCTGGATTATAGCAGGACTCGCCTGCGACTTCCCGAAACGCGCCACGCGGGCGGTTGGCTTTGCAGAAAGGTCGGGACGTGCGATAGCTGATGGCGATAGCGCGGAGGAGCATCATGCGCACCGCCGTCAGACACGCCAGGCCTGCCAACGACGACGACAACCGACCCCAGCGGAGCTGGCCGGCCAGGGAGCCGCAGTACGAGCAGTGGTATGCCATCGTCAACCATCCGAGCGAGCCGTTTGCGCTCTGGTTTCGCTACACGCTGCTGCAGCGTCGCGACGGCAGCGGTGAGGCGCGGCTGTGGGCGATCGCGACCGATCCGGCGCACCCCGAGTTGCAGGTGGTGGCGACCCAGCGCCTTGACCTGGGCGCGGTCGCCTTCGAGCGCGAACGGTTTGGCCTGGCGCTCGGTGACGCGGGGTTTCTCGCCAATGGCCGCGCCACCGGTCAGGTGCCGTCCCCCGTCGGATCGATTGCCTGGGATCTCGAGTTCGCACCGGCGCAGCACACCTTTCGCTCGATCGCCAGCCCGCTGCTCAGCCGTCTGCTCTCCAAGAGTCAGCACCGGTCGCCCAACAGCGCGGTGGCCGCCAGCGGCAGCGTGCAGCTCGGAGACCGCCGGATCGAGCTGGTCGACGCCGCCATGACCCAGGGCCACACCTTTGGCAGCGTCATGCAGCGACGCTGGACGTGGGGCAGTTGCCCGCGCTTCGATGGCGCGCCTGGCTGCTCGTTCGAAGGAGTGGCCACCAGCCGCGGGTCGCGCATCCTGATGAGCTGCGAGCTGCAGCTCGATGGCCAGCGGCATGCGTTCAACACCCTCGGGGATCTGGTCGGCCACCGGCTCGGTCACCCGGCGCGCGGGACCCGGGCGCGGTTTGGGCTTGGCGAGTGGACCTTTGCCGCGCGCTCGCCGGCGCTGCAGGTCAGCGGCCGCTTTCACGCTGCGCCGCCCTACCGGCTGGTGCGCTACCAGGACGTCGACGGCAGCCCGCTCTACAACTGCCATCACAGCAGCGGTTCGCTCGATCTCGACGTGCGAGCCGTGGACGGCCGCGAGCGACACCTGGCCTGCGCCGGGCGGGTGCCGCTCGAGCTGGTAGAGCGGACGCCTCCGCTGGGCAGCGATCGGGACTACCTGCCGGCCGAATGATCCCGCGGAATGACGATCGGCGATGCGGTGTTTATCTCTGCGGGCTGCGGGCTGCGGGCTGCGGGCTGCCGGATATCGCGATGGTGAGACCATGAACAGAAAAAATGCGCTGGCCATGTTTGTCGTGCTGATGGGCGGAATCGCCGTCGGTGCAGTGCTGATGCAGCACCTCGATTCGAGGGCTCCGGGCGCGGGTGCGACCGCCGGCGACGCGCTGGTGAACGCGGTGGCGCCGGCCATTGCGGTGGCGGCACCGCTGCCGTTGCCAGAGGGCTCGGCCATCGCCGAAGTCGCGGACCGGGTGACCCCGAGCGTGGTCAGCGTCTTCTCAAAAAAGGAGATCAAGGTCCCGGACTACATGCAGTTTCCTTTTGGCGGCAGCCCGTTTCACCGCTTTTTCGGCATCCCACCCGGTATGGAGCCAGACCTGGGCCAGCCGGCGCCGGGGCCGGGTGGGGGATGGTTCCAGCAAGGGCTCGGCTCGGGCGTGATCATCTCGGCCGACGGACTGATCCTGACCAACAACCACGTGGTGGCCCAGGCCGATGAGATCAAGGTCGAGCTGAGCGACGAGCGACAGCTCGAGGCCGAGGTGGTGGGCACCGATCCCAAGAGCGATATCGCCGTGATCAGGGTCAAGGAAAAGAATCTGCCCGCGATCGCGGTCGCCGATTCGTCGCGGGTGCGGGTCGGCGAAGTGGTGCTGGCGATCGGCAGCCCGTTCGGGTTGAGCCACTCGGTGACCATGGGCATCATCAGCGCGATCGGCCGCGCCAATGTCGGAATCATCGAGGGCGGCTACGAGGATTTTTTGCAGACCGACGCCGCCATCAATCCCGGGAACTCGGGCGGTGCGCTGGTCAACATGCGCGGCGAGCTGGTCGGCATCAACACCGCCATCGCCAGCCGCTCGGGAGGTTATCAGGGCATCGGCTTCGCCATCCCGAGCAGCATGGCGATGAGCGTCAAGGATTCGCTGCTCAAGCACGGCCGCGTCATCCGCGGCTGGCTGGGGGTGGCGATCCAGAACCTGACACCAGAGCTGGCCGAAAACATGGGCGTCAAGGCACGGCACGGGGTGCTGATCTCGGACGTCACCCGCGAGAGCCCGGCCCAGAAATCTGGACTGCGCCGAGGGGACATAGTGCTCAAAATCGATGGCAAGGCGACCAACGAGGTGAGCGAGCTGCGCAACCTGATCGCGATGAAGGGCAAGGGCGCCACGGTCAGGCTCTCGGTCCTGCGCGACAACCGCGAGCGCGAGATCGCGGTCGAGCTGGGCGAGCTGGTCGACGATCAGGCGGCCGTCGGAACCGCGCCGGCCGAGGGCAAGCAGGAGCAGGGGCTGCTGTCGGGGCTGACCGTGCGCAACCTCGATCCGGCCACGCGCCGGAAGCACGACCTGCCCGCGGAGACTCGGGGCGTGCTGGTGACCGAGGTGCGCTCGCGCAGCCCGGCGGCCAGGAGTGGCCTGCGGCCGGGGGACATCGTGGTCGAGGTCAATCGCTCGCCGACGCCCGATGTGGAGGCGTTTCGAAAGGCGGCCGCCAGTGCTGACCAGCGAGTGTTGCTGCTGATCGATCGCGACGGCAACACGATCTTTCTAGCGCTGTCTCGCTAGTGCTGCCGGCGCGGGGGCGGCCGACGCCCCCTGAAAAAATTAGAACCCGGCCGGGGTCTTGAGCCGCAGCCGCCAGCCCCCGGGAACCATCTCCTCGACCTCCTTGCCGAGGGATCCGATCACGCCGCGCAGCGGGGCATAGTCGGCGCCGCTCGCCGGATCGAAACCGACGATGTCGTCGATCGTCAGCAGCGCCGCGGCCGCGGCCGGCTGCTCGCGCAGCTTGACCAGCCCGGCGATCAGCCGTTCGGTCAGCGCCGGCCCCAGGTCGCGCCGGAAGACCACGGGCTCGTTGGGGATCGGGTCGGACTTGGCGAGCGCGATCAGCTCGTCGCCGATGCTCGGGTAGCGCTCCTGCAGCCGTGTCCTCACGTCGACCGGCAGCCCGCCGGCGGGCGAGCCGTCGTCGTAGGTGGCGCCCGCGTCCGCGTCGCGGGTGAAGACCTGACGCACCACCTCCTCGTGCGAGCCGACGAAGGTCGTGCTGCCGGCCTTGACACCGTGCGCGGTCAGCAGATGCGCCCCGACCACGAACCCGGTCACCGAGTAGGGGTCGACAAAAGCCACGCGTTTACCCGTCAGGTCGATCAGCGAGCGCAGGGTGGAGTCCCTGCGCACCAGGATCTGGGCGCGGTGGAACCGCCGTCCGCCGCTGCGCAGCACGGCCAGCCTGGCCTCGACCTGGTAGGTGTCCTCGGCCAGCAGGTAGCTGAGGTTGTTGAGCAGCGCGACATCCACCTCGGCCGCGCCCAGCTTCTCGATGGCGTCCAGATAATCGATCGGCACCCGGGTCTCGATGCGCAGGCCGGTGGTCGCCGACAGAGCGCTGGCCAGGGCGGCCCGCGCCGGCTCGAATCTCTCGCCGCGGCAGGTCGGGAACAGCAGCAGCTTGAGCGGCCGCGAATCGCTGCCGAGATGGACCGTCGGCCGGCAACCGATCAGCGTCAGCGATGCGATCAGCCAGAAAAACCTCATGCGCGCTCGGCCCTCTGCGAATTGAGTTGGTGCGTCCAGTCGACCGGCCTATAATACGACCGCAGCGGGAAAAAAACCGTCATCGCGATCGAACCGCCGCGTGTTGGATCGATGGCTCTCGAGCTCAAACAAAGCCTCTCGCTCAAGCTGACGCAGCAGCTAGTGATGACTCCGCAGCTTCAGCTCGCGATCAAGTTGCTGCAGCTCAACCGGCTCGAGCTGACCGAGCTGGTGCGCCAGGAGATGCTCGAGAACCCGATGCTCGAGCAGGACGCCGAGCCAGCCGACGGCAGCGCCGGTGCCGACGGCGAGGCGTCCGAGGTGTCCGAGCCGACGGCCGAGCCGGCGCCCGGGCCGGCGGTGGCCGAGGCCGGGCCCGAGGAGCGCGGCGGCCGCGAGAGCGGGGGGCTCGACATACCATGGGAGACCATGGCCGAATCGTACGCTTATCAACCGCCCGGCTCCAATGTTCGCCAGGGCATGGAGGAGCTGCCGAGCTACGAGCAGACGCTGACCCGCTCCGAGACGCTGCAGGAGCACCTGCTGTGGCAACTGCAGCTCGCCAACCTGAGCGCGCTCGAGCGCGACATCGGCGCCCGCATCATCGGCGACATCGACGAATCGGGTTATCTCAAGGGCGCCAGTATCACCGTCGACGATCTCGCGGCGCCGTCGACCGAGGCGGCGCCTCCGGCCGAGGCGAGCGCGGAGCCGGCGCAGCCGGAGCCCGTCCTCAAGCCCAAGCCCGAGCCGGCCGCGGCGACGCAGGTGCTGGCCGCCATCGCCGATGATCTCGAGGTGCCGATCGAATGGATCGAGCGCGTGCGCCACCGCATCCTGCGCTTCGACCCGATCGGCGTCGGCGCGCTCGACCTGCGCGAGTGCCTGCTGGTGCAGCTCGATCAGCTCGGCTACGACGACGACGACCTGGTCTATCTGATCGTGCGCGACCACCTGCGCGACGTCGAGCGCCGCAACTACAAGGCGATCGTCAAGACGCTCAAGGTCACGCTCGAGGAGGTCGGCGACGCCATCAAGATCATCACCCAGCTCGAGCCCAAGCCGGGGCGCTCGTTCCATCCCGGGGGCGGCGCGCCCGAGGCGCAGTACATCACGCCCGACATCTACGTGCAGAAGGTGGGCGACGAGTACACCATCCTGCTCAACGAGGACGGGCTGCCCAAGCTGCGCATCAGCCGCTTCTATCGCAACCAGCTCAAGGAGGCGGCAGCGCGCGGCGAGACCAAGAGCTACATCCGCGACAAGCTGCGCTCGGCGACCTGGCTGATCCGGTCGATCCATCAGCGCCAGCGCACCATCTACAAGGTGATGGACTCGATCCTGCGTTTTCAGCGCGACTTCTTCGACCGCGGCGTGGCTCACCTCAAGCCGATGGTGCTGCAGGACGTGGCGCGCGACATCGGAATGCACGAGTCGACCATCAGCCGGGTCACCAGCAACAAGTACGTGCACACGCCGCAGGGCATCTTCGAGCTCAAGTACTTTTTCAACTCGTCGATCCATCGCACCGAGGGCGACGACATCGCCAGCGAGTCGGTCAAGAACCACATCAAGGAGATCATCACCGGCGAGGATCCCAAGCGACCGCTCTCGGATGCGCAGATCGTCAAACTGCTGCGGGACCGCAAGATCGAGATCGCACGCCGCACGGTTGCCAAGTACCGCGAGATGATGGGCATACTGCCGTCGTCCAAACGCAAGCAGATCTTCTGATCTGCGCGAGGAGGTCACGGATGCAGGTCTCGGTCACTTTCCGCCAGATGGACCCGACTCCGGCGCTCAAGGAACACGCCACCGACCGGGTGCAGAAGATCTCCAAGTACGTCGCCAATCTCGAGTCGAGCGACGCCAGCGTGGTGCTCTCGATCGAGAAGTACATGCACAAGGCCGACATCACCATCAACTCGCGCGGCCTGATGATCCGCGGCTCCGAGAAATCCGACGACATGTACGCCTCGATCGATCGCGCCATCGACAAGATCGAGCGCCAGCTCAAGCGTTACCGCGAGAAGGTCAAGCGCCACAAGCCGCGGCAGGCCGACGGCAACTACCGCGTGCGCCTCAACGTCATCGAGGGGATGACGGGCGAGGAGGAGGAGGCCGGGGCGCCGCCGGTCTCGCCGCGCATCACCCAGACCGAGGAGTTCGCGGCCGCGCCCATGAGTGTCGACGAGGCCATCATGCAGATGGACCTGCTCGATAACAACTTTCTGGTGTTTCAGAATGCGCTGACCAGCCAGATCAATGTCGTCTACCGGCGCAAGGACGACAACTACGGCCTGATCGAGGTCAGCACTGAGGCGCTGCGCAGGTAGCGCGTATCAACCACTTTCGAGATGGCGCAGACTCTTGACCTGTCGGCCGCGACGCGGCAATGTGTACGTTTTTTTCCGAATGGCAGAAGCTTGAAAATCGTAGACTTCATCTCTCCCGATCGCATCGTCCCGCAGCTCACGGCGGTGCACAAGATCGGTGTGCTCAAGGAGCTGGCCGCCCACCTGGTGCGAGTCGACCCCCACCTCGGCGAGGCCGACCTCGGCCGTGTGGTCGATGTGCTGGAAGAGCGCGAGCGGCTGTCGTCGACGGGGATCAGCGATGGGGTCGCGATCCCCCACGGCAAGCTGGCCGGCCTCATCGGCATCACCGCGGTGCTCGGGCTCAAGCGCGAGGGGCTCGACTTCGGGGCGCTCGACAACCAGCCGTCGAGCATCTTCGTGGTGCTGCTGGCGCCGGAGAACTCGGCGGGCATGCACCTCAAGGCGCTGGCCCGCATCTCGCAGCTTTTCAAGGATCCGGCTCTCCGGCGCCGCGTGCTCGAAGCCACCACGGCCGCCGACATCTACGGCATCATCGCCGACGAGGACGCGCGCTTCTAGCTCTCCGCTCACGGCTTCGTCCCAGGGGAGGCCGGAATGCCACAGTGGGTCGGTTTGCTGGCGGTTCTGGCGCCGCTGCTGGCCAGCGCCCAGGTGCCGTCGATCGCGGCCCAGCGCGCCAAGCTACCCAACGGGCTCGACCTCGTGGTGGTCGAGGATCACCGGCTGCCGGTCGCCAGCGTGCAGCTCTGGGTCAAGGCGGGCAGTGCCCGCGCGTCGGCCGCCCAACCGGAGCTGGCGGCGCTGGCCGGGCGTCTGCTGTGGGCGGGCAGCGGCGGACGATCGGGCGCGCGATCGCTGCCGCCGGCGGTCGCCGTGGGAGGCGAGTCCAACTGCTGGACCACTGCGGACGTGACCGTGTTCGCAGACGAGGTCATGGCCCCGGCGCTCGAGGTCGCGCTGCGGGCGCAGGGCGAGCGGGTCCGCGCCAGAGGTCTCGACGACAGGATGTCGGCGCAGGCCCGGCTCGATGTGGAGCGGCTGCGGAGCGTCGGGCGCGGCCAAGAGCCGTGGTCGGCGGCGCGGGAGTCTCTGTTTGCGCTTAGCTTCCAGAGCCACCCTTACCGCTGGCCGACTCTGGGCTGGGCGAACGCCGAGGTCGGCGCCCAGCTCGAGGACGTGCGCGCGTTCATCCGGCGCCACTACCTGCCCAACAACGCGACGCTGGTCGTGGTCGGCGATGTCACGCTGGCCGCGGTCAAGGGGCTGGCGGCGCGCCATCTCGGTGCCTGGAAGCGCGGCCCGCTGTCAGATGCGGCGCCGGCGCCCGAGCCCGCGCAGCAGGGCCCGCGCCGCACCGTGCTGCGCGCTGCCGCCGCTGGCTCGGCTCTGCTGTGTGGCGTGCGCGCACCCGCCTATGCCGATGCGGACCGCCCGCCGCTGCAGATCTTGACCCGCATCCTGGCGCAGAACCGGGACAGCCGGCTGCACCGCGCGCTGGTCGACGAGCGCACGCTGGCCTACCTGGTCCAGGGTGAGCTGGTGCCGCTGGCGCAGCCGGGTCTGCTGTATATCGGTGTCGCGGTGCGACCGGGCCAGAGCGCGGCTGCTGCCGAGAAGGTGCTGCTGGCCGAGATGGACCGGCTGTGCGTCAGCCCGGTCACGGCTGCCGAGCTCGACCGCGCCCGGCGCCAGTTGGAGGCGGAGTACGTGTTCTCGCTCGAAAGCGTCGGCTCGCTGGCCAGCCGGCTGGGCGAGGCGACGGTGCTGGGCGGGGATCCCGAGCTGGTCAACCGCGAACCGATGGCGCTGCGCGCGGTCGATGCGGCGGCCGTGCAGCGCGTGGCGCAACGCTACCTGGTCGAGGACCGGCGCGCGCTGGTGCAGCTTCTGCCGACCGCTCCGAGCTCGGCGCCGACGGCGCTGCGGCCTGTGCCGGCCGAGCGCTGGTTGCGCGAGGAGTTCGGAGATGAATGACCGGCGGAGGGTGCGCCGCCTGGCGCCGCTCGGGCTGCTGGCGCCGCTGCTGACCTCGGCGGCCCTGGCCAAGCCGCTGACGATCCCGGCGCCGGCCAGCAGTCGCTTCGCGCTCGAAAACGGTCTGCGCGTCATCGTGGTCGAGGACCACCGGCTGCCGGTGGTGGCGCTGGCGCTGCGGTTCGGTGCCGGCGCGCTGCGAGAGCCGGCGGGCAAGGCCGGCTTGAGCAACCTGACCGCCGAGCTGCTCGCGTCCGGCGCTGCCGTTCGCAGCCGGGCGCAGATCGAGGAGGCGCTGGAGGCGATCGGCGGCAGCTATAGCGCGCGCGCCTGGTGGGATGCCACCGACCTGCTGTTGCAGGTGCACAGCCGCGACCGCGGCGCGGCCATCGAGTTGCTCGCCGACCTGGCGCTGCGGCCGGTCTTTGCGCCGGCCGAGGTGGAGAGCGTACGCGAGCGGACGCTGCAGATCATCGCGCTGCAGGCGACCAGCGCCGACCGCGTGGCCGCGGACGCGCTGGCGCATCTGCTCTACGGCGACGGTCGCCTCGGCCGGCCGCGGATCGGTACGGCGAGCAGCGTGCGCGCCCTGACGCGCGACGACGTGGTGCGGTTTCATCGCGGCCTCTACGTCGGCCACAACGCCGTGCTGGTCGTGGTCGGCGCTGTCCGTGCGGAGGAGATGAGGTCCGAGATCGCGCGCGCCTTCGGCGCGCTGCCGGCAGGCGCGGCGCCTCCCGCCATCGTTCCACCGCGGCCGGCCGGTTACGACACCCGCATGCTGGTCATCGACTGGCCGGGAGCCGAGCGGGCCGCGATCTCGTGCGGCCATCTCGGCATCGACCGCCGCCACGCCGACTACGAGGCGCTGCGGCTCGACAACGAGGTGCTCGGCGGATTGGCCGGCAACTCGCGGCTGGCGCTGCAGTTGAGCACCCGCAGGGAGCTGGTGGACGACGTGTACGCGCATCTGCTGGCGCTGTCGGTGCCGGGTCCGTTTGTGATGCGCACCACCGCCAGCCACGACGACGTCCCGCCGGTCATCGCCGCGGCCCTGGCCGAGATCGAGCGGTTGCGGTTGAGCGGGCCCTCGGCCAAGGAGCTGCGGGATGCCAAGACCTACCTGATCGGGGGGCTGCCGTTCGCTTTGGAGAGCGCGGGCGGTAGCGCGCTGGCCCTGCTCAAGATCGAGACCTATGGCCTGGGCGACAACTACCTGACGGGTTACGGCGAGCGGATCGAGAACATCTCGCAGCGCGAGGCGGCGCAGGCGGCGCGCACCTTCTACGTCTCGTCGGCGGTGCGCTGCGCGGTGGTCGGCGATGCGGCGCAACTGGTCGAGCAGCTTGCTCCGCTCGGCCGTGTCACGCGGCTCGACGCGGCGGGCTGGGACCAGCAGGCGGTGCCGTGACCCGATCGCACCGGAGGAGACCAAGCTGCCTCCGGCGCGCGAGCAGGCCGAGCGTCGCGACGAGGTAGGCCAGCGGATCGATCGGTTGTTGCGCGGTTGATCGACAGCCGCACAGCGACACCGTGTGCTGGTCGTCGGTCCCGCCGTCGGCGATCGCGTTGGCCACGCACCGGCCGTCGTCGTTGCAGTGGAGCCCGGCCCCGCACTCGCCGCAGACGCCCCCGCACAGGTCGTCGCCGCACTCGCGGTCGCTGCAGTCGCGGCGGCAGTCGTCGACGCACAGGTGCGCCTCACAGCGCTGGGGCGACGGGCACTGGCCGCACAGGCAGGGCTCGACCACCCCGCACTGCAGGCCGCTGCAGACCTCGTCGCAGTCGGGCGGCGAGTAGGCGACGCAGCCGGTGCCGACGGGACAGGTCTCGACCGTCGAGCAGATCGCGTAGCAGCGCAGCGCGCTGCGGGTGTCGAGGCGCAGGCAGTAACCGGTGACCCCGCTGCCGGTGGTGCAGGTGCCGTACTCGAGGCTGCAGCCGGCCGGGCTGGTCTCCAGGCACAGGTTCAGGTACCCGCTGGGGTAGGTGGGCACCGGCAGGCAGCAGGAGCCGGCA
>JAFGSX010000591.1 GCA_016934455.1 Deltaproteobacteria bacterium
AAGCGCGGCGAGCGCAAGAAGTCGGCCAAGAAGTTCGAGCGCTGGTGGGCCCTCGAGCGAAGGCGAATGCACCTCGAGGAACAGTGAGCCGCACCGCCCTCAGCGCGTGCTCTGCGCGATCTTGAGGTGCGCCTGGACGGTGGCCGCGACCGCGCCGCCATTGGCGAGCCGGCCGCGCTGGAACAGCAGCGGTTGACCTTCTCGCAACCGCAGCTCGAACCGCGCGTCCTCCGCCATGGTGACGTCGACGATGGCCGCGGAGACGTTGCGCCGGGCGTCCATCAGCCGCATCGGCACTCCGCGCAGCGTCACGCGCAGCGGTCTGCTGGTGATGGTGGACACGATGACGCACCGGGCGTCGGTGCGACCGACGTAGAGCGAGGCGCCACCGGGTTCGTCCAGCTCGACCCGGATCACGTCGTTGGGCAGCGCCACCCGGTAGGAGCCGAGAGCGCGGGGACCGATGCGGCCAAGCACGCGCAGGTTGCTCAGGTAGGCGCCGAGCGGCGGCCGCGTCCGGAACGGCGCCAGCAAGCTGGCCGGCCAGGCCAGGGTCTGGGTTTTGACGTCGGTGGCAGCGGTCACCGGTGCCCCGGGCCCGTCGATCCCGCAGCTCCGCGCGCCGTCGGCATTGATGGTCAGCTCGACGTTGGCGACCGCGATTTCGTTCTCCTCCGGCTGGGACGGCTGCGGCATGGTCGCCGGCGCGGGTGGGCCCGGCGGCAGCGCCGGGTCGCCGGCGGCAACCGCCGCCGACGCGTTCTGGTCCGGCGCGGTCTCCCGCCGGCCGGGGCGCGGTCTCTTGGCGCGGTCGGTCGGCTCAGGGCGCTTGCCTTTCTCGGCCATCGCCGGCGCGAGCTCGGCCTTGGCCGGCGGCTTCTTGGGTTCCTGGATCGAGAACGTCGGCGTCCGGCGAGCGGTCTTGACCTTCTGGCCGCCGCTCGGCGGCCGCGGCCGCGGCGACTGGCCGAGCACGCCGCTCAGGTGCGTTCGCACCGTGCGCAGCGCGCTCCCGAGCAGGTCGTCGTGCATCCGATGATGATGGCGCGGCGTGATCTGGATCGACCAGGCGAACAGCGCGTGCGCCATGAGCGAGCAGGCGAGCACCGCGGTGTAGCGCAGATCGAGGGAGTGGCTGCGCCGGACCCGTGCCGGAGCCCCGCTGGCCACGTAGCGCATGATGAATTGCAGCGGCCCCCGCTGGACCGCCGCGCGATCGCTCGACTCGAGCTCGCGGCCGGGCTCGCCGGCGACCACGTATCCCGTCGGGGTCGCCCGGGCCAGCACCAGCGGCCCGTCCGAGCCGATCGGGGCGGGGACGTGGACCGTGCAGCCGGGGCCGCTGCCGGCCGTCGCGGGCGTCGGCGGTCGCACGTAGCCGACGTCGATCAAATCGCCGTGCCACAGCGCCACCACCTCGAGCAACCGATCGTGCGGCCCGGGCCGGTCCGCCGGGGCGAGGGTCGCGGTCGCCAGCGGGTGCGGCCCGTGCTCGGGCGCGGCCGCCGGGGCGGTGTCGACCAGGGTCGGCTCGAACGGCGCCCGCTCGATCGCCGACAGGGGCTCGGCCGCGGCCGGCCCCGGATCGGCCACCGATCCTCGATCGGCGTCCGGGCCAACGCTCGGCGTTTGATCGGTGGTGCTGTCGTCGGGCGGCGCCGCGTCGGCGACCGCACCGCGAAAGCTCACAGCGATGGCATGGCCGTCGATCACGAAGGTGTCGCCGTCGAGGAGCGGGATCTCGCCGCGCAGGCGCTGTCCGTGGCGCCAGATCCCGGCCGCTGCGCCGACGTCGACCAGGGTCACGGCGCCCGCCGCCTGGCGCACGATGGCGTGGATGCCGGCCACCCCCGGCGTCTGCAACTGCAGGTCGGCGCGCGCGTCGGAGCCGATGATGGCGTTCTCCTGCTCGACCGTGACGCCGGCGAACGTGCCGTCGGGCGACTGCACGGTCAGCGCCAGGCGCAGCATCCGGGTCGGTTCGCCAGTCATCTCGATCCAGCCGCCAACGATAGCAACGCGCCGCAACCGCCGCCGGTCTCGGCGCTGCCCAATCTAGATCATAAGCGATGCCGGGGGCAGGTGCGCTCGCGTTCGCCGCAGCGCGCTCGATTCAGGCTGAGGGCTGCTGCTCGGCGGCCGGCTTGGGCGGCTGAGTCTTCATCTTGGCCAGCTCGCGATCCTTGAGCTCGCGCCGCAGGATCTTCATCATCGTGCTCTTGGGCAGTGCATCCAAGAACTCGATCGCCTTTGGCACCTTGTAGGCGGCCAGCTCTTTCTTGCAGAAAGCCATGATCTCGTCGACCGTGGCCTGGGAGCCGGGCTTGAGCACCACGAACGACTTGATCGACTCACCGCGTCTCTCGTCGGGGACGCCGATGCTGGCGGCCTCGAGCACAGCCGGATGCGCGAACAGCACGTTGTCGATCTCGTCCGGATAGACGTTGTAGCCGCCGGACAGGATCATCTCCTTTTTGCGGCCGACGATGTAGGTGTAGCCGTCGTCGTCCATCTTGGCCAGGTCGCCGGTGTAGCACCAGCCGTCCTTGATCATCTTGGCGGTCTCGTCGGGCCGATTCCAGTAGCCCTTCATCACCTGCGGCCCCTTGATGCAGAGCTCGCCCTCCTGGTTGACCCCGAGCTCCTTTTCGCCGGTCTCGATATCGACGATCTTGACGTCGGTGCCTGACATCGGGATGCCGACCGAGCCCGGCTTGCGCACCTTGAACAGCGGGTTGACGTGGCTGACCGGCGAGGTCTCGGTCAGGCCGAAGCCCTCGGTGATCTTGCTGCCGGTCAGCTTCTCGAAACGCTCCAAGACATCCAGCGGCAGCGGCGCCGAGCCCGAGAAGCAGAACTTGACGCACGAGATGTCCGTCTTGTCGATGTCGGGGTAGTTGTTGATGGCCAGAAACAACGCCGGCACCGCCGGGAACAGCGTCACCCGGTACTTGGTGATGCTGTTGACCAGATCTGCGATGTCGCGCGGGTTGGGCGTCAGTACGACGTGGGCGCCGGCGAGCACCGGGAAGTTCATCGAGACGGTCATCCCGAAGCTGTGAAAGTAGGGCAGGCAGGCCAGCAGCACCTCGCGCCCGAGCTCGACCCTGGGGAACCAGGCCAGGCACTGCTGCGCGTTGACCGCGATGTTGCAGTGGGTCAGCATGGCGCCCTTGGAGACGCCGGTGGTGCCGCCGGTGTACTGCAGCACCGCCACGTCGTCGGGCGTGATCGGCGGCTTGGCCGTCCACGGCTGGTTCTGCGCGATCAGCTCCTTGAAGTAGTGGACGTTGGCCTCGCGCGGCACCTTGACGTACTGCTTCGTCTTCTTGAGCTTGAGCGGCGCCAGCAGGTTGAGCGGGAACGGCAGGTAGTCGGGAATGGAGGTGACGACGACTTGCTTGACCGTCGGCACCTTGCTCATCATCAGCTTGAGCCTGTACATCCACAAGAAGTCGCAGGTGACGACGACCGAGACTCCGGCGTCGTTGTACTGGTGCTCGATCTCGCGCTCGACGTACAGCGGATTGGTGTTGACCACCTGGGCGCCGAGCTTGAACGTGGCGTAGGACGCGATGATCGTCTGCGGCAGGTTGGGCATCCACACCGACACCCGCGAGTCCTTTTTGACTCCCAGCTTGCTCAGCGCCGAGGCAAAGCGGTCGATCTGGTCCTTGAGCTCGCGGTAGCTCAGGGTCTTGCCCTTGAGCGTGCACGCCGGCTGGTTGGGCCAGCGCGACACCGACTGGTCGAGGTTGTCGAGCACCGTCCTTCCATCGTGGGTGAGATCAGCGGGCACGTCCTCATCGTAGTGCTTGGTCCAGAATCGCTCCATCGTCTTGCCCTCCCGTGGTGGCGCGGCGGTTTGTGCGCGCTGCAGCGCAGGTGCCAGGCGGTTGTAGCACGAACGTCTTTTTTTTTGTATGGTTCATGCCATCTGAGATTGTGTTCACCAGACAGCGGCAGGCTGCGGTCGTGTCGGCGAGCGAGGAAGCACGAGGAGGTACCCGATGAACGAGAGCTATCGGCTCGCGACGGCGGAGGATGGCGCCACGGCCGTCGAGTACGCGCTGATCGTCGCGGCGATCGCCGCGGTCATCGCCGTCATCGTGATGGCCCTCGGAGACAAGGTCCTCAACCTGTTCAACAGCGTCACCGAGCACTGGTAGCGGCCGCGCGCACCGGGATCGGTCCGCGCCGCGGGAGCTGCGGGCGCGGCCGGCGATCCGGCGGGAGTCACCCCAGCGCCTGCAGCAACCGGCGATCGGCGTCGTCGCCGCGGCCGAGCAGCGCGCGGTAGCGCGTCAGGTCGACCTTGCTCTGCTCGAAGAGCTGCCTGAGCCGGGCCCCGACCTCGGCCTCGGTCGGCGGCCGCTTGAGCATCCGGGCCAGCATGCTGCCGACCAGGATCCGGCTCATGTGGCCGTACAGCTCCTCGAAGCGCGCCTTGGGGTCGCTGGCGCCGTCGCCTTCGACGCTCCGGTCCGGAGTGTACTCGACCCGGCTCGGCTCGACGAAGACCCGGCTGTCGCCCTTGAGGCTGGCCACGAAGTGCGCACCAAAGGTCTTGTTGACGTCCAGGGTGGCGCGGTGGATCGCGGCCGCCTCGACCGTCAATTCGCGCTTGCCCTCGACCAGGTCCGCGATCACCGCCTCGCGGCTGCCGCGTGCGACCGGCCCCAGCGCCAGCCCGTACAGCTTGCCTTCGGCTGGCGCCGGCGGGTCGGGGATGAAGCCGTTGCCGAATTTTTCGGCGCGGGCGACCTGCTCGGCGCTGACGTGGGGCCCGATCTCTTCGATCGGTCCCCGGGACCGAGCGCGGCCGATCGCCTCCTGCCGCGCCTGCTCGACGATATCGGGCGGTGGGTCGCCGAGCGGCTGCTCGATCTGCAGCTCCTT
>JAFGSX010000592.1 GCA_016934455.1 Deltaproteobacteria bacterium
CGGACTTGGGGCCCCAGGAGTCGTCGTCGACGGCCAGCCGCGCGTCGTAGATCTCGAGGTTGACGCCCACGCGGTCCTTGTCGATCCCGAGCGGAACGTAGCCGTCCGCGGGCATCGACAGCTCGATCTCGGCCACCTGGTCGATCCCGCTGCCCGTGATCTTGTACCAGTCGACATCGCCATAGGTGCCCAGGAAGCCGCTGGTCGATCCGTTGCCGATCGCCACCGCCATCCCCGCCGAGTCGTTGCGCTCGGCCGGCTCGGTGTCGCCGGCCGGGCCGGTGTCGACCGCCAGCGTCATCGTGTACTTGCCCTCGGTGGCGTCGTAGTTGTAGTGGATGCCGGGTTGGTTGTTCTGGGGCTGGTCCTCGACCCGGATCGTCACCTCGCCCAGGTGGGAGAGGTTGCGCGACTGCTCGGGGTGCTGCGCGTTGGACTCGAACCTGGTCACCGCCACCGCCGCCTTGTAGGTGTAGACGCCGCTGTCCGGATCCGGCGTCAGCAGCACGTCGAGCAGCGCCTGGCCCTGGTCGTTGGCGATCAGCAGATGGGGCTGCCAGCCCAGGTTGGCGCCGGCCTCGAACGACAGCTTGACGCGAGCCGGCTTGGCCGCGGCGCTGCACTTGAAGAAATCCAGGTCGCCGCGGGTCGAGATGTAGCCGTCGAAGGCCTGGCCATTGCACAGATCGGCGCTGGCGCTGGCGATCGTGTCGTTGACCTCGTGGCTGTCGGGCTGCGAAGCGAGCACCACCTCGATATGGTACGGGACAGCGGCGTCGAAGTCGTCATTACCCTCGTCGCTGACCTCGATCACGTAGCTGCTGCTCGGCTCGACCGCGTAGGCGCCGCGAATGTCGGTCGGCGCGCCGGCGCCGTTGCTGTCGCTAAACACCATCTGGGTGGGGCTGCCGTCGGCCATCAGCACGGCCGCCCGCAGGTCGACGTTGGTGAAGCCCGAGTCGTTCCAGAGATGGATGTCCAGAATACGGTCGCTGGCTCCCGTCTGCACCCTGAAGTAGTCCTTGTCGTCGGGAGTCGGGCAGATGGTCCCGTCCAGCGCCTGGCCCGGCGCCAGGTCCACCGCCGTCGCCACGTTGTACGACTGGTCGGGGCGGCACTCGACCGTCAGGTTGTCGCGCCGGCCGCCGTCGGTCTTGCCGCTGTTGGTGCAGTCCTCGCAGCTCGCCAGTGCAGCCAGCATCGCCGCCAATCCGATCCCGATCGTGCGCTCGCGCATTTTCATCTCCACTGCCGCCCGCCGCCGGAAGGCGCTGGGCCTGCGTTCCGCGGTCATGGCTCGACGCAATGCATGGTCGTGGTGCTGTCGCCCACCTGCCACAGGGCGTCGGCCGGTATCTTCATCTCGCCGCTGGCCGGGAGCTTGAAGCGGTCCTCCTCGACCAGCCGGGCGTGGGCGCAGCCCTGCTTGAACATCTCGACCTGATCTGGCTCGTCGAGCGGCACCTCGCTGACGTAGATGCCGATCTGGTTCCAGCCGCGCTCCTCTCCGGCCGGGGCGTCGGTGGTCACCAGCCGGATGTTCTCGACGTCGTACGAGTAGCAGAGCTGATTGCCCCGGATGCCGGTCTGCTCGACTCGGTAGCGGTAGCCCTCGTCCGACAGATGCGCGCTGTCTCCGGTCTGCGGGTCCGAATGCCAGCGCATCTCGTCGCCGTTGGGCGCGCCATCGAAGTCCGGGTCGGTGAGCAGATCGTCCAGGTTGAGATAGGTGTCGAAGCGATGCTCGACGATGTCGGGCACGCCGTCGAAGTCCGAGTCGTACTTGGTGCTGAAGGAGCCGATGACGCGCTCCTCGCAATTGTGCAGGCTGTCCAGGTCGTCGTCGGCGCGGTCGACCTCCAGATCGCACGAGGCGTCGGCCGGATCGATCGGGTCGCGGCCCGAGTTGCGTAGCTGGTATTCGAGCAGGTCGTTGAAGCCGTCGCCGTCGGTGTCGATCAAAAACGGGCTCGAGCCCTGCAGCCGCTCGGCCACGTCGTCCAGCCCGTCGCTGTCGCTGTCGATCAGGTACGATGCCGAATAGGGCCGCGCGCTCAGGTTGGAGACGATGAAGTTGTGCAGCTTGAACTGCCGCTTGTAGGACGAGACGTCGATGTAGAGAAAATTGATGTCCTCCCCGTTCTGGAAGTCGCGAAACGTCCCCTTGCCCAGGCGCGCCAGGTTGCGCAGGAAGGTGCGCGCGGACGCCGCCACCATCGGGTCGGTGATGCCGGCCGAGAACAGCACCGAGTGCAGCTCGATCGACCGGATCTGGTGGATGCGCCGCAGCAGCATGATCTGGTCGACCTGATCGTAGATCGAGCACTGCAGCGGCGGCTCGGCCGGCGGCCGGTAGGCCTCCAGGCACCTCCGGTCGGTGGCGCATTCGGTGGCGTACTGGTGGGGGCAGTTGACGTCCAGGTGCGCCAGCTCGAGCGCGCCCAGGCCGTCGGTGAAGAAGATGACGATGTAGCGCGCGTTGGCGGCGGCCCGCTCGTCGGTGGCGCGCAGCGCCGCCATGTCCGAGAACAGCGTGCGGTAGGCC
>JAFGSX010000593.1 GCA_016934455.1 Deltaproteobacteria bacterium
ATCAAGGCGCTGGTGAGCGAAAAGTTCTTCTGGCTCTGCGACGAGTTCGGCGCCGCCAATGTCGGCATGCTGACCGGCGACGCCAGCATCAACCGCGACGCGCCGATCATCTGCTGCACCGCCGAGATCCTGAGCAACATGGCGCTGCACCAGTGGCAGGCCACGCCGGTCGACGCCGTCGTCATCGACGAGTTTCACTACTACTCCGATCCCGAACGCGGGTCGGCGTGGCAGATCCCTCTGCTCACCCTGCCCCACTGCACCTTCTTGCTGATGTCGGCCACGCTGGGCGACTGCATCGAGATCCAGAAGAGCGTGACCGAGCGGACCGGCCGCGAGGTCGCCATGGTGCGCTCGCTCGATCGACCGGTCCCGCTCGACTTCGAGTATCGCGAGACCTTCATCCACGAGACCATCGAGCGGCTGGTAGAGCAGAAGCGCTACCCGATCTACATCGTGCACTTCACCCAGCGCGAGGCGGCCGAGAGCGCGCAGGACCTGATGAGCGCCAACTACTGCAGCAAGGAGGAGAAGCAGGCGATCAACGAGGCCGTGCGGGGTTTCCGCTTCGACACGCCCTACGGCAAGGAGGTCGCGCGCTTCGTGCGCCACGGCGTGGGCGTGCACCACGCCGGCTTGCTGCCCAAGTACCGGCTGCTGGTCGAGCAGCTTGCGCAGGAGGGACGGCTCAAGGTGATCTGCGGCACCGATACCCTGGGCGTCGGCGTCAACATCCCGATCCGCAGCGTGCTGTTCAGCAAGCTGTGCAAGTTCGACGGCGAGAAGGTCGGCATCCTGTCGATTCGCGAGTTCAAGCAGATCGCGGGCCGCGCCGGCCGCAAGGGCTTTGACGAGCGCGGCAGCGTGCTGGTGCAGGCGCCCGAGCACGTGATCGAGAACAAGAAGCTCGAGCAAAAGATCCAGAGCGGCGACAAGAAGCGGCAGAAGGTGGTAAAGAAAAAGCCGCCCGAGCGCAACTTCGTGGCCTGGGACGAGAACACCTTCAAGAAACTCGTCGAGAAACCGCCCGAGCCGATGCAGTCGCGGTTCGAGGTCAGCCACGGCATGCTGCTGCACCTGATCCAGGGCGCGATCGAGCGCGCCGGGTCGACGCCGGATTCGGCCTCCGGGGTCCTGTCACCGGCTCTCCCCGCTTCGCAGGCTCAGCGGGGGCCCCAGCCGGCGCCACCCCTGCGGCCTTCTTCCGACGGTGCCCGGTCGCATCGAGCAAATGGCTATCGTCTGTTCGTCGAGCTGGTGCGGCGCTCGCACGAGACGGCCGCCGCCAAGCGCAGGCACCTGCGGCGGGCGCGCGTGCTGTTCAAGTCGCTGCGCGAGGCGGGCATCGTCAGCGTGGTGCGCAACCCGCGCACCGGCAACCGGCTGCTGCTCAACACCGACCTGCAGCGCGACTTCTCGCTCAACCACACGCTGTCGCTCTATCTGATCGACACGCTGCCCAGGCTCGACCGCAACCTCGAGACCTACCCGCTCGACGTGCTGTCGCTGTGCGAATCGATCCTGGAGAACCCGGAGGTGATCCTGCGGCGCCAGGTCGACAAGCTGTTCGAGGCCAGGCTGGCCGAGCTCAAGGCGCAGGGCATGGAGTACGACGAGCGGATGGAGATCCTCAAGCAGCTCGAGCACCCCAAGCCCAATCGCGAGTTCAGCTACGACACCTTCAACGCCTTTGCCGCCAAGCACCCCTGGGTCGGCGGCGACGACGTGCGACCCAAGTCGGTGGCGCGCGAGATCTTCGAGCGCTACTGCTCCTTCAACGAGTACGTCAGCGACTACGGCATCCAGCGCAGCGAGGGGGCGCTGCTGCGCTACCTGTCCGACTGCTACAAGACGCTGGTGCAAAACGTGCCCGAGCAATTCAAGGACGAGGGCGTGTACGAGATCCTGGCTTTCTTGCGCGCCCTGCTGCAGGGCGTGGACTCGAGCCTGATCAAGGAGTGGGAGCTGCTGCTGGAGCCAGCGGCCGCACCGCTGCCCGAGGCCGAGCGCGAGCAGCGCCGGCAGCGCCGCCAGCCGTTCGATCCCGAGGTCAACCCGCGCGCCTTTGCCACGCGCGTGCGCGCCGAGTTGCACCGCCTGGTGCAGGCGCTCAGCCGGCGCGCCTACGAGGAGGCGGTGGCCTGTGTGCGGCCGCTCGACGGCGACGCCTGGACCGCCGAGCGCTTCGAGCAGGCCCTGGCGCCGTTCTTCGCCGAGCACCAGCAGCTCCTGTTCAACCATCAGGCGCGACTGCCGACGCAGACCATCGTCGACCAGACCGGCCCGCGGCAGTGGCGGGTGCGGCAGGTGCTGCTGGATCCAGCCGAGCACAACGACTGGTTCATCGACGGGGAGATCGATCTGAGCACCGAGGTGGCGGCCGACCAGCCGCTGGTCGCGATCGCGCACGTCGGTTGCTGAACAGCGGCGGTGGGCAATGGGCGCGCCGACCTCCATTTTACCCGACCCGAGCAACGCGCTATCATCGATGGGACCGCATACTGGACAGGGCCTACGGCATGCGAGCAACGCCCCGGATCGAGGAGTGACATGCGCCGTCCAACTCACCGCTGTCTCGTCGTGCTGCCGATCGCGCTGGTGGCGTGCCGGTGCCAGGAGCCCGGCGCGCCGTGCGACGACACCTCCGACTGCCTCGAAAACGAGATCTGCGTCGAGCAGCGGTGCCGCCGCGCCTGCAACACCGACAGCGACTGCGAGCCGGGTGTCGAGAGCTGCCTCAACGGCGCCTGCGTGGCCAAGCCGGGCCCGGCCGACGCCGCGGTCGCTGACGGCGGAGGCGATGGGGCGGTGCCCGACGCCGCGCAGCGCGACCTGGGGGCGCGCGACCGGCCGGGCGTCGATCGACCGGCGGTGGACAGCGCCAGCGGCAGCGACACCGCTTCCCGGGACCAGGGCGGGTCGCTGTGCGGCAACCTGCATGTCGACAACGGCGAGGTCTGCGACGACGGCCTCTACGTCAACAGCGACGACTGGGCCCTGACCCGGCACTGCAACGCCAACTGCGACGGTTGGGCACCCTACTGCGGCGACGGCGTGGTCGACTCGCCCGACGAGGCGTGCGACAGCGGGCCCGCCAACGGCGACGGCTGGTCGTTCGCTGGCCACTGCAATGGCACCTGCTCGGACTGGGCGCTCTACTGCGGCGACACCGCCGTCGAGACCGGAGTCGAGGATTGCGACGACGGCAACCTGGACCCGCTGGACGGCTGCGCCTGGTGCACTCACCCGCCCGCCATCCCCGACACGGGTCAGACCACCTGCTACAACGAGACCGCGAGCTTCCCCTGCCCCGCCTCCGATCAACCGTTCTACGGCCAGGACGCTCAGTATGGCCCCAACGCCATGTCCTTTACCGATAACGGCGACAATACCATCGGTGACCCGATCACCGGACTGACCTGGTCCAAGCTGCATTCCTCATCGCTGGCACATGCCGCGGCGGCTAGCCACTGCGAGAACCTCACCACCGGCTCCTTCACCGACTGGCGGCTGCCCGAGGTGGAGGAGCTGCGCTCGATCGTCGATCTTGGCCGCAGCCGTCCCGCCGCTGATTCGGTTTTCGGATTCTCCCCCTACTCAGGGGACTCCTGCTGGGCCGGCACCCCATATCCGACCGATCCAACTCACCACTGGACGGTCGAATTCAATTACGGTGAATCGAGCCACGATGCCAGTGCGTCGCAGCGCGTGCTCTGCGTCCGCGGCGCAACCTGGCCGGTCCAGCACTTCCGGCGCGACGGCGAGACCATCGTCGACACCACCCACTGGCTGCAGTGGCAGCGCGGCGATGCCTCGGGTGTTTCATCCTGGGAGACGGCGCTCGCGTACTGCGCGGCCTTGACGCTCGAGGGCATCTCGGACTGGCGCCTGCCCAACGTCAAGGAGCTGTGGAGCATCGCCGACCCCAGGCGCACCTTGCCCGCGATCGACACCTCCCTCTTCATCAACACCAACCCCGAATTCTACTGGAGCTCGACCACGTCGGTCAGCTCGGACGATAGCGCGTGGGCCGTGCATTTCTCGGACGGCTCGCTGGATCGGCTGGACAAGAACGAGGGCGCCCGCGTGCGCTGCGTGTGCGACGCGCGACCCGAGAGCCGCTGGCTGCCCGACACCGGCCAGACCAGGTGCTACGACACCGTCCAGGCGTGGCCGTGCCCGGAGCCCGGCTACCCGATGACCGGCCAGGACGCGCAGCACGGGTCCAACCTGCTGCGCTACCTCGATCACGGCGACGCCACGATCACCGACCGCGTGACCGGGCTCATGTGGTGGAACCTCGGCGGCACGCCGCGGCCCCATTCCAACGCCCAGAGCCAATGCAGCGCCGCGACCACCGGCGGCCACGATGACTGGCGGCTGCCCACGGTCCAGGAGCTGAGGTTGCTGATCGACTACCAGCGCTTCGCGCCCGCCATCGATCCGCTCTTCAGCGGCGGCTTCGGCGGGATCTTCTGGACCTCGACTGCGTTGCACGGCGACCCGAGCAGCCGCTGGACCGTCGACCTGGGGAGCGGAGCGTCGACCGCGGTGAACGATCAGACGAGCAACAAGTTCGTCTGCGTCCGCCATCCGATCTGGCAGGGCAGCGTGTTCGCGGTCGAGGGCGACGCGCTGAACGACACCACTTATCGCCTGCTGTGGCAGATCGCCCACCAAGACGTGCTGCTGACCTGGGAGCAGGCGCTCGCCGCGTGCGAGGCTCTGTCCCTCGACGGGCACGAGGACTGGCGCCTGCCCAACATCAAGGAGTTCGGCTCGCTGCTGGATCCGGCCGTGGATCCGCCGACCATCACCGCCGAGCTGTCCATCACCACCTACGCCGAGCCCTACTGGAGCTCGACCAGCGATGCCCAGACACCGGCCCAGGCCTGGCAGCTCGATTTTCAAAACGGCGCGCTGCGCAGCGCGCACAAGGTCGCGACGACCGCGCGCGCGCGCTGCGTGCGCGACCTGCCATGACGAGATCGCGGCGAGCCCGTCGATGAAGAACCTCGCCCGCGGGCTGACGGCCTGGGGAGCTATCGCCTGGCTTCCCCTCGCCTGCTGCTCCAGTAGCAACAGCGCCGATTCCGGAGCGCTGCCAGCCGGCCAGCTCGGCGACGAGGGCTACGACCAGGCGCGCTGGGGCATGAGCGCACAGCAGGTGCGCCAGCTCTACCCGGAGGCCGTCGCCGAGAATCCCGCGGCCGGAGGAGACCAGCGCCTGTCGTGCCTGCGATTCGAGACCGCTGCCCGCTCCCCGTGCACCATCCTCTCGTTCGGTTTTGTCGACGACCGGCTCGCCTACGTGCAGCAGGTGCTGTTTTTCATCGGCGCCGTGCGCTTCGACCCGTACGAGGCCAAGCTCCACGAGCTGCGGCGACAGTTGACCGGTCGCTACGGGCCGCCCAAACCGCCGCCGCTGCTGCTCGAGCTCTTCCAGGAGGCCTGGGCCGAGACCAACTGGGAGAGCAGCCAGACGCTGGCCGTGCTGCGCTACGAGCCGGGCGTCAACGCGCAGTTCTACAGCCGCGCGCTGTACCAGCCGCGCATCAAGTGGCAGGACCAGTGCGGCCTGCGGCGCGCGGCGGGCCGCCGCTGAGCACGGAGCGGTGATCGGACGATGGCGCACGCGATCGAGGTCTCGGAGCTGGTGCGCACATTCGGGCCGCGGCGTGCGGTCGACGGCGTGAGCTTTTGCGTCCAGCCCGGCGAGGTGTTCGGCCTGCTCGGCACCAACGGCGCCGGCAAGACCACCACCACCCGGCTGCTCAACGGCGTGCTCCGGCCGCACGGCGGCCGCATCTCGGTGCTCGGCCTCGATCCGTCGCGCGACGGCTGCCGGCTGCGGCGGCAGACCGGCGTGCTGACCGAGACACCGTCGCTGTACGAGAGGCTGAGCGCGCGCGAGAACTTGCGGGTCTTTGGCGAGCTCTACGGCGTCGACGAGCGCAGCCTGCCCGGTCGCGTCGACGGGATGCTCGCGTTCTTCGGATTGAGCGAACGCGCCGACGACCCGGTCGCCGGCTTCAGCAAGGGCATGAAGCAGCGCCTGGCTCTGGCGCGCACGCTGGTCCACGAGCCGCCGCTGCTGTTCTTCGACGAACCGACCGCCGGTCTCGACCCCGAGGCGGCGCGCCAGGTCAAGGATCTGATCGCCGAGCTGAGCCGCTCCGAGCGGCGCACGGTCGTGCTGTGCAGCCACAACCTCGACGAGGCCGAGCACCTGTGCAACCGGGTCGCCATCATGAACCAGGGCCGGCTGCTGGCGGAGGGCAGCGTCGAGCAGCTAGCGCGGCAACTCTGGCGCAGCGTCTGGGTCGACATCCGCTGTCGCACGCCGCTCGCCGACAGCGCGGTCTCCGCCGTCGGCGCCCTGCC
>JAFGSX010000047.1 GCA_016934455.1 Deltaproteobacteria bacterium
GCCACTCCCTTGGCGTGCGACTCGGTGATGCCGAAGCGCAGCGATCGGAACATCGATGCCAGGTAGGTCTGGAACATCGACTTGCGCGTCTTCTCGTCGACCACGCCCTTGCCCGCCAGGTAGTTCATCGCCCACAGCCCGGACACATCGGCCTTGGCCTCCTCGATCGCGCTGTAGGCATCCTTGAGCGCCTCGCGCACCGTGGTCTGCTTGGCCGAGGTCTTGGTCTCGTGCGGGCCGAGGCCGTGCATCAGCTCGTGCATCAGGATGTGGGTGAAAAAGGCGTCGAAGCTGACCTTCTTCTGGTCCTTCGACGACAGCGCCACCTTGGCGATCGGCAGCAGCACCTTCTGGAACTTGGCCTCCTGCACGTTCTTCAGCATCACCCGCTTGCTGCCTTTCTCGGCGAGGATCTGCTCGTCGTTGGGCAGATTGAAGGCGGCGGTCTTGACCCCGGCGTCGGCGTCGCCGGCAGCGTAGACCTCGTTGACGACGCGGATCGGCGCCATCTCGCCGAGCTGCGAGTTGCGCCACTTGGGGTCGATCGGCAGATTGTTCTCGAGCTCCTGCAGGCTGTCGCCAAACTTCTTGAGCTTTTTGGTCTCGGCGTCGTCGCGCAGCGATATGAAGGCCTCGAACGCCGCCTTGTAGTTGAACCACTCGTCCTCGTACACCTCGTACGGGCCGATGGTCGGCTCGATGCTGGAGTCGAGCTCCATCCAGGCCACGTCGCTGTCGTAGTACTCGTTGTGGATGAAGGAATCGGCCCGCTTCTCGAGAAACGCCTTCAGGGTCGGTTGCTGCGTGGCGGCAGCGGCCTCGCGCAGCAGCCTGGCGGCCTCGGCCAGCTCACCCTGATATTCGACGCTGTAGGGCACGGTCAGGATGGTCTTGCCCGCGCCGCGGCGGACGGTGGTGAAGAAGCTGGTCGCCTTTGCCCTCTCGCCGGCCGCCAGCTTGTTCATCCAGGTCTCGATGTCGGCCTTGGACGAACCCGCCGGATAGAAGTTGGCTTGCGGCGGCTTGGGGCCGACGCCGGGAACAAAGGGCCGGTTGTGGTTGAGCCTGTCCCACGGCCCCTTGAAGAGCATGAAGCAGGCGAGCCGCGCCTGGCCGACCGGAGAGGTGTCGCGCATCAGATCGACCAGCAGCGCCGGGTTTCCGGCCCAGACCTGGCGCAGGAACAGCGCGTCCATGAGCTTGGCCGCGGCGATCATTTTTTTGATCGCCTCCTTCTCGCCGGCCGGCAGCTTGCCCAGATCGACCTTGAGCTCGACCGGAGCGAACTGGGCGTGCAGCTTCTTCAGCTCGTCGGCAGAGGGCAGACTTTCCTTGGTGGCCGCGCGCACGGTCAGGCTCCCGACGATGAGCAACGCGATGCCGCAGCCGGCGATGGTCGTCCTTTTGAGCATGGTGATCGTCCCTTCATGGCAAAGACGCCGAGGTGTCTGACTGCGCCCCGTTTTACCCTCTTGCCGGTCGAGAAGTCGAGTAGGATGCTGCGTTGCCCAGGGGCTATCGGGCAGCCCCTCGCCGGTCGGGCGCAGGTCCCGGCAGGTTCGCCCAGCCACCATGGTTTGAGGGAGACCTCGGTGATCGAACGCATCGTCGGATTCTTCAGATCGCTCACCGGCTACAACCGGCCGTTCTGGATCGCCAACCTGTCCGAGCTGCTCGAGCGGACCGCTTTCTACGGCTCGTCGGCGATGCTGGTCATCTACATGACCAAGGTGCGCGGTATCGACGAGACCGCCGCCTACAAGCTCAACGGCAACCTCGGCATGCTGGTCTACGGGCTGCCCGTGCTGTCGGGCTTCGTCGCCGACCTGCTCGGCTATCGCCGCGCCCTGATGCTCGCCTATGGTCTGCTGACCGCCGGCTACTTCCTGGTCGGCCAGATGACCACCTACTGGACCATCGCCGGCGCGCTGCTGCTGGTCGCGCTGGGCGCCTCGCTGATCAAGCCGACCATCACCGGCACCGTGCAGAAGACCAGCAGCGAGCCGCAGCGCGCGCTCGGCTTCTCGATCTATTACATGCTGGTCAACATCGGCGGCATGGTCGGCAATGCCATGGGCGGCCAGATCGCCAACCGCGCCAGCGTGCCGTCGGTCTACCTGGTGTGCGCGGGCGCGGTCGCCGGCGCGCTGCTGCTGGTGGTACTGCTTTTCCGCGAGCCGCCGAGCGAGGTCGCGGCCGAGCGCAAGAGCCTGGCCAGCTTCGGCCGCGACTTTCTCGGCGTGGTCGGCAACTGGAGGCTCGACGCGCTGTTCCTGTGCGCGGCCGGCTTCTGGAGCCTGTTCTTCCTGCTCTACGGCCCGCTCGCCCTCTACGTCACCAAGGACATCGGCGCCAGCGAGGCGACCTACGGCGCGCTGCTCTCGATCGACTCCTTCGCAGTGGTCTGCTGCCAGGTCATCGTCGGCTACCTGACCAGCAAGATGGTGCCGGCGCGCGCGGTGCTGCTCGGCGTGGTGCTGGCGTCCGGCGGCATGGCGCTGTTCGGGGTGGCGCCGTCGGTGTACGCGGTGGCAGCCGGCATCCTCGCGGTGGCGGCCGGCGAGATGGTCTACTCGGCGCACTTCTACAAGTACCTGGGCAACCTGGCGCCACCCGACAAGGTCGGCATGTACATGGGCTTCGCCTTCTTGCCGATCGCGCTCGGCTCGTTTTTCGCCGGCCAGCTCGGCGCGCTGCTAACACCCTACTTCCGCGAGACGCTTGGACGGCCGCAGTTGATGTGGTTCGCCTATGCCGCGGTGGGGGTCGTCGCCGCCGTCGGCATCGCGCTGCTGACCGCGCTGTCGCGCGACCGGCGCGGCTGAGGGGAGCTTGGCGCGCCGTCCCGCCAACACCGGCCCGGTCGCGCGCGTCTCGCGGCGCGGTGCCCGCCGCGCGCGCAGCGGCCAGCCCTGGCTCTTTCGCAGCGAGGTGATCGAGCCCGCCGCGGCGCCGGGCGGCAGCGTCGTGCGCGCAGTCGACGAGACGGGAAATCCGCTGGGCATGGCTTTCTGGGCCGAGCGCTCGCCGATCGCGCTGCGCCTGCTGACCCGGCGCGACGAGGCGTGCGACCGCGATTTCTTCAGACGGCGCCTCGGACAGGCGCTCGCCCTGCGGCGTCAGCTCTGGCCCGACGGCGACTGCTGCCGCCTCGTCCACGGCGAGGCCGACCTGCTGCCCGGGCTGTTCGTCGACCGTTACGCAGATACCCTGTCGCTGCAGGCGCTGAGCGAGGGCGCCGAGCTGCACACGCCGCTGCTGGTCGAGCTGCTGGTCGAGCTGCTGCGGCCGCGGCTGGTGGTGGCGCAGAACGACAGCAGCGGCCGCGACTTCGAGAAGCTGCCGCGGCGGCGCCAGATCCTGGTCGGCGACGGTCAGCCGACCGGCGTCGCGTTTCGCGAGGGCGACAACCGCTTTGCCGTAGACCTGCTCGAGGATCTCAAGACCGGCGCCTTTCTCGACCAGCGCGAGAACCACCTTCGTGCGACCGCGTACATGCCGCCCGGAGGCCGCGGCCTGGACGCCTTCAGCTACCACGGCGGCTTTGCGCTGGCACTGGCCACGCGGGCGAGCCACGTCGTGGCCATCGAGCAAAACCCGCTCGCGCTCGCGCGGCTGCGCGCCGCCGACGAGCTTGCGGAGTTCCGGCAGCTCCACCTTCAGTTCGC
>JAFGSX010000594.1 GCA_016934455.1 Deltaproteobacteria bacterium
CAACCAGACCGTCCGCTACCACAAGGCGCGCAACTCGAATTTCGGCGACCATCTCGAGCCGTCTGGCAGCCCCTACGCGCAGCGCGACCAGGATCGCGACTACAAGTTCGAAAAGGGCGAGAAGAAGTTCAGAGGCGAATGGGGTGGCCAGGCGATGTTCATCCACCGCGCCTGGGCCAACAACACCGGCTCGCAGGGCTGCCAGACCATGGAAGAGGGTCGCTTCAACGAGTTCTGGCGCGCGCTCGGCCGGCAGCAGGACTTCAGCTACGTCCTGGTCAACGTCACCAAGAAATGATCGCGGCGCGCCCGCGCAGCGGCAGCCGGCAGCAGTGCCCACCTGCGCCCGTCCGCCGCCGCCGGCATGAACAGCGACCATCTGCCGTCGTGGGCATTGGCGGCGGTGCCGTCGAGGCGGATGCGGTCCGGGTCTTTGACGCCGTCCGGGCAACCCAGGCACTCGACAAAGGGCGACTACGAGAACCAGGCCTCCCAGCCGAGCCCGCCGTCCTCGAAGTCCTCACAGAACAGCCAGTCGGCGGAAGGCGCGTCGCACTCGGACGCCGGCGCTCGGCTCGCCAGCCCGACCACCACCAGCGCAAGTGAAACCGCCGCAATTCGGCAGCGGATGCTGCGGCTCATGGAGCGCTCCTGCACTTCATTCGATTGTAGCCGGATCGATCACTCGGAGCTGGGTCGGAGAGCGGACAGGGCGCTCAGGTGTCCTGTAGGCCGCCGGCCAGCGCCCCGAGCAGCGCCACCTCGACCCGATCGAGCTCGACGGCCAGCAGCCGCACCAGCGCGTCGAACGCCTTGCGCTGCGCCTCGGGCACCGGCTTGCCGCGCGGGAATTCCTGGCGCATCGGGTTGACCAGCTTGCCGTTCTTCTTCATCGCGAAGTGCACGTGCGGCCCGGTCGACATGCCGGTCGATCCGCAGTAGCCGATGACTTCCTTCTGCCGCACCTTGGTGCCGACCCGCGGCGCGGCGTAGCGCGACAGGTGGCCGTAGATGGTCTCGTAGCCGTTGGGGTGACGCACCGCCACCATGTTGCCGATGGCGCCGTGGTAGCCGCGCACGACCACCGTGCCGTCGGCCACGGTGTAGACCGGCGTGCCCTTGGGCGCGGCGTAGTCGATACCCGCATGCATGCGGTGGGTCTTGAGGATCGGGTGCTTGCGCATGCCGTAGCGCGAGGTGATGTGGCTGACCGCGACCGGCGCCCTGAGAAAGCTCTTCTGCAGCGACTGGCCCTTCTCGTTGAAGTAGCCGCCGCTCTCGCCGCTCTCGAACAGAAAGCCGCGGTAGACATTGCCCTGGGCGTCGTACTCGGCGGCCAGGATCCTGCCGTAACCGACGAAGCGCCCGTCGGCGTAGCGCTTCTCGACCAGCGCCTTGAACTTGTCCCCGGTCTGCACCTCGCGATGAAAGTCGATCTCCCAGCCGAACACGTCGGCGAAGCTGTCGATCAGCGTCGGCGTCTCCCCCGCCTCCAGCATCGACCCGTAGAGCGTGCTCTCGATCCGGCCGCTGACCAGCGCGCGCCTGGTCTCGAACGGCAGCACCCGGCGCTCGGAGATCCAGCGCTCCTCCCCGCGCCGGGCCACGAACAGCTCGCCCGGCGCCTGGGTCCACTGCGTGCGGTACTCGACCCGCAGCGGCACGCCCTTGGCGTTGAGCTGGATCGAGACCGCGTCGCCCGGCCGCACCCGCCTGAAATCGAGCTTGCCCTTGAGCGCCCCGATCACCGCGTTGACGTCGCTGCGGCCGAGCCCGTTGGCCTGCAGCGTGCCGGCCAGCGTCTGCCTCGGCTTGACCGAGACCGAGATCACGCGGGCCACCTCGCGCGCCGCCCGCCGCTCCATCTGGTCCGCGATCGCGTTGCACGTGGCCGGCCGCACCAGCCGCTGCAAAAACGCCCGCTCGCTGCGCACCGGCCACAGCTCGATCGGGCGCTGCCAGCTCATCTGCGTCGGCTGCGATCGCACCGGACGCGGCGCCAGGACCGCCATCGGCGCCACGGTCGGAGCCGCGATCGCGACCGCGGTGGTCGCCCTCGGCGCGGGCGCCGGGTCACCCAGGATAGCGTCCGCGGGCAGGATCACGTCGTTGAAAGCAGCGGGGGCGGTCCGCAGGGTCGGCAGCGGCGCGCCGAACGCGAGGGCGGCGATCAGATTGACGGCAAGCGCGACGAGGCAGGCGACCAGCAGGCCGAGCGAGCGACGCGACAGTCGCTGGCCGTCGATCGCGCGCGGCACGTCAAAGCGCGGACGGCGTCGCTCGCGCGGATGGTAGCGCAGACGATCGCACAGCGGGCTCTGGCAGTAGCGGTCGATCATGTCTACATGCCTCCGGCTCTGGCCGCCCTCCCCCGACGGTCATCAAGGTTCCCTCAACTGCACGTGCGCGCGGTGAATCAGCCGGCTTGCTTGCATGCTATGTCGAGATGGACTGCAGGTCAAAATTTTAGCCACCATGGTGGCAGGCTGGCTCCGGTCTGGGTCGGCCGACGGCGGCGGGTGCCGGGCGGGGCCAGGGCAAATAAAAGACCAGGCTCTGGCGTCAAATCGAGCGCCCGCGCTAGAATGGAGCCATCATGTATGCTCGGTATCTCTCTCTCCCTCTCCATCGCCTTCTTCTCGGCTCCCTTCTGGCAGCGGCGATCACCAGCACCGCGCCGCCAGCCAGCGCCGAGCCAGTGGCCGACGCGGCTTGCCTGGGCGACTCGTGCCAGATGTGCGCCCTGGGCGGCACCTGCTTTACCCAGGCGCTGGCCATGTGCCGCCACCCCGCCTGCTTCCTCGGCGGCGTGATCGGCGGCCTGGTCGGCGCGCTCGGCGGTGGCATGGTCGGGCCGCTGCTGTTGAGCATCCCGGGCCTGGTGCTCTACCCCGGGCTGGACCCGGCGGTCGCCCTGGTCGGCAGCATCATAGTCGGCGCTGGCTTGGGCTGCGCCGCGCTGGGGATCCCGGGCATGGTCATAGGCGAGGCCGCTGGCCAGGCCACCACCGGCGCCTGCTGGCCTTGGTCGTGGACCGAGCCGGCCGCCCGCAGGCAGCGCATGAGCCCGACGCACCGCCGCTGACCTGACGGCGAGGGATCCCAACATGACAAAGGTCGACCGCCGCGAGTTCGTCCAGGTCTCCGCCGTTGCCACCGCCGCGCTGGTCGCCGCCCCCTGGCGCCGAGCCCTCGCGGCCGCGGCCAGCGTACCGACTGCCGGTGGCATGCCTGGCGCCGACCTGGTCGACGTCAGCGGCAGCGACCCGGTGCAGATGGTGGCGGCCGCCCTCAACGCGCTGGGCGGCATCGGCCGCTTCGTGCGCAAGGGCGACGTCGTCGTCATCAAGCCCAACGCCGGTTTCGCCAACCCGCCGGACTGGGGCACCACGACGCATCCCCGGACGGTCTACGCCGTGGCCAAGGCATGCCTCGACGCCGGCGCCAGGAGCGTGACTGTGCTCGACTACCCGCAGGCCAAGGCCGACAAGTGCTTCAAGCGCTGCGGCATCACCGACGCGCTGGCGGCGCTGCCCAAGGCGCAGCTCAGGTTGCTGGGCAAGCAGAGCGAGTTCAAGAAGGTACCGGTCAAGCAGGGCCTTGCGCTCAAGGAGGTCGAGGTCGCCAAGCAGGTGCTCTCGGCGGACGTGCTGATCAACCTGCCCGCCGCCAAGCATCACACCGAGACCGGCGTCTCGTTCGGCCTCAAGAACGCGATGGGGTTGATCTGGGACCGCAAGGCGTTTCACACCATGTTCGACCTGCACCAGGGCATCGCCGACCTGGGGCGCGTGATCAAGCCGCAGCTCACCATCGTCGACGCCACCCGTGCGCTGCTCTCGGGCGGCCCGGCCGGTCCGGGCGAGACCGTCACCCCTGGCCGCATGATCGCCGGTGTCCAGATCGCCTCGGTCGACGCCTACGCGCTGACCGTGGCGCGCTTCAACCAGCGGCAGATGACGCCCGACGACGCGCGCCACATCGGACTGGCCGGCAAGCTCGGCCTGGGCGAGGTCGACGTCGCCAAGCTGCAGGTTATAAAGGTGACCGCGTAAGCGTGCCCAGTCATCCGATCTGCGTGGCCGCCGTCGAGGTGCAGATCAAGCAGCGCGACCAGATCTCGCCAGCGCAGCAGCTCGCGTCGCAGCGAAAAGACCGCGGGGATGGACCGCGCCAGCGGGCACCGCCTAGAATCGACGCATGAGCGCGATCTCCGGTCTCCTGTGCACGCTCGGCGCACCCGCGCTGCGTCGCTTTGTGGGCTGGCAGCTCGCCCGCGTCGCGCTGCTCTGTTTGGCCCTCTGGTTGCTGCGCTTCGAGCTCGCCCGCTGCAGCGACGTCGACCCCCGCGAGCTGGGGCGCCATGCCCTGTACGTCGGGCTCGGCTTCGATCTGGCCGCCGCGCTGGCGATCGAGATCGTCGCGCTCGCGGTCGCCGGCCTGGCCAGGCGCGGCTGGCTGCTGACCTGGGTCGGCGCCACCCTGGTCTGCTGCGGCTCGCAGCTCGCCTACGTGCTCTACGACAAGTACTTCTCGAGCCCGCTGCATCTCTGGATCCTGGCCTACCACTGGAGCGATCTGGTCGCGGTCAGCGGTTCGATCGGTACGCTCGGCAGCGCCTGGCGGGTGGCGGCCGCCATCGCCCTGATCGCCGCCGCCGGCGGGCTGGCCGTCAGAAAACGCCGGTTGCCAGCGTCGACCGATCGCTCGCCGCGCCAGGTCGCGGCCGCGGCGCTGGCGGGAGCGGTGGCCGCCTTCGCCGTCAGCGTCGCCGTCAACCAACGGCTGATCGCGCGCCACAGTCGCACCGAGAAGAGCACGCTGCTGGCCGCGCAGGCGCTGCATCTGTGGGCGGCCGAGGTACGCGACGCGGTGGCCGAGGGGTTCGGCGCGGGCGATCCCCACCATCCCTCGGTCATCCTCGGCCTGCTGCGCGACTCCAGCGCGCAGACGACCGAGCAGTCGCAGGCGGTGGCGCGCACCTACCGCGATCAGCACCGGGCCACGCCGGTGGCGGAGGCCGTCGATCCGCGCTGGCCGCTCTACCGTCCGCTGCCAGCGCCCGACCCGGCCACCGTCGAGCTGCGGCGGCGCCTGGGGTTCGCCGCCGATACGCCGCTCAACGTGGTCGTCGTCTTCGTCGAGACCTGGCGCGCGCTCGAGTTCGTCCACCCCGAGCTCGGGCCGCAGGTCTTCCCGCGGCTGCACGCCCTGTTCGACCGCCACGCGCTCTGGTTCGACCAGGGTTACTCGGCCGCGATCGAGGCCGGCATGACCGTGCGCGGGCAGCTCGGTGCGCTCTGCTCGATGCTGCCGGGCAACGGCGGGCCGGCCGCCTACATCGCCTTCCCCGACCTCGCGCTGGCCTGCCTGCCGCAGATGTTCCGCCAGGCCGGCTACCGGACCGCCTGGTTCTACGGGCAGAACCGGCGCTTCCACAACACCGGCGCCTTCGAGCAACGGCACGGCACCGAGCTGTTCTTCGACGAGGCGTTTTTCCGGGACCGCGGCATCTCGCTGCGCATCGGCGACTGGGGGCTGGCCGACCGGCCGGTGCTGCAGGAGACGCTGCGACAGCTGATCGAGCTCGACGGCCAGGGCACGCCCTTCTTCGCCGACATCATCACC
>JAFGSX010000048.1 GCA_016934455.1 Deltaproteobacteria bacterium
CCGCTCGAGGGCGTGCCGCGGGCGGTCTATCGGCTGGCCGACTACGAGACCAAGTACTACCTGGTGCTGCGCGCCGCGCTCGACCTCAAGATCGCGCTGCTCGGCGCGCTCAACCCGAGCACGCTCTATCTGTTGTGCCAGAAATTGACGGCCTGGGCCGATCGCCTGGCCGACGACGTCGCGCAGGGCACCATCCGCGCGCCGGGGCCGGTGCCGGCCGACATCCAGGCCCGCCTCGATATGCGCGCGCGCCCGCGGCCGGCGGTGGCGGAACGGATCCGCGGCAGCCTCGCCCGCCACGGCATCGTGCGGCCGGTCGACGTCTGGCCGGCGCTGTGCGGCGTGCTGTGCTGGAAAGGCGGCAGCGCGCCGTTCTACCTCGATCAGCTCCGTCCCTACCTCGGCGATCTGCCGGTGATGGACTACGGCTACGTCGCGACCGAGGGCGCCTTTGGCATCACGCTCGACGCCGGTGACGGCCGCGGCGTGGTCGGCGTGGTCGGTCACGTGCTCGAGTTCGTGCCCGAGTCGGCGCAGGGCTCCCCCGCGGCGCCGGCGCTGGGCGCCGATCAACTCGAGGTCGGCCGGCGCTACGCGGTGATCGTGACCGGGTCGCACGGCCTGTACCGATACGACATCAACGACATCGTCGAGGTGGTGGGTACCCGGTACGGGCTGCCCGAGATCAGGTTCGTGCACAAGGGCGGCAACATGATCTCGATCACGGGCGAGAAGGTCGGCGAGGCGCACGCGGTCGAGGCGATCACCGCCGCGCTTCGCGGCTGCGGTGTGGACGCGGCTGGTTTCGCGCTCACCGCCCGGCTGGCGGACCCGCCCCACTACTGCGTCGCCGTGGAACCGGTGATCGAGCTGGCCGACGACCGCTGGTGCGATCTGTTAACTGCCTTCGACCGCGAGCTCCAGCGCGTCAACCTCGAATACGCGGCCAAGCGCACCTCGCTGAGGCTGGGGCCGCCGCGCCTGCTGCTGGCGCCCGCCGGCGCGTTCGAGCGGTTGCGGGCGCAGCGGGTCGCCGCCGGGGCGCCGGACGCCCACGTCAAGATCCCTCACCTGTGGCGCGATCCGACGCTGCTGGACCAGATCGGCGTGCGGCGCGAGCTGACGCTGCCAGGGGATCCGCGGTGACGACATTGCCGGCCGCCGTCAGCTTCGACCTGGACGGCACGCTCTACTCCACCCGGCGGGCCGGCCTGCGGCTGCTGCTCGCCATGCCGCATCGGTTGCCGTTTCTCGCCGACTATCAGCGCGCCCGGCGCGCGCTGCGAGAGCAGATCTACCCGGACGGGGCGGCCCTCCGCCGCGCCGAGCTGGCTCTGCTGGCGAGGCGGCGCGCCTGCGACGAGGCGCAGATCGAGCGACAGCTCGCGCTGGTGATCGAGACCGAGCTGATCGAGGTGCTGCGGCGCACCGGTCCCGATGCGGTGGCCCGGCCGCTGTTGCAGGGGCTGATCGAGCGCGGCGTGCCGGTGGCGGTGCTCTCCGACCTGCCGGTCGAGCGCAAGCTGGCCGCCCTGGGGCTCGCCGATCTGCCGTTGCGCTGCCGGCTTGACGCGGGAGAGACCGGCGCCCTCAAGCCACACCCGCGTTCGTTCGAGCGGGTGGCGAGCGCGCTCGGCGTCGCGCTGGGCGATCTGGTTCATGTCGGGGACCGGCACGACACCGACGTCTGCGGTGCCGAGCGCTGCGGGGCGACCGCGGTCTGGCTGACCAGGAGGCCAAACCGGCCGCTCACCGGCCGCACCTTCGCGGTGCCCACGCTGGCCGAGCTCGCCGCGCGCTGGGGGATCGAGGTCTAGGCGGTGGCCTGGGCCTTGGTGGCGTTCTTGATGCGTTTGGATTTTGCCAGCTTGATGTGATGTCGCTGCATCCGCACCCGCTTGTGCTTGCTCTTCGATCGGGCCATGCCTCACCTCTCGGTCGTCAATGTCCGCTGCAGTTGTTGCAGCCGGCGCAACTCGTCCTGGTGCAGCCGCTGGCGGTCGCCACCGAGCTGCCGTCGGCGCGCCTGCCGTGTATGGCACAGGCCGAAAGGTTGCGCGTCACGTCGGGAGAATTGCAGCGCGGGCAGGTGACGGCCTCGCTCTGGTTGCGCACCAGTTCCTCGAACCGGTCGCCGCACCCGCGGCAGGTGAACTCGTACAACGGCATTGCCGCCTCGCCCTCAACGGCTGCATAGTTACGGTGTCGGCCAGCGCTCGTCAACCCGGGATTGTGCCTGGCCTGCCGGTACCTGGAAGGGGAACGACGATGGATCTCACCCGCAGGCGCTTTTTGGCCGGTCTGGGGGTTGCCGCCGCCTCGGCGCTGGTGGCCGAGCGGGCCGGAGCCGGTCTCGCGGCCCGCCTCGAGCATCACTGGCTCAAGGTGCGGCACGGCGATCTCGACGGCCGCCTGATCGCGCATCTCACCGATCTGCACTGCGACGGCGAGAAGAGCGCCGAGCGCATCCACCAGGCGGTCGATCTGGTCAACCGCTGCCGGCCCGACCTGGTGCTGCTGACCGGCGACTTCGTGACCTGGGGCACCGACTACGTCGAGCGCGTGGCCACGCTGCTATCGCGCCTGCGGGCGCCGCGCTTCGCCGTGCTCGGCAACCACGATCACTACGCCGGCGCCGAGGCGGTCACCAAGGCGCTCACCGCCGCCGGCACCGGGGTGCTCGATAACACCAGCGCGGTGGCGACGCTGGGCGCGGCGCGCGTGCGCCTGATCGGGATCGGCGATGCCAACACCGGGCACGAGAATATCGCCAAGGCGATCGATGGGGTCGCGGCGGACGATGATCTCCGGATCGCGCTCTGCCACAACCCGAGCAGCGCCGACGGCCTGCCGCCCGGGACCGCCGATCTCATCCTGGCCGGCCATACCCACGGCGGCCAGATCAGGATCGAGTGGCTGACCCCCTGGGTCGTGCGCCAGACAGGCTCCAACTACGTCTCCGGGTTCTTCGATCTCCCCGCCGGACGGCTCTACGTCAACCGCGGCTGGGGCACGGTCGGCATCCCGACCCGGCTCGGCGCGCCGGCCGAGATCGCGCTTTTTCACTGCCGGCTCTGAGCGCCGAGAGGCAGCTCCGTCAGCGGAGGTTCGCATGCGTGGAATCTCGTCGTGCTCGCGCTGTATCGTCGCGTTGCTCGCGCTCGCTCTGGCCGCTCTGTTGCAGGCCGCCGCGCCGGGACCCAGCAGCGCGCCGGCCGCTCCCGCCCGGAGCCGTTGCCTGGTGGTGCTCGAGGACATGGGCAACGTCGGTCTGCGCATCACCGATGCCCAGGCGCTGGCCCAGACGGTGCTCGATGGCCTGCGGCAGCGGGTCGGCACCGATCGCGCGAGCTACGGCGGCCTGGCTGCTTCGGCTCGCGCCATGAAGAAGATGCTCGCCGGCACCGGGACGCCGACCGAGGTGCAGGACACCCAGATCGCGGAGTACGAGGCGTGCGAAAAGGCGGCCCGCTGGCGCGTGCGCGCGCGCTTCGGCATCAAGGCCAGGCGGCACTGGGTGACGCTGACCTGCAGTACCACCGGTATGCCGGCCAAGGTCATCGACAAGGCGCGCTTCGAGGGCGCCAGCTTCGCCGAGGTGCGCGAGCAGACCGCGCGCGCCATGGTCAATTTTTGTCTGCAGATCTCACCCGCCGGACAGGCGGCGAGCGCGCCCGCGCGTTGACAGTCACGGCGGGCCGGAGCAGAGTTGCTGCAATATTCGCTCGGGTCCAAGGAGGATTGTGATGGCCGCTCGAAAAATCAATTTTAATCCTGGTCCTGCCGCGCTGCCCCTGCCGGTGCTCGAGAAGCTCGCCGCCAGCACCATCGAGACCGGCGGCGCCGGGATGTCGATCTACGAGATGTCGCACCGGTCCAAGGACTTCGAGAAGATCCTCGTCGACGCCAAGCAGCGCATGCGCGAGCTCTTCGGCATACCGGACGACTACCATATCCTGTTTCTCGGCGGCGGCGCCTCGCTCCAGTTCTGCATGGCTCCGATGAACTTTTTGCAGGGCGGCAGCGCCGACTACGTGCGCACCGGCGAGTGGGCCAAAAAGGCGGCCGAGGAGGCCAAGCGCTTCGGAACCGTGCGCTTCGCCGGCGACACCAAGGCCGACAACTTCAACCACCTGCCCGACAAGCTCGACTTCGACCCCAGCGCCAAGTACGTCCACTTCACCACCAACAACACCATCTTCGGCACCCAGTACCGCGATTTCCCGTCGACCGGCGCGGTGCCGCTGTTCGCCGACATGTCGTCGGACATGATGTCGCACCGCTGGGACGTCAAGAAGTTCTCGTTCATCTATGGCGGCGCGCAGAAGAACATGGGCGTGGCCGGGCTCACCTTCGTCATCCTCAAGAATGCTCTGCTGGAGCGGGCAGCCACGGATGTGCCGACCATGCTGAGCTACCAGACCCACGTCGAGAAGGACAGCCTGTTCAACACGCCGCCGGTCGGGCCTATCTACATCACCAAGCTGTTGCTCGACTGGATGGCGGAGATCGGCGGCCTCGAGGTGATCGAGCAGCGCAACCGCAAAAAGGCCGAGCTGCTTTACGGCGCCATCGACCAGCACGCCGACTATTACCAGGGCACCGTCGTCAACAAGGAGCACCGCTCGTGGATGAACGTCTGCTTCAGGCTGCCGAGCCCGGAGCTCGAGGACAAGTTCATCAAGGAGGGCACTGCCCAGGGGCTGCACGGTATGAAGGGCCACCGGTCAGTCGGTGGCGTCCGCATCTCGATGTACAATGCGATCTCGCCTGAGGAGATCCAGAAGCTGGTCGACTACATGGTCAAGTTCAGGCAGACCAACTGACGTGCCCCGCGCCGGCAGCATGAGCTGACCGGTCAAGATGGAGCAGCCCGTCGCAGTGGAGAATCTGTTTCAGAAGCGCGATATCGTCACCCACGCCATCGAGTCGGGCCCGGGCATCGGCGGGCCGCAGATCACCGAACGCGCCTGCCAGCTCACGGTGCTGACCGGCGCCCACGGCGGCAAGGTCTACGAGATCACGGGCTCGCCGTTTCGCGTCGGCAAGGGCGGTGACAACGATCTGCAGTTGCCCGATCCGACGGTCTCGCGCGAGCACTTCATCCTGATCCAGGAGGGCAGCAGCTACCTCATCCGCGACCTCGGCTCGACCAACGGCACCTGGATCGACCAGATGCACATCCGCGAGGCTTATCTGCGGCTGGGCGCCGTGATCAAGGCCGGCGACGTGCAACTGCGGTTCGAGCCGGTCTTCAAGCAGGTCGAGCTGGTGCCGGCGACAACCGATCGCTTTGGTCCGCTGGTCGGCGGCAGCCTTGCCATGCGCCAGATCTTCGCGTTGCTCGACCGCATCGCGCGCAACGATGCCACTGTCATCATCCTGGGCGAGACCGGCACCGGCAAGGGTGCGGTGGCGCGCTCGATCCACGACCGCTCCGGCCGCCGCGACAAGCCGTTCGTCACGGTCGACTGCGGTGCCATCGCCGAGAACCTGATCGAGAGCGAGCTGTTCGGCCACGAGCGCGGCGCCTTCACCGGCGCCACCTCGACCCGGCGCGGCGCGCTCGAGCTGGCGGCCGGCGGCACGCTGTTCATCGACGAGCTGGTCGATCTCAGGATCGATCTGCAACCCAAGCTGCTGCGCGCGCTCGAGGAACGCGAGTTTCGCCGCCTGGGCAGCAACCAGCCGCTGCGGCTCGATGCGCGCGTCGTGGCCGCCACCAAGCGCGATCTGTGGGCCGAGGTCCAGGCCGGCAAGTTCCGCGAGGATCTCTATTTCAGGCTGGCGGTCTTCACCATCCCGCTGCCGCCGCTGCGCGATAGGATCGAGGACATCCCGCTGCTGGTCGATCGCTTTGCCGAGGAGCTAAACATCACGCCCGAGGGACGGGCCCGGCTCACGCCCAAGCTCTTTGCGCGCCTGCAGCAATACCATTGGCCGGGCAACGTGCGCGAGCTGCGCAACGCGGTCGAGCGCGTTCTCTACTTCGGCGAGGACCAGCTCGATCAGTTCATGCCGTCGGCGCGGGGGGTGGCCAGCCGCCTGGCCGCACCGGCGGCCGCGGACGCCGCAGAGCCGCCGCCGGCGGCCACAGAGCGGCCGGTGACGAGGTCGGCCCCGGTCGAGCTGGAGCGGACGCAGCCGCTCGACACGGCCTCCGAGAGCTCCACGGTCCCGGTGCCGGTCTATCGCTCGCCGGCGCAACCGCCGTCCTCCGCGATGGTGCCGGCGGTGACCCCGGTCGCGGCGCCGCTGCCGGGCAGCGCCGGGCTCGTCGTCAACTACCTGCTGCCGTTCAAGACCGCCAAGGAGCAGTTGCTCGATCAGTTCGAGGCCGAGTATCTGCGCCGCCTGCTGCAGCGCTGCAACTGGCAGATCTCGCAGGCCGCGCGCGAGGCCGAGATCGATCGCAAGCATCTCTACAACCTGATCAAGAAATATCGCCTTGAGCCGGGCGGCTCTAAGGAATAACAATCATCGACAGTCCTGACGGAGGGAGCACCATGCGCGCATTGTTGGCGGTCACCTGTCTGCTGCCGCTGCTGATCGCGGCTGCCGGTTGCACGGATCCGCACACCGGTGTCTGCGTCGGCACCTTCGAGTACAAGGACGATCCGCAGATCGTTCCCGATCTCAACCCGTTTCGGTTTTGCCCGATCGATCCCAATGCCAGGAACCCGAACGGCACGCCGGCCAACGCCAAGCTGGGCGCGATCGTGCTCACCAACTGCGGCCGGCTCTCGCTCGAGATCACGAGCGCTGAGCTGACCAGCGACGGCGGCGGGGTCTTCAAGAACCTGCAGATCGCGGGGACCTTGCCGGTGCAGGTCGCGGCGGGCGCCACGGTCGCGCTGCAGTTCACGTTCGAATCCAAGGACCTGCTCGCGCACGAAGGCACCATCAGCATCAAGTCCAACGCCGAGAATTTCCCGACGCTCGAGCTCGGGCTCTACGTGCCGGCAAACGGCACGGTCGATGCGAGCATCTGCCAGCTCGTGGTCCCGATCACCGACGGTGGCGTCGAGGACTGATCGCGGCCATCAGCGCGACGGGTGCTCGCAGGTGCGCCCGCCGTAGTCGAGCGGCGCCGAGCAATACGAGCAGCGGCTGGGGTCGCATGAGCACTGCGCGCTCACGCGCATGGTGTACTGCATGGCCAGGTCGTAGTCGTTCTGGCCGTTGTCCGTGACCTCGATGATCCACGGGTTCCCGTCCGAGCACAGCCGCGCCAGGATGCAGTCGCCGCCGACGTATCCGAAGTCGAAGTCGGGCGCTCCGTGCGACTCCGTGTCCTGAAAGCAGAACTGGTTGTCCTGCTCGCCGACGCAGATGTAATCGCAGCGCGGGTTCTCGGGCGGGCAGCAATCGGTGTTGGACAGGCAGCCGGAGGTGATCTGGCAGTGAGCGCCTTCGCCGTCCTCGTCCGCCACGCACGGCCGGTCCTCGCGCACGCATTCGACGACCGAGCCCAGACAGCAGTCCATCCAGGTGGTGCACTCCGGACCCTGCTCGGTCCTGCCCCGGCGCGCGTCGACGTAGGATGCCTTGAGGCTGCGGCCGCCGCTGGTGAAGACGAACAGCGCGGTCTCGATGCCGGTGCTCCCGGTCGAGCTGCTGAACTCGACGTTGACCTCGATGTCGCCGGGCGGCAGCGTGAAGCTGTAGTAGTCGCGGTCGCCGTAGAACGAGAGGTAGCCGGTGGCGGTGTAGCTCGGCGACCCGGCGCCGGTGCAGTTGATGGTGGTGTAGGGGTTGCCGCCCGAGGTGGTGCCGCCGTCGACACCGGAGTTGTCGTTCCACGGCAGGCAGCCGGCCTGGGCCGCGTCCGGACACGGGCCGCCGTCCGGACAGGTGATGGTGCCGGGGTTGGTGCAGGCGGCGGGCCCGCTGTAGGTGCCGATGTTCTGCACGGTGAAATGATTGATGTTGCAGCTCCGGATCTCCCTCGCCCCGCTCGAGTAGCGGGCCTCGCGGTTGAGCGCCGGCGGCAGATCGTTGGGCTCGTGGGGATCGGGATCGTTGACCACGTTGATGTGCAGCGTGTAGGGCTGCGTCTCGTGGTAGACCGTGCCGCCGAAGTGGCTGACCTTGATGAAGGTCGGCACGCCGGGCGTGCGCATCGCGATCCCGACGCTGCGGCTGGCCGCCAGCGGTACCCGGTTGTCGTCCGCGCCCTGCAACAACAGCGTCGAAAAACGCATCTCGCCGCACACGCCTCCGGGCAGGCAGATCAGGCTCTGCTGGCCGTGGGCGTTGGCGCAGTCATCCGACCCCAGCAGGGAGGTCGAGCAGGCGGACAGCCCGACCGATTCGGCCGGGCCCGGGTCGCATC
>JAFGSX010000595.1 GCA_016934455.1 Deltaproteobacteria bacterium
GGCCGGCGGGAGCGGCCCGCCCAGTGGCGTTTTCAACAACAACAAAACCTGACGCCGATCAGCGGGAACCCGCCAAAAATAGGCTCAAGCAAAGTGAGCAGCGCAATGACGGCGCGACCGCGCCGCGTCCGCCACTTCAACAACGACTTCAAACTTGCAGATGATCACAGTCCAGTGCGCACACAACGGACATATTCGGTAAGGATCTTGCCGAAGAAGTATATGACGGAGCCTTTTTGAAATTCCACGGACCACGCGGCGCTGCAGTTTTTTGCGTAGGACGACGACGACCAGAACCATGATTCGGGCGTCGCCGGAAACGCAGTGACATCGATGCTCGGTTCAACACGCGTATCGTCCACCAAGCTGGCCAGCTCCTTTGTGTCTGGCAGCCGCCAGTCGCTGCTTCCGCCCCAGGTGAGTCCCTCGCAGTAGGCCAGCGCCTGCTGCCAGGTCTTGATTTCTCCGCTGCCTGTCTGGCAAGTCGCGCCCGTCTGGCCGGCAGTGCAGCCCTGCCAGATGAGACGCGTGACAGCGTCGGCGACGACCGGCTGATCAACGACGTTCTCTGCTCGGGTAAAGCGTGGAATTACTGGCGCGACAGGCTGTCCAGAGCGCACACAACGGACATCGTAGCCAAGACTCTTGCCCTCGTGGCTGACGTCGCCGTAGTCAAAGCTCACGTACCATGCGTCGCCGTCGCCAACGATGGCACGGTAGGACGACGACGACCAGAACCTTACTCCGGGAGTCGCGGGAAACGCATCGAAATCTATGCTGGGGTCGAACCGCCCGTGGTCAACGATGGACTGCAGCTCGTATTGGTCGGGCAACCGCCAGTCGCTGCTTCCGCCCCAGGTGAGCCCCTCGCAGTGGTCCAGCGCATGCTGCCTAGTCATGGTCGCCGCGCTGCCTGTCTGACATGTCGCGCCAGTCTGGCCAGCCGCGCAGCCTTGCCACTCAAGACCGGTAACGCTGTCCGTCACCACGGGCTGGTCCGCGATCGCGGTGCTGCGCGTGTAACGCTCGCTCGCCAGGTGCGCCGTGTCCCAGCCGTACTGCGTGTCCTGGCCAAAGAAATCCTCACCAGACGACGGGCAGGTCATGGCCGCGCTGTTGTCGTAGCACTGGCGCTGGTTGGTGTCGGGCAGCGCAAAGTGAGGGCCGCCCGTGTTGCAGGCCTCGGTGCCGCAGGAGCCCGGCGACACGCAGGCGCCGCCGATGCAGACGTCGTAGCCGTAGTCGGGCGAGGTGGTCAGCGAGCAAGGAGTGAAGTCCGGTTCCCCGGAGCATTCGTTCACCATGCCCGTGTCGGGCGACACGGCGTCGGCCATCGCAGCGTCGGCCATCGCGGCGTCGGCCATCGCGGCGTCGGCCATCGCAGCGTCGGCCATCGCGGCGTCGACCATCGCAGCGTCGGGTAGCGCAGCGTCGGGCGTCGCAGCATCAGGCGTCGCGCCGTCAGGTGACGCGGCGTCGGGAATCGCCGTGTCTAGCATCGCCAAGTCCGTACTCGCCACGTCGACGACTGCCGCATCGAGAGCCGCGGCGTCGTGAACCCGGGCATCGCCCGCGCCCGCGTCAAAACGCATCAAGCAGATGTTGTTGACGCAGACCCACCCGGTCTCGCAGTCCGCGCTGTTGCGGCAGGTCGAGAGCCTCGCGCAGCGCCGGTCGATGCACAGCATGTCGCGCGGGCAGCTCTGGTCGCTGCTGCAGGGCAACCCCTCGCCGCCGCTGAGCGCAGCCAGGATCTCGCAGCCGCCGAGCAGCGCGCAGCAGGCCAGGGCCGCGGCCCTGATCGTCGTCGAGATCAGGTCTTCTGTCATGGACGTGGCCTCACCTTACCAAACCGGCATCATACCAAATCCAGTGGGCCTCGAGGCACCGCGATCGGGATCGCGGGGCCGAGCTGGCGCTGGCATCCGGCGCGGTGAGCACCGCGGCCGTTATCTCAGGCGTAGCTCGAGCTGCTCCAGCGCGCGGAGCTGGTCGCGCAGCTCGGCCGCGCGCTCGAACTCGAGGTCGGCCGCGGCCTGGAGCATCTCGGTGCGCAGCGCGTCGATGCGCGCCGGCAGCGCCACCAGATCGGCCTCGCCGTAGACCGCGCGCGCCTCGGCCACGGCGCCGGCCTCGTGGTAGTCGAGCTGCGCGTAGTCGGTGGCGGCGTCCAGCTCGTGGATCGCCTTGCTGATCGAGCGCGGCGTGACGCCGTGCTGCTGGTTGTAGGCGGCCTGCTTCTCGCGCCGGCGCTGGGTCTCGACCACCGCCTGCCGCATCGAGTCGGTGACCCGGTCGGCGTACAGGATGACGCGGCCCGAGACGTGGCGCGCGGCGCGGCCCATGGTCTGCACCAGCGAGCGCGCCGAGCGCAAAAATCCCTCCTTGTCGGCGTCCAGGATGGCGACCAGCGCCACCTCCGGCAGATCGAGCCCCTCGCGCAGCAGGTTGATGCCGACCAGCACGTCGAAGGTGCCCTTGCGCAGGTCGGTCAGGATGACGATGCGCTCGAGGGTATCGATGTCGCTGTGCAGGTAGCGCACCTTGACGCCGAGCCCGGCGTAGTAGTCGGTCAGCTCCTCGGCCAGCCGCTTGGTCAGCGTCGTCACCAGCACGCGCTGGCCTTGCGCCACGCAGCCGCGGATCTCGGCCAGCAGGTCGTCGACCTGGTCGGTCGCGGGCCGGATCTCGATCGCCGGGTCGAGCAGCCCGGTCGGCCGGATCAACTGCTCGACCACCACGCCCTGCGTCCAGCCCAGCTCCAGATCGGCCGGCGTGGCCGAGACGTAGATGGCGCGCCGCACGTGGCCCATGAACTCCTCGAAGGTGAGCGGCCGGTTGTCCAGCGCCGACGGCAGCCGGAAGCCATAGTCGACCAGCGTCTGCTTGCGCGCGCGATCGCCGCGGAACATGCCGGCCACCTGGGGCAGGCTCTGGTGGCTCTCGTCGACGATCAGCAAGAAGTCCTTGGGAAAGTAGTCGATCAGCGTCGGCGGCGGCTCGCCCGGGCGGCGGCCGGTCAGGTGGCGCGAATAGTTCTCGATGCCGGTGCAGAAGCCGATCTGCTCCAGCAGCTCGAGATCGTACGTCGTGCGCTGCTCCAGCCGCTGCGCCTCGATCAGCTTGTTCTCGGCCTGGAGCACCTGCAGCCGCTGGCGCAGCTCGTCGCGGATGTCGGCGATCGCCCGCTGCCGCTGCTCGGGCGGCGTCACGTAGTGGCTGGTGGGATAGATCGCATACTTGGACAGCTCGGCCAGCGCCTTGCCGCGCAGCGGATCGATCACCTTGATCGCCTCGACCTCGTCGCCGAAGAACTCGACCCGGATCGCCCGATCCTCCTCGTGCGCCGGAAAGACCTCGACCACGTCGCCGCGCACCCGAAAGCAGCCGCGGTGAAACGACAGGTCGTTGCGCTGATACTGGATCTCGACCAGCTTGCGCAGCAGAGCATCGCGGCCGACCTCGCGCCCCTTCTCGACGAAGGCGAGCAGGCCCGAATAGGCCTCGGCGCTGCCCAGGCCGTAGATGCAGCTCACGCTGGCCACGATCAGCACGTCGTCGCGCTCGAACAGCGCGCGCGTCGCGGAGTGGCGCATGCGGTCGATCGCCTCGTTGATGTCCGAGTCCTTCTCGATGTAGGTGTCGGTCGACGGGACGTAGGCCTCGGGCTGGTAGTAGTCGTAGTAGCTGACGAAGTACTCGACCGCGTTGTCAGGGAACAGCAGCTTGAACTCCTGGTAGAGCTGCGCCGCCAGGGTCTTGTTGTGAGCCATCACCAGCGTCGGCCGGTTGTAGCGCTCGACCGCGTTGGCGACGGTGAAGGTCTTGCCCGAGCCGGTGACGCCGAGCAGCACCTGGTGGCGGTCGCCGCGCTGCAGCGCCTCGACGAGCTGCTCGATCGCCTGCGGCTGATCGCCGGTCGGCACGAACGGTGACTGGATCTTGAACGCGGGCATGCGCCGGCGCTCCTAGCGCGAGACGGGCACCGCGCCGCCGCGACAGCGCATCACCCCTGCGCCGGACCCGCCGCGTCCTGCAACAGCATCAGATTTCTCTCCTGGCACCGGGCGATGAACTCCGACACGTCCCGCTCCGCACGCTCGCGCTCGACCTCGAAACAGCGGCACAGCTCGTCGACGATCTGGGCGACGGTGTGTGCGCCGTCGGCGCGCTCCCAGACAAAAGTGCCCACCTCGTTGAGCGTGTGAAGCTGGGAGTCGTCGGGCGTGATGATCACCGCCTCGCCTTCGATGATCCGGGCGGGGTTGGCCGAATTCTGGATTGGGTACTTGTCCTCGATCATCGCGGGTCGCATGGTACGGGACCGCGCGAACCGTTGTCAATGTCAATGCAAATGGTATTTTTATTTAATTTCAAATAGTTATTGTATCCCAGCGACTCCCGACGGGGGCGCCACCAGATCCCGCGCCGCAGCCGCGACCAGCTCTGGCCGCTCCCGCGGCAGCAGGTGCCCGCAGCGCTCCACCACCTGCAGCCGGCTGACGGCGAGGCCGTCGGCCAGCCGCTCGCTCCAGCGCGGCGGGGTCAACCGATCGTCGCGGCCGACCAGGACGGTGGCGGGACAGGCGATGCCGGCGAGCCGATCCTCGACGTCGAAGGCGGCGCAGGCCTCGAAGTCGCGCCGCACGCCGAGCTGCGAGGTCTGCGGGAAGATCGGCTCGGCGCCGACTGGCGGCGCGCTCGCGGTGCCGGCGGCGAGCTGCTCGAACCATCCGCCCAGATTTTCAAAATCGCGGTCGATCGCCGCAAAGATCGCCGGCGCCACCGGCAACCGGGCAGCGGTCGACGCCAGCAGCAGCGCCTGGACCCGGGCCGGCTGGCGCAGGGCGAGCGCGAGCGCGATCGCGCCCCCCATCGAATGGCCGGCCACGGTGACCCGCGCGATGCGCAGCGCGTCGAGAAAAGCGAGCGCGAAATCGGCCATCTCCGAAATCGAGGCCGGCGGCTCGCCCGCGCTCTGGCCGTGGCCCGGCAGATCGGGCGCCAGCACCTCGGCCGCGCCGGCCAGCCGGCGCACCACCGGCGACCAGGCCAGCGACGACGAGCCAGCCATGTGGAGCAGCAGGATCGCTGGCGACAGCGGCGCCGGTCCCGGCTGATGGCGGTAGCGAACGGCCGTGCCATGGACCAACAACTGCGGCATCGTCGATCCCCGGGCCCCGGGCCAAGCAGTGCGCTCCAGCGCCGGTGCCAGGCGAACCTTGACAGCCGGCCTCGACTCGACGAAGCATCGCCGTCATGACGACCGTTGTCCAGAAGTACGGCGGCTCCTCGGTCGCCGACTCCGAGAGGATCCGGCTGGTCGCGCGAGCCGTGGCACGGCGCAAGGTCGAGGGCTGTCGGCTCGTGGTGGTGGTCTCGGCCACGGGCAAGACCACCGACGAGCTGTTGACTCGAGCCAAGGCGCTGTCCCAGAGCCCGCCGCGGCGCGAGCTCGACATGCTGCTGTCGGCCGGCGAGCGCATCAGCTCGGCGCTGCTGGCGATCGCCCTGGCGAGCGAAGGCGTCGAGGCGGTCAGCCTGACCGGCAGCCAGTGCGGCATCATCACC
>JAFGSX010000596.1 GCA_016934455.1 Deltaproteobacteria bacterium
CCGCGCGGCGCCGCCCGCTCCCGCCCGGGCCCCGGGGTTTCAGGCCAGCCTGGCCAGCCTCTTCACCGACTACCTGTTACCGTTCGAGCTGACGTCGGTGCTGCTGCTGGTGGCCGTGGTCGGCGCCGTGATCCTGGCCAAGCGCCGCGTCTGAGGGGTTGCACAGGCGGCACCGCGTCGAGGGAGCGATGGTCCCGATCGGACACTACCTTGTTCTGGCGGGGACGCTGTTCGCGATCGGCGCTGCCGGTGTGGTCAGCCGCCGCAACGCGATCGTCGCCTTGATGTCGATCGAGATCATGCTCAACGCGGCGATCCTGGCCTTCTTGGCCTTTGCCCGCCTGCACGGCGACCTGCGCGGCCACGCGATGGCCTTTTTCGTGATGGCGGTGGCCGCGGCCGAGGCCGCGGTCGGGCTGGCGATCGTGGTGGCGGTGTTCAGGCGCCGCGCCACGGTCAACCTCGACGAGCTGCGCGAGCTGAAGGGGTAGGGGACGCCGATGCCCACCATGCGCACCTACGCCGACAGCGGCCTCTACCTGATCCCGCTGTTTCCGCTGATAGGCGCGCTGCTGTGGGGCCTGTTCGGCAAGAAGCTCGGCCGCACCGTGGTGAGCTGGCTGGCGCCGGGCATGGTCTTTCTCGCCGCCAGCGAGGCGACGCTGGCCGTGCTGCGGCTCTACCGCCTGGGGCTCAAGGCCGAGGACCCCACCTTCATCGGCGGCTGGGTCGGCGCCCGGCTGGAGCAGGTGCTCTACACCTGGATCGGGGTGGCCGACCTCAATCTCGACCTGGTGCTGCGCGTCGATCCGCTGACCGCCGTGATGCTGATGGTGGTGTGCTGGGTCAGCTTTCTGATCCACGTCTACAGCGTCGGTTACATGGCGCACGACGAGGGCTACTGGCGCTACTTCAGCCAGCTCAACCTGTTCGTGTTTGCGATGCTGGTGCTGGTCATGGGCGGCAACCTGCCGGTGCTGTTCATCGGCTGGGAGGGGGTCGGCCTCTGCTCGTACCTGCTGATCGGCTTCTGGTACCAGGACCAGGACAAGGCGCAGGCCGGGCTCAAGGCCTTCGTGGTCAACCGCATCGGCGACCTCGGTTTCCTGGTCGGCATGTTCGCGCTGTTCGGGCTGTTCGGCACGCTCGACTTCGGCGGGCTCGAGTCGGCGGTGCAGGCGGTCGCCGACGTCGACCGGACGATCGCCGGCGGCCTGTTCGCCGGCTACACGGTGCGCGGCGTGCTCACCTTTGCCTGCATCGCGCTCTTTATCGGCGCCTGCGGCAAGAGCGCCCAGATCCCGCTCCACGTCTGGCTGCCCGACGCCATGGCCGGCCCGACCCCGGTGTCGGCGCTGATCCACGCCTCCACCATGGTCACCGCCGGCGTCTACCTGTGCCTGCGGCTCAATTTTCTGTTCTCGCTGGCGCCGACGGCGATGCTGGTGGTGGCCGTGGTCGGCGGCGTCACCGCGCTGTTCGCGGCGACCATCGCTCTGGCCCAGAACGACATCAAGAAGGTGCTCGCCTACTCGACCGTGTCGCAGCTCGGCTACATGTTCCTGGCGGTCGGCGTCGGCGCCTATGGCGCGGCCATCTTCCATCTGATGACGCACGCCTTCTTCAAGGCCTGCCTGTTCCTGGGCGCGGGCAGCGTCATCCACGCCTGCTCGGGCGAGCAGGATCTGCGCCAGATGGGCGGGCTGCACGAGAAACTGCCGATCACCTTCTGGACCATGGCGCTGTCGACGCTGGCGATCATGGGTTTTCCGCTGTTCTCGGGGTTCTTCTCCAAGGACGAGATCCTGTGGCTGGCATTTGCCAGCCCGCGCGGCCACTGGCTGCTCTGGCTGCTCGGCCTGCTCGCGGCCGGCCTGACCGCTTTTTACATGTGGCGCCTGATGCTGATGACCTTCAGCGGCGAGACCCGCGGCCTCGACGAGCACACGCGCACCCGCCTGAGCGAGTCGCCGCTGTCGATGGCGGGGCCGCTCCTCGCGCTGGCGGCGCTGGCCGCGGTCGGCGGCTTCGTCGGCATGCCGGCCTATTTGCCGGGCCTGTCCGAGTGGCTGGGGGTGCCGTTCGTCAACTACTTCGCCCACTGGCTCGACCCGCAGTGGGTCACCGCGGCCGCGCACCCGGGCGCGTCCGACCTGTTCGCGGCCGCGGGCGGCGCGGCCGATCTGGCGCTGACCGCGCACGGCCACGCCATCGAGGGCGGGCTGATGGGGAGCGCGGTCGCCGTCGGCCTCGGCGGCGCGCTGCTCGCGTTTGCGCTCTACCTGCGACAGCCCGCCGCGCTCACCTACCGCGTGCCCAAGCTGCCAGTCGTGGGCGGCCTCTATCGAACGCTGCTCAACAAGTACTGGGTCGACGAGGTCTACGGCGTCTGTCCGGTCGGCGCGGTGCGCGTGCTGGCGCGCTTCTGCGCCCGCGTTCTCGACGACATCGTGGTCGACGGGCTGGTGACCAGGGTGCCGCCGTTCATGCTGCGGGTGACCGGCAGCGCGGTCGCCTGGCTACAGAACGGCGACGTGCAGCGCTACCTCTCGTTCATCGCCTGCGGCCTGGCCATCCTGCTCTACGCCCTGCTGCGCGGGGGTGGCCCGTGAACGCGCTCCGCGATCACATCCTGTCGCTGGTGGTCTTCGCACCGCTGGTCGGCGCGCTGCTGCTGTTGCTGGTGCCGGCGCTCGAGCGCGGCGCCATCCAGGTGATCGGGCTCTTCTGGTCGGCCATCGTCTTCGCCCTGTCGCTGCTGCTGCTGCGCTGGTTCGACGGCGCGTCCGGCGGCATGCAGCTCACCGAGCAGCACGCCTGGATCACCTCCATCGGCGCCAGCTACCACCTCGGCGTCGACGGCATAAGCCTGTTCCTGCTGCTGCTCACCGCGCTGCTGACGCCGGTGGCGCTGCTCGCCTCGTTCGCCAGCGTCGAGCACCGGGTCAAGGAGTTCGTGATCTGCCTGCTCCTGCTCGAGAGCGGCGTGCTCGGCGCGCTGGTCGCCCTCGACCTGCTGCTGTTCTACCTGTTCTGGGAGCTGATGCTGATACCGATGTACTTTTTGATCGGCGTCTGGGGCTACCGGGATCGGGTCTACGCCGCGCTCAAGTTCTTCGTCTACACCATGGCCGGCTCGCTGATGATGCTGTTCGCGCTGCTCTATGTCTACGCGACGGCGCCCGTCGCCGGCCAGCGCAGCTTCGATCTGCCGGTGCTGATCGCCGCGGTGCAGAACGCGCCCTATCCGATCGGAACCGAGCTGCTGCTGTTCGGCGCCTTCGCGCTGTCGTTCGCGATCAAGGTGCCGATGTTCCCGCTGCACACCTGGTTGCCGCTGGCGCACGTGCAGGCGCCCACCGCCGGCTCGGTGATCCTGGCCGGCGTGTTGCTCAAGATGGGCTGCTACGGCTTCCTGCGCTTCGCGCTGCCGCTGTTCCCCGAGGCCAGCTACTGGTTCTTGCCGCCGATCGCGGTGCTGGCGCTGGTGGGCATTCTCTACGGCGCGCTGGTCGCCATGGTGCAGAAGGACATCAAGTCGCTGGTCGCCTACTCGTCGATCAGCCACCTCGGCTTTGTCATGCTCGGCATCGCCGCGCTCGAGGTCAAGGCGACGACCGGCGCGGTCTACCAGATGCTGAGCCACGGCGTCTCGACGGGCGCGCTGTTCCTGCTGGTCGGCGTGCTCTCCGAGCGCCGCCACACGCGGCTGATCTCGGAGTACGGCGGCATCGCGCGCGAGGTGCCGATCTACACCGCGGTCTTCGTCCTGATCGCGCTCTCCAGCATCGGCCTGCCCGGCCTCAACGGCTTTGTCGGCGAGTTCTTGATCCTGATCGGCACCTTTGGCTCGCGGGTCTTCGACATCACCGCGCTCGGACCGGGCGCCGGCCGCTGGCTGGCCGTCGCCGCGGCGAGCGGCGTGATCCTGGCCGCGGTCTACCTGCTGTGGATGGTGCGCCGGGTCTTCTTCGGGCCGCTGCGCAACCCGCTCAACAAGGGGCTCCGGGACCTGACGCTGCGCGAGGGGTGCGTGTTCGCGCCGCTGGTGATCCTGGTCGTCCTGATGGGCGTGGCGCCGGGCTATTTTCTCAAACGCATCGAGCCGGCGGTGGCGGCCGCGGTCAGCGACGTGCAGCAGCGCGCGCGCCTGGCCGGGATGGGCCGCAGCTTAGAGGCGCGGCCATGAGCGCCCACGATCTGGCAGCGCTGGTGCCGCTCGTCATCCTGACCGTCACCGGCGCGCTCTGCCTGTTGCTCGAGGTGACCGGGGTGCCGGTCGGCGCCCGCAAGCTGGCGCCGCGCAGCCACATCGTCTGGTGTTCCGAATTGGGACTGGCGGCCACGGCGCTGGTGTTGCTGCGGCTGTTCGCTCGGGCCGACCAGCCGGCGCTGGCCTTTGCCGGCGCGCTGCGCCTCGACCGCTTTGGCCTCGGCCTCGGCCTGGTGGTGTGCGTCGCCGCCGCCCTGGCGATCCCGGTGGCGGTCGGTTTTCTGCGCAGCCGCGACCTCGACCGCGGCGAATACTACGCGACCGTGGTCTTCGCTGCCCTCGGCATGATCGCGCTGGCGCTGGCGGCCGACCTGGTGTTCCTGTTCGTGGCGCTCGAGACGACGTCGGTGGCGGTGTACATCCTGGCCGGCATCGATCGCCGGAGCAGCCGCAGCCCGGAGGCCGCGCTCAAGTATTTTCTCAACGGCGCGTTCGCCTCGGGCATCCTGTTGTTTGGCGTCGCGCTCTGCTACGGCGCCACCCGCTCGACCGCGATCGGCGCGCTCGGCCCGGCGCTGCGGGGAGGCGACGGCGCGCTGCTGGCGAGCGCCGGTCTGCTGCTGGTGCTGGTCGGGCTCGGCTTCAAGGTCGCGGCCGCGCCGTTCCACATGTGGGCGGCCGACGCCTATGACGGAGCGCCGGCACCAGCCAGCGCGTTCATGGCGACCGCGGTCAAGGCGGCGGCGTTCGCCGCGCTGATCCGGGTGTCGGTCAACGCGCAGATCGACGCCGGATCGGGCTGGATCAGCGCCGGCTGGATCATCGCGGTGGCGACGATGACCGTCGGCAACCTGGCCGCTCTGGCGCAGCGCCGCGTCAAACGCATGCTGGCCTACTCGTCGATCGCCCACGCCGGCTACGCGCTGGGCGGCGTGGTGGCGGCGATCGGCGGTCACACGCCGGCGCTCGGCGCGGTCGGCTTCTACCTGCTCGCCTACACCTTGATGACGACCGGAGCCTTCGGCGTGGCGGCCTTCTTCGAGCGCGCGGACGGCGCCGGTTGCAGCCACGACGAATGGGCGGGCGCGGCGACGCGCTTCCCGCTGGTCAGCCTGGCGATGGCGATCTTTCTCTTCTCGCTCGCCGGAGTTCCGCCCACCGCCGGCTTTTTGGCCAAGCTCAACCTGTTCGCCTGCATGATCGACGGCGGTTTCTACTGGCTGGCGTTCGTCGGCGTGCTCAACAGCCTGCTCAGCGTCTATTACTACCTCAGGGTGCTGGTTTTCATGTACATGCGGGATCCCGATCCGCAGCTCGCCGGCCACGGCGGCGCCTTTGTCGGCGCCGGCCTCGCGATCGCGGCGCTGGCGGTGCTGCTGGTGGGTTTGCTGCCGGGCACCATGTTGGATCTCGCGGCGCAGCTTCGGGACGTCGCGCCTGGCTGAGCGCGGGTCCGGCCTGTCTCTCGGGGGACGCGCACCGGGCACACGACGGCGTTTTCGCCACCCGACGATTGTTGTAGAGTCTCCGGATCTCATGACCTTCACGCGAGCGGAGCAGAGGTGGACGATGAGGATCCTGGCAGCACTGGCGCTTCTGATCGGTGTGGCCGCAATCGGTTGCGAACCCGAGTGGAAAAACGGCACCTTTGACAAAGGCTGGAGCACGTACGCGATCGGGCTGTGCGAGGGCGAGGACGAGGGCCGGACCGAGCCCGGCCTGAGCTGCGTCGAGGCGGCCAAGTGCCAGAGCTTCTGCTGCCAGTGCGAGAACGGCACCAAGTACACGGTGGCGGCCTGCTCGTCCGAGACGGGCTGCCTGGATTTCGGCGCGGCCTGCGATGTGGTCAAGGCCGACGCCTGCAAGTAGCGAGGTGGCACCGTGATCGAGGTCGCCGTTCTCGCGCTGAGCGCGCTGTGTGCTCAGGCCAGGGCCGAGGCCGCGCTCCCCGCGCCACCGGTGGTGCCGGTCGGCGTGCGCTTTGCCGAGCTCGGGATCGACGACGCGATCGCGGTGGCGCAGCAGCAGCACCGCGCCGTGGTGGCGCTGATCGCGGCCGATTGGTGCCCGGGCTGTCAGCAGCTCAAGCGCGAGATGCTCGACACCGCCGCCGCCGGCTTTCTCTCGGACCGGGCGCTGGCGGTGCGCCTCGACTTTGACGCGGCGGCGACCGCGCCTCTGATCAGGCGTTTCAACATCATCTCGCTGCCGACGCTGCTGGTGCTGCGGCCCGACGGGAGCGAGATCGGGCGGGTCGAGGGATACCAGGACAAGAAGAGCTTTGCCGCCGACGCCGCGGTGCTGCTCGACGGCCGGGACACGCTGGTCGAGTGCCAGGCCAGGCTCGACGAGAACCGCGCCGACGTCAAGGCGCTGTTCTGTGTCGGCAAGGCGCTGATCGATCGCGGCCGCGTCGACGAGGGATTGCCCATGCTCGAGGAGGTGCTGGTGCGCGACCCGCAGAACAGCGCCAGGGTCAGCGACCAGGCCCTGTTCGTGATGGGCCGTTACTTCGCCCGGGTGCGCGACCAGCCGCGCGCCGCGCGCCACTACTTTCGCGAGCTGGACGCGCGCTTCCCCAGGACCGAGTACGGCCGGGGCGCGGCCTGGTGGTACGCGCGCTCGCTGCTCAAGATCGGCATGGCCGAGCACGGCTACCTCTACCTGGAGCAGCGCGCGCGGCGTCTGGGAACCGCCGAGGCCATCGAGGAGCTGGGCAACTACGCGCTGGCAGCCAAGGTGCATCAGCAGGAGGCCCTCAGAGAGGTCCACAAGGCGGCCCGGCGCTTTCCCCGGAACTCGGTGCTCAAGAAGCTGGCCGAAGATCTCGGCCGCGATGCGATCCAGACCGGGCCGAGGTGATTGCGCTGCTCACCGCAGTCGATCCTGCGTGACGGGGGCAGTCTGATCGGTGATCGGCAATACGAAATCGGCTTGAATCATTACGGTGTGGGGGGCCAAGGCGACACTTTTTTCGAGCCAGTGACCCTTGGAAATCCCTGACGAGGGACGAGGACAAAAAGGTCGCCGGTAAAGGCGGGACCCCACAACATGGTCGACTAAAGACGATTTAAGACCTGAAATGCTGGAGCGTCTCAGCGAGCGCCCAGGTTCTTCAGCTCATCCTCCACGATATCGGCCTCGATGTCCTTGGGGTTGATCTGGAGGTGGATCTCGAACTGCTCGCGCGCCTTTGGCTTCTTGCGCATCTCCTTGTAGATAAAGCCCAGCCACTTGTGCGCCTCGGGGTGTTTGGGCTTGCCGGCGATGCACTTGACGAGCGCCGCCTCGGCTTCCTTGAGCTTGCCCTCGTTCTTGAGCAACTCGCCCGCCTTGCACCAGGCTTCGGTCAGCTTGGGGTTGCCGGCGAGCGCCGCCTGGTATTCCCGGAGCGCTCCCTTCAGGTCGCCTCCCTTGCCGAGCGTCTCGCCGATGGCGATGTGCACCTCCATCATGTGCGGCGCCAGGGCCAGCGCCTTCTCGAACTCGACGCGCGCGTCGCCGTAGCGCACCAGCTCCATGTAGGCGCGGCCCAGCTCGATGTGCGCATGCGGCATGTTCTCGTCCTTGAGCAGAGCCGAGCGGTAGTAGTCGATCGCGTCCAGGTTGTTGCCCTGCAGCGCGTAGTTGCGGCCCAGCTCGAGCGAGTAGCGGGCGATTTTGGGCGCCATCTGCTCGGCCTGCTTGAGCAGTTGCTCGGCCTGTTTGGTGTCCTTGGGGCGCGCGACGAGCCCCTGGTAGAAGTAGACCTCGGGGTTCTTGGGCGCCAGCTCCGAAGCGGTCTTGAGCTCGTCGCCGGCCGCCTGGTAGTCGTCGAGCTTGAGCTGAGCCGCGGCCACCTTGATGTGATAGAGGGCCTTCTTGGGCTCGCGTTTGGAGGCCTGCTGGTAGAGCGCGAGCGCCTCCTTGGCCTCGCCCAGTTGGAGCAAAAAATCGCCCTTTTTGTCGAGCAGCCAGGGATCGCGCGGGTTGGCGGCGTAGGCCAGCTCGATCAGCTCGCGCGCCTCGTCCTCCTTGCCCATGTCGAGCAACACGATGCCGCGCAGGGCGCGGGCGCGGCTGTCGTCGAGCCCGCGCTCGTTGGCCTTCTGCAGGGAGGCCAGCGCCTCGCGCAGCTTGCGCGTCGCCAGGTGGATCTCGGCCTGCGTCAGGTCGAGCTGGGCCTGGTGCTTGGCCCCCACCTTCTGGCGATTGTGGTTTAGAAACTGCTGGGCGCCGTCGACGTCGCCGACCCTGAGAAACATGTGCGTCAGCGCGATCACGGGCGCCGGCTGCGTCGGGTCGAGCGCCAGCGCCGTCTCGAAGTGCTTGCGCGCCTCCGGGTCCTTGGTCATCTCGAGCAGCAGCCAGCCGAGCCAGTAGGCGAGCAACGCGCTCTTGGGATCTCTCTTGAACGCGCGCTCGAGCAGATCGTAGGCGGCCAGCATCTCGTTGGTGCCGGCCAACCCGCGCGCGTTGCCGATCATGGCGTGGGCGTCGTCGGGAGTGGCGGCGACCAGCTTGCCAAAGGCCTTGATCGCCAGCGCCGGCGCGAACATCTCGAGCGCGAGGTCTCCGATCTGGCGCAACGTGGCGGCATGGATCCCGGCCGCCTCGAGCGCCTTCTGGCCGGCCGCCTCGGCCTCGTCGAATTTGTTATGCAGTCGATAGTGGATGGCCAGGCCAAGCTGGATCTGCGCCAGTTGCCACGGCGCCAGCGAGGTCTTGCCCAGTTCCTGGGCCCTGGCGAATGCCGCGGGTACGTCGATCTTGGGCTTGGGCAGGTGGGCCTTGGCCAGCGCGTAGAGCAACGCCGCGCGCGCGTTGTCGGGCTTGATCTCGAGGATCTTCTCGGCATAGCCAGCGGCGGTCGGGTAGTCGCCGACGGCGCTGGCCAGCGTCGACTGCGCCCACAGCGCGAAGGTATCGCGTGAGTTGGCGACGAGCGCGGTATCGATGAAGACCGCCGCCTGCTCCGGCTGCGCCTTGTCGCCGCAACCGAGCGCGACGCCGGCCAGGGCCAGCGTCTCCGAGAGCTCGGCCGCCGGTTTCTCGGGCGGCTTGTCGCCGACCTTGGGTTTGATGGCGAGCCATCCCGCCGCGCAGTTGCCCTCTGCCACGTCGAACGCGACCGCAGCGAACAGACCGTACGTCGACTGCGCCTGGTTTTTGGCCGTCAGCAGGGCGGCGCGTCCGGCGGCGACGCTGGTGGGATCCTGGTCCATCAGCGCCAGCCGCGCGTGCAGATAGGCGAGCTTGGCCGCGTCCTCGGGCGAGGTGGCGACGCGGGGCGCCAGGTTCTGCGCCGCCTGCTGGTAGGCGAGAAAACTGTCCCTGGCGATCAGCTCCTCGAGCGGGACCCCCGACGCGGTAGGCACGACGACGACCGGCTGGGTCTGCGGTTGCGGCTTGGGTTCTTCGGTGAACTTGGCCAGCAGCCACTTGTAGCCGAACCAGCCGTGGTCGGTGGCCAGGCCCAGGAACACGCCGCCGGTGACCGCCAGCGCCGCCAGCAGTGCCAGCAAGAACAGCAGCGACGCCAGCGCGCTCGACTTGCGCTTGCGCGCTCCGGCCGGCTTGGACCTCTTTCGCGTGGCCGCTTCGCGCGCCAGGCTCTCGGTCGATTTCGTGAGGTCGATCGCCATCGGATCGGCGAGCCCGGCCGCGGCCGCCGCTGCTGCCAGCGGATCGGCGGTCTCCTCGGCGGCGGCTGGCGCCGTGTCCGAGAAGGAGATGCCGATGTCGGCCATCAGCGCTGCCGCGTCGAGCGCGCCGGCGTCCACCGTTCCGGTCTCGGCCGGTCTGACGCCGTGCGCGTCGGGGCTGTACGGTGTCGGCAGATCTACGCCCGACAGGCCGGGGAGATCGACGCCCTTGATACCGGGTAGATCGGCGACCTCCTGGCTTGTCCTGGCGGTGCCCTTGGGCACCGGCAGATCCGCACCCTTGAGACCGGGCAGATCGAGCCCCTTGAGGCCGGGCAGGTCGCCTTCACCGCCTGTTGCGGCGGGCGGTCGCCTGGTGACGGAGACGCCCAGGGCGCCGACCGCGGCCGCGGTGAGCGCTTGGATCTCCTCGGCAAAGGTCGATATCTGCGACAGCGGCAACCAGTGCTCGCCGTCGGTCGACGCGTCCTCGTTGCCGGCCAGCTCCTGCTTGCGCAGCATGGCCAGGATCGTCTCTTCGTCGTACGGTCCGAACACTCGGCCCGAACGGCGCCGGATGCTGTAGTTGAGCTGCCCGGAGCCCGGCGCGGCCGGACCCTGCTGGTCGATGAAATCGACCAGGCCGCCGGCGGGGCGCTGCTCCACCGTCGAGTCTCCGTGAAAGGGATGCGACGGGATCGAGTCGCCGACCGCCGGCCTGGGTTGCTGGACGTCGTTGAACATCTGCTCGACCTTGGCCGAGCGCAGCGCAGGCGCCGCGGGCGCCGCTGCCGCCGGGGAGGGAATCCCGAGGTCTTCGAACAACCCACCGAGGCCGTCTTCGGTCGCCGGCGGCGGCTTGGGGGCGGCGGGACGAGGGGCCGCTCCGGGCAGGGGCACGGCTCCGGGAGCGGTCGTCGTCCGCGTCGCGGCGGCGGCCGGCGCCTGACGGGCGCTGGCAGGAGCATTGCCCGGCAGCGGTACGGCGCGCTCGGCCGGTCGGGCGCCGCTCGCTCCCGGCAGCGGCACGGCCGCGGGATGCACCACGAACGAGTGCTGGCACTTGGGGCACTTGATGGTCACGCCCTGCGGCGGGATGCGGCTGTCGTCGACGTTGTACTCGGCCTGGCACTTATCGCAGCGGACTCTCATCGTATCTCTGCTCGCTTTGCGGCTGATCGCTGTCGCTGCCGCGGCTACTTTTCGAACCGCTGTTTCAACGCAAGAAACCGCTGGTATGTCGTGCGCCGCTCGGATTCCGCCACGGCTGCCGCTGGCTGCGGATCGGGTCGCCCGACGTCCGACGGCTGGTTGCGCTCGGTCAGCGCCGCTAGCTGCTGGGCGGTGGCAGGATCGAAGGCGCGCTTGAGGTCGAGGTACTCGAGGTAGTCGTCGAGCCCCTGCGGCAGGCGGATGTGCAAGCCGTCGCCGGAGAAGCACGCGACCCCCGCCTCGCCCAGGCGATGGATGATCTCGCCGAACACCTCGCGCGGGGTCCCGGTCGCCCTCCACAGCCGGTCCGGCGTGACCCCCCGCAGAAGGACCTCGCCCTGGGCGCCGGCGGGCACCCAGGATCGCAGCGTGTCGACGACCCGGGCGGCGCTGCCGTGGGCGGTGAGCAACTGGACCTGGCGGTTGGCCTCGCGCAGGCGCGCCGACAGCTTCTTGAGCAGCCGGACCGCGATGTCGGGGCGCTCCTTGAGCATCTGCTCGAACGCATCCTCGCGCACCACCACCAGATCGCTCTCCTCGGTCGCGACCGCCGAGGCCGAGCGCGTCTGCTGTTCGAGCAACGCCATCTCGCCGAAGGTCTCACCCGGCCCCAGCAGCGCGAGCGTCAGGTCGGTCTCCCCGATCTGCTGGCAGATGCGAATGCGGCCGCTGCGCACCACGTACATATCGCTACCGGTCTCGCCCTCGCGAAAGACAAACTGCCCCGCAGCGACGTGGCGGATGAGAGCGGCGCGCTTGGATTCGGTGTCTGCCATCTGTCTAAAGCAATCTCTCGGTCTGCAAACGGTTACCGATACCATGTGGCCTGACGCCGCCGCAACCGCGGCTCCCTTGACACCACCGGAGCGCTGCTCTCTATATGGCATTGGCTTCACTGCGCCGGAGGGTGGCATGCTGCTGCGGTCGCGTTTCGAGTTCTCGGCAGCGCATCAGCTCACGCGGCACCCCGGTGCCTGCCGGCGGATGCACGGCCACAACTACCAGCTCGAGGTCAGCGTCGGCGGCCCGGTCGACCGCGATACCGGGATGGTGATGGATTTTTTCGAGCTCGAACGGCTGGTGCGCGACCGCGTCCTGCAGCCCCTCGACCACGTCTGTCTCAACGAGGTGATCGAGTATCCGACCGCCGAGAACATCGCGCGCTGGTCGTGGCGGCAGCTCGCGCCGGTGCTCACCGGCCTGGCCGAGATCGCGGTCTACGAGATGCCGACCTGCGCGGTGATCTACCGAGGCGAAGATGAGCGCTGATCCCACCCCCTCCGCCCTCGCGCGCACCCGGCCGGTCGACGCCCCTCGGTTCAAGGCCGCGGTGCGCGAGCTGCTGCTGGCGGCCGGGTTCGAGCTGGACCCCGTCCACCTGGCCGGCTCGGCCGACCACATGCTGGCGCTCTGGCGCGACCGCCTGCTCGCCGGCTATGACGTCGACATCCGCACCCAGCTCGGGACCGGCTTTGCCGATCCGCGGACGGACCTGGTGGTGGTGCGAGACATCGCGGTGTTTGGCCTGTGTCCGCACCATCTGGTGCCGTGGCGCGGCGTCGCCCACGTCGGCTACCTGCCGGGGGGCCGGCTGTTCGGTTTTGGCGGGATCGCGCGGCTGTGCGACGCGCTGTGCCACCGCCTGACCTACCAGGAGTGGTTCACGCGCGATGTGGCCGAGGCCATGGTCCGCGACGGCGGCGTGCGCGCGGCCGCGTGCGCGGTGCAGGCCGAGCAGCTATGCCTGATCCTGGGGGAGAACCGCCGCGGCGAGGAGCGGGTGGTGACGACGGCGTTCGCGGGCTCCCTGGCCGAGGACGCCAGCGGTCGCCTCGAGTTTCTGCGCACGGTGGGGCTCGCCTGACCGATCTCCCTCGCGCTCACCCACCTCCGTCGGGAGGCGGTGATCGCCGGCCTTACTGACCGCGATCCGCGGCGGAGCGCACGGCGGTGGCGATCCGGCGCTGAAAGGCGGTCAGGCGGGGCCGCTCCGCCGGTATCGCGCTGGCGCCGCGCTCGAGCACGGCCAGGGCGCGCTCGTGCTGCCCGGCCTCGAACAGCGTCACCGCCAGATCCCAGTAGGGGTCGAGCCAGGTCGGATTGAGCTCGATGGCGCGCTCGAGCATGGCGACCCCGTCGTCGAGCTTGCCCTGCTTGGCCAGGTGCAGGCCGAGCCCCTTGTGGGCGTAGGCGTGGTCGGGCTTGATGACCAGCGCCCGGCGGCAGAGCGCCTCGCCCTCGGCGTAGCGCTGCTGGAAGAAGCGGACAAAGCCGAGCACATCCAGCGCGCGCAGGTGCTCCGGGTGCGCGGTCAGCACCTCGTCGAGCAGCGCGGCCGCGTCGTCCAGGCACCGCTGCTGCGCCAGCTCGGTGGCGCGTTCAACGAGTTTCTCGATTCCCGGGTCGGCCATGGTAAGCTCCTGTCTGAGCCGTGAGAATAACACGGGCCATGGAGGTTCCAATGCTTCGCATGCTGGGGCTGGGGTCGGTCGTCGGTCTTGCTGTCACGGTGGCGATACTGGGTGCGCCGCGCACCGCAGCCGCCTGTCCCTGTCTGACGCTCGCCAACAGCCACGCCGACGAGGTGGCACAGCGGGCCATGATCATCGTCAACAGCGACAGCCTCGA
>JAFGSX010000049.1 GCA_016934455.1 Deltaproteobacteria bacterium
AACCATCGATAGCGATTGAGCGGTCAGCCAGGGCGCCAGGATGATCTCGCGCGGCGGCAGATCCATTGCCAGAAAAGAGGCGACGTCGACCACGCGATAGCTGCGGCGCTCGCCGTCGCTGGTCGACGCTGCGGCGCCCTCGCCCGGCGGCGCCGTCGAGATCGTCGTGCTGGTGCCGTGCTGCTGTTCGAGCGCGACGGCCAACTCTGCCTGGTCGGACGCCAGCCCGGTAGCCCGCAACAGCGTGTCGACGTACTGGCGCGCGGCCGCCTGGCGGTCGGGCGGCCAGTCGCGCATCGCCACCCCGAGCTGGTCGCGGGCAGCGAGTATCGTGCCGAGGTCGTCGGCGTCGGCAAATGTCTGCTCGACCATCCGGCGGTCGTCGGCGCTGATGTCGGGTCGCGGCGTGGCCATCAGATCACCCTGGCCGCGCGCATCTCGTCGATCAGCTGCTGGGCGAGTTCTCCGGCGCGGTGCCAGGCGCCGACACTGACCGAGGTCCACAACCTGCCGGCGATCGCCTGCCAGTGGCCTTTGTTGTCCTTGCTGACGGGCAGGGCCGCGTCGGCGCCACCGTCCCGCTGGCGCAAGTCGGCGGGCGCGGTCATGCCGCACCTCGCTGCGCGCCGGCGTCGGCGGTCGGGTTGATCTTGTGCGACTCGATCCACGCCAAAAACTTTTGTTCGTCGACCAGCACGCGACCACCGACGCGGACGATGGCGCCAGCAACGGCAAGGCCGTTGGCCGTGCTGTTGAAGATCAGCCACCTCATACCGGGCTCGCTCGGCCACGGGTGGCGCTCGCAGTAGGCTTTGATTGGTAGAAAATCGGTCGCCATTTTTCCCTCGTGGGCGCCTGTTGTGCGGCGCTGTCACCAGAGGTGAAAATGCGGCGAGAAATTCTCGGAATTTCGGAGTCGAATTAGAGCGCGAGAAAAACGCGGGCCTGTTCGGGAGTGATCCGGCCGCTGGCGACCAGGCGTTGATAGGCGGCGGCCGTCTCGGCGCGCTCGCTGTCCTTCTGTCTGTCAGCACTGGTGCCCGGCCGTAGGGTCGCGAGTTTCGCAGCGCGATCGAGGTGGCGCTTCGCATTCACGGGACGCGCCCTACTATCCCGTGAGCCAACAGCCCGGCCAGACGGTGTCTTCACCGGCGGCAGACCAAGCGCTCTGACGACGGCGCTGCGCCAATTGCGAAACGATCGGGTGCTGCGACGATTCGGCCGGCCGTCCGTCAGCCGGATAATAACCAGTGCTCGCCAGTCGTCATCACCGCCGGCGTCGATCGCTGCGCCCCAAAAACCCCTGAGTTTGCGCAACTGCTCGACTACACACACCGCAGCGTCAACGCGCTTAAGCGCGTGAGCGCGTGCGCGGGCTGCGTATCTTTTTGGACTCTCACCGATAGCCGGTGTCGGCAACCTGATGTTCAAAAAGTCCCGTAACGGTGGAACGTCGTGGATGAGCTGAAGGCGCAGATCATCGTCGAGGAGCCTTGGCGCCAGGTCAACCAATTCATCCTCGCCAGCGGACAGAGTCACTGCAACAATTTGGAACAGCCAGGGATCGGACTCGGTCCGCAACCTACGCAATAATCGGTTCTCGATCGTCGCCCATGCGGCACGACCGTCGCTATCGACGCTGGCCCATTGGTTAAATTGCTCTTCACTCGCCGTCAACCAATGGTCGATGTCCCATCCCTGCACGGTGCTTCCAGTGGACCGCCACCAGGGGGCGAGCGCCTCAGTGGCGACTAGGCTGCGACAGAAACCGGCTTGCGCTCGTTGCGCCACGATCTGCCAGGGAGCGCGGCACTCCCGCAACGCTTGGCGCAGTCCGGGAACATTTTTATTGATCGTCGCAACGTAGCGGCGCCGCAACTCGATCTGCTGCCGCTCGTCGTCGGCCGTTTTTTCTGGTCGCCCGCGCTTCACGTCGTCATCCTTTTCCCAGCGTCCATGTCGGCGACCATCGCCCGTACGATACCGGCGCTGTGCGACGGCGAGAGGTGTGCGTATCGCAGCACCATCGCCAGCGTCTTATGCCCAGCCATCGCCGCGAGCTCTATCGTGCTGGCTCCTCGCATTGCCGCGTAACTCAACGCCGTGTGCCGCAGATCGTGCCACTTGAAGTTCTTGATCTTGGCTGCCTCGAGCGCCGCGTTCCATGGATCACGAAAGTAATACGGCTTTGCGGGATCGCTTGACGACGGAAAAACTAGCCTCTCGCGCAACCTGTCCTTGATACCGACAACGCGTTTGCCTTTGTGCTCCGCCTCGATGCCGCGCCACCGCTCGCGCAGTAGCTCGAGCGCCTCGCCTGCGATCGTCGTCGAGCGGGCAACATTGCCTTTGGTGTCGCGCAGCGAGGCGTTGCCGTTCTTCAGGTTGATGTCGCGCCAGCGCAGCGCGAATTGCTCGCCCTGCCGCATGGCGCTCGACAGCGCAACGCGCACCGCACAGTTAAGCTCTGGGTCGTCGGCAATCGCCGCGAACAAACGCTTGCGCTCGTCGTCGGAGAGGTAGCGCACACGTCCCGCAGGCTCGCGCTGCTTGGCAATGTTGCGCACTGGATTGCTCTTCAGCCATTGCCACTCTTTTACGGCGACGGTGCAACAGTGGCTCAACAGCGCCATGTAGCGGTTTTGCGTTGCGGGACCAGCACCGTCTGCCGCCAGCGCGGAGCGCGCCTCGACCATCTTCGCAGCCGTCAGCGCATTGAGGTGCAACTTGCCGAGTCGCTCGATCCACCACCTCGCGTGCGACTCTTGCTTGAGTCGCGTGTACGGCTTTTTCTTCGGCAAGGCTTCCTTGATGTAGCGATTGAGCATATCCGCGACGGTATGATTGCGCGCTTCAGCGCCGTCGAGGTACTCGCCTTTGTCGATCTCGCGCTCGCGCGCGCGTGCCCACGCCTCGGCGTCAGTCTTGAGTTTAAAGCCCTTCGACGTCACGATATCGCGGTAGCGAATGCGCGCTTGCCACCGATGTCCGCGTCTGCAGATGGAAGCCATGCGCAGAAGATTGCGAATCCCCACAATAACTGTCAAGCTCTGTAGCCAAAACGGGGACAGCAAGCAAGACAAACTACAAAACACCACAAAACAGAGCAGCAAGAAAAGGCTAGTGTATGCGAGGTGTTATACGAAAAAGCCAAATGATTGCGCGGAGCGGCCTTTCGACGACAATAGACTTAAAATCCTCTGGGTTCAAAGCCCGTGCGGGTTCGACTCCCGCCCTCGGCACCACGCCTCGCAGTGCCGGGCGACGACGGCGTCGCAGGCTGTCAATCGAGCGTTGCGATCGCCTGCTTGACGTCGGGCAGCACGCGCTCGAAGGTCTCCTTGTCGGCGACCAGCTCGACCACCCGGATCCGGTTGTCCGGCCAGCCCGGCAGCACGAACAGCGCCAGCAGCTCGCGCGTCGGCTTGCCCTGCAGCGTGGTCTCGAGCAGCAGCGCCGCGCCCTGGCGCCCCTGCTTGTCCTCGATCGGCTCCTCGCCGAGCAGCACGTAGCCGCGGTTCTTGGTCAGGTCGAGCTTGAGCGTCTTGCTCCAGAACGCCAGGTCGCCGCCGTCGGGGTCGTCAAAGGTGCGCACCCAGAGCTTGGCGTCGTCGGGCGTCACCGCCTTGATCTCGTCGATTCCCTTGTCGACGACCAGAAAGTCCTTGGGGGCCTGGATCGAGACGCAGCCACCGGCCAGCAGCGCGCCGACGACGGCAACGGTAGATTTAAAAGCCATATTGCACCGCCTCCAGGCCAACCTGGTTGATCCAGTCGAATCGGCTGTACTGCCGCGTCGGGTAGGGATTCGGGTCGGGCGCGTTGGGCATGAAAGTGACCACCAGCGTCGAGAAGGCGATCTGGTCGCCCAGCCCGCGCAGCTCGCCCTCCAGGCGCTCGATCTCCTCGGTCAGCCGCCGCAGCTCGGCCTCGATCTTGATGATGTCCTCCATCCTGGTAGCCTGGTCGAGCAGCTTGGCCAGCCGGTCGCGCGAGGCCCGCGCGTTGGCGATGCGTAGCTGCAGGTCGGCGTAGTGCCGGGTGACGTCGACAGCCTGCAAGTTCTGCTGGGTGATGCGGCCGAACCTGGGCAGCAGATCGAGCACCTCGAAGTAGAGCTCTGCCGGCACCCGCAGCGTGAGCGTGTTGTTCTGGCGAGCCTCGAGGTAGCCGCCGCGGGTCTTGACCATGGTCAGCAACTCGTCGATCGACTTGTCCACGCTGGAGACGATGATCTGGTAGTTGGCGCGGTAGATCATCAGCCGCTTGCCGCGTTCGGGCGCTGGCGCGATCGGCGCGTCGGCGCCCGAGCCGGGGGCGGGCTGGTCGGTCGCCAGCGGCTGTCCCGGCGCCGGCGCGGGCGGTGGCGGCGCTGGCGAAAGCGGTGCGGACGGTGCCGGCGCGCGCCGCCGCGGCGAGGGCCGGGCCTCCTTTTTGCCGGCGAACAGACCGTCGAACGATATCCCGACCCCGCGCTCGGCCTCCGCCGCCGGCGCCGCCTGCGGCTCGGGCGCGTACATGTCGGCGCCCGCAGCGTCTCCTTCGGCGTAGTACTCGCCCGTCGACATCACGCCGCCGGCGGCCGGGACCTCGTCGGCGTAGATCTCGGCTTGTCGGTAGGACTGGCCAGCGGCGCAGGCCGCCAGCAGCAATCCCAGGCCGCAGACGCAAGCGACCCGGCTCCAGATTGATCGCGCCATCTTCATCCCGTCCCCGCTGTGAGAGGGCTGCAGTGTATCGCCGTTGGCTCTACGGGTAAACGCCATGCCGGAGACCGCGGTTCATCGGGGCGTTTTTTTTTTCGACATGCCGGTCCCTCCCGATCGATAAAGCGGTGTACAACGCCGGCCGCGGACGGGGCGCGCGCCGGGATCACCGAGGTGAGCCATGCAGCGGACAAAGGTGGTGATGGCGATCGCGCTGATCGCGGCGACGGGCGGCGGTTGTGCCGCCTTCAGCTACCGGGTCGACCGGGGAACGCTGGGCGAGGTGGTGGCCAATGCCGCCGCGCCGATCTACGTCGAGCCGATGCTCGAGAACGCCGAGCTCGAGCTCAAGTCGGCCAGCTCCGGCGACACCACGGTCTATTACAAGGACAAGCCCTACTTTGCGCAGCCGGGCATCCGCAAGCGCGTGCACGGCCAGGTGCTGGAGCAGCTTGCCAGCAAGTTCAAGCTGGTGGCGCCGACCGCGGGCGAGGATTTCTACCTGGTGCGCACCACCGTCGCCGAGCACAAGGAGACCGACAGCAACGCCATGTGGCAGTACATCTCCTGCATCGGCCCGGTCGCGTTCTTCGTGCTGTGTCCGATCTCGCCGCTGGCCTGGATCTACAACGCGCTGGTGCCGGTGCGCAGCGAGCAACAGATCCGCCTGATCGTGCAGCTCTTCCGCATCCCGTCGGCCGAGGCCAAGGCGCGCACCGTGGCCGTGCCCGACAGCATCTACCCGCTGGTCAACACCGACGGCCTGCAGCCGGTGGCGCAGCGCGAGTTCCTGGCCCAGGGGCAGGGCGAGGCCGGGATCTGGAACTACTGGTTCGTCGCAGCCGAGGAGCGCGACAAGCTGATGACCGGCGCCCTGGCCGAGTACACCAGCGCCGCCATCGGCCAGGTCGTGGCCAGCGTCGGCACCGACAGCGGCGCTCCCGCGCCGGCCGACCAGGCCGCTCCGTCGTCGCAGATCCGCAGCTTCTAATCTCTCTGCTCGCTTCAGTTGGTCCCGTCCGGCAGGGGGCCGGAGAAAGGCTTTTTTCGGCGCACAGCGACGATAAAAAGACTTGCTCCGATCAGCGGGCCCCTGCCGAAAGTTGTCTCGATTCAAATGAGCAGAGGGTATTGGGCCACCGCTCACTTCCGTCGATGCTGTCCGACGGGGGGCCGGGGGCATATACTGCGGTGCGATGGCGACCACCAAGACCAACGCCGCCCGGCAGCTCGACGGCCTCGGCATCCGCTACCAGCTTCGCGACTACGAGGTCGATCCGGACGATCTGACCGCGGCGACGGTGGCGCGCAAGGTCGGGCTGCCGCCGGAGCAGGTGTTCAAGACCCTGGTCTGCCGCGGGGAGCGGCGCGGCGTGCTGCTGGCGGTGGTGCCGGGCGACAGCGAGCTGGATCTCAAGGCGCTGGCGCAGCTCGCGGGTGACAAGGCGTGCCTCGTGGTGGCGCTCAAGGAGGTGCAGCCGCTGACCGGCTACCTCCGGGGCGGGGTCACCGCGCTGGCGTGCAAGAGGGAGTACCCGGTCTTCGTCGACGAGACCGTCGAGCTGTTCGACGTGATCTCGGTGTCGGCCGGCGTGCGCGGCACCCAGATCCTGCTGGCGCCGGCCGATTACCTGCGCGCGACCGGGGCCGCGGTCGGCGCCATAGCGCGCGCGTTGCCGTGACCGTGGAATGCCTTGACCGGAGATCGCGATGAAGAGAGACCGGCGCTTTGCGCTCTTGCTCGTGCTGCCGGCGGTCGCCTGCGCGCCCGTGGATGGCGGCGATGACGCTGCCGGCACCGGCCAGCCCGACGCTGGCGGCCAGCAGGCGATCTGCACCATGCCCAACACGCCGCTGCCGTGCGAGGACCAGAACATCCTGCAGCTCTCGCTGCACGATTTTGTGTCCAGCGGCGCCGTCGACAACAGCGAGAGCGGCGGGGTGTTCACCAGCACCATCGACGCCCGGGCGGGCGGCATGTCGGAGGCGCCCCAGAACCCGTTTGTCTACGCCAAGTTCACCGAGACCGGGCTGGTCAAGGTCGAGCTAGACGACGAGACCGCGCTCGGGTCGATGGACTGGGATCTGATGGCGCGGCGCTTCGTGGTGCTGCTCAACGGCGGCGACATCGGCCCCTCGTGCGTCGGCGCCGCGCCGGTGGCAGGGGGATTCGACGACCTGGTCGCGCCACCCGACGGCGCGGGCTACGGCGTCGAGGACACCTTTGGCGAGCCCGATGCCTGCGCGCTGCAGACCGACACCCGCTACACCCTGGGCGATCCGCGGGCGCTGCTGATGGACTGGTGGACCTACGACACCTGCGTCGCGACCAGCGGCCAGGTGTTCGCGCTGCGGCTCGCCGACGGTCGCTTCGTCAAGCTGGTCATCGACGCGTACTACGGCAGCGGCCAGGAAGCGTGCAACACCGGAGGCACCGCGGGCACGAACGCCGCCGTGCTCACGCTCCGCTGGGCGTGGCTGTAACCGATGCGCGCTGCCGCCCTGGGTTG
>JAFGSX010000597.1 GCA_016934455.1 Deltaproteobacteria bacterium
GACGCCGGCCCCGGCGACCTCGCGCCAGGTCGCGACGCAGGGGCGACCGATGTCGCGCAACCCGACGGGGAAGGCCCGGACAGTGCTGCCCCGGACAGTGCTGCCCCGGACAGTGCTAGCCCCGACAGTGCTGCCCCGGACAGTGCTGCCCCGGACAGTGCTGCCCCGGACAGGGCTAGCACAGACCGAGAATTCCTCGACGGCGGGAGCCCAGAGGCAGCGGCCGACTCGGGCGACAGCCCGCGCTGCGGCACGGTGCAGTCGTACCAGCTCTTTGACGACGACGAGTTCACCTGGTACCGCTACCCGAACGAAGGCAATTACGTCCGGACCTCGAGCGGTCAACTCGACATCGATTTTGCGGCCGCAGCCGGAGGCGGGGAGGTCTGGGCCGGCCTGCAGATGGCCAGCCGCACCAGCCTGCGCGAGCGCACGCTGCGCGCGAGGATCGCAAATCCGGTCGACCCCGAGAACGCCAGCCTCAGGGCCTACCTGTTGTTCGAATTCGATCGAGACAATCGCGTTGGCCTGACCGCGGGGCCAGGCCAGCTTGTCGCAGCCGTGCGCCTGCAGGGGTTGGAGTACGACCAAACGGTCCCTGGCTACGATCAGAACGCGCTCCGCTGGTGGCAGCTTCGACATCTCGGCGACCGGCTCTATTTCGAGACCTCGGCAGATGGCGCGTTATGGCAAGAAGTGCACTCGATCACCACCCCGGACTTCATCGACAACGGGCTGACCTACTTTGGCGCTGGCACGCTGGACAACAGCCTGACCAACGCCGACACCATCTCCTACGCGGACCTCAACGCCGAACTCGACCCCGACCCCTGGTGCCCGGCCAGCTCGCGGCAGGACGGCTTCGATGGCCAAGCTCTCGGCGTGGCCTGGTCTCCAAGCCCCGCCAGCGATTGCGAGGTCGCGGTTTCGGGCAGCGCGCTGCACCTGCGGGCGCCAGCCATTGTCTCGACGTCGTGCTTTGTCGAGAGCGACGCGATCTACCGGCTGGCCGATTCCTCGGTCAGCGTACGCGTGCTGTCGGCGCCGGCGGAGAACAGCGTCTACACCAATCTGGCGCTGCGCACGGCACACTCGACCTGGATCCAGCTCGGGCACCATGACAACCACCTGTACGCCTACGCCCATTGCCAGGGCAGCGGCAGCCGGGATACCTGGAGCGACCCGGAACCGCTCGCCGGTAGAGACCGGCTCCGGGTGAGCCACTCCGGCGGTAAGATCCACTTCTGGGCGCGATCGGAGGCAGCGCTGCCGTGGGTCGAGGTTCACGATTTTACCTGCGACGACCCGTTCGACGCCGTCTACGTCCTCCTCACGCTCAGCTTCTCGGAGCCTGACGCCTCCGGCTCTTGGCACCACGCTGTCTTTGACGACTACAACCTCACGCCCTGACCCGGCGCGCACCGCGCGCGCTCCACGGGAGACCCGATGGCGATCGAGAGACGGCGGCTCGGCCGCACCGACATCGAGATCACGGCGCTCGGCCTGGGCTGCTGGCAGTTCTCGCGCGGCCAGGGCCTGGCCGGCCTGTTCTGGCCGGCGCTGTCTGACGACGTCATCCGGGGCATCGTGGCGGCGGCGCTGGCCGGCGGCATCGGCTGGTTCGACACGGCCGAGGCATACGGCGGCGGCGCCTCGGAGCGGGCGCTGGCCGCGGCGCTGACCGCGGCCGGCGTCGAAAGCGGCCAGGTCGTGGTCGCCACCAAGTGGTGGCCGGCCGGGCGTCTGGCCGGCTCGATCAAGAACACCATCGACGAGCGTCTGCGCTGCCTGCAGCCGTTTGGCATCGATCTCTACCAGATCCATTTTCCGCTCTCGCTGTCATCGATCGAGGCGCAGCTCGACGCCATGGCCGACCTGGCGGCGGCCGCCAAGATCCGCGGCGTCGGGGTCAGCAACTTCAGCGCCGCGCAGCTCCGGCGCGCCCAGGCCGCCCTGCAGCGGCGCGGCCTGGCATTGGCCTCCAACCAGGTGCAGTACAGCCTGGTCGACCGCCGCGTCGAGAACAACGGCGTGCTGGCCGCGGCCAGGGAGCTCGGCGTCACCATCATCGCCTACTCGCCGCTCGGACAGGGCGTCCTGTCCGGCAAGTTCCACGACGACGCGGCTGCGGTGGCGGCGATCCACGGGGTGCGCAGGTGGCGCGGAGCTTTTCGCCGACGCGGCCTCGAGCGGAGCCGGCCGCTGGTCGACGAGCTGCGGCAGATCGCGGTCGCCCACGGCGCCACACCGTCGCAGGTGGCGCTGGCCTGGCTGACCCAGTTCAGCGGAGACACCGTGGTCGCCATCCCGGGCGCCACCAGGGTCAGGCACGCCGAGGAGAGCGCTGGCGCGCTCGGCCTGCGCCTGAATGAAGGAGAGCTGCGGGCGCTGGACGAGCGATCGAGGCCATTTCTCTGATCGCGGCCGGCGCTCGGCTCATCAAATCCCGAACATGCTATGGTAGGGCAGTGGGAAATCGGCCGGCCAGCACAGGGCTCACCCGGGGCACTATCGCGCTCGCCCTCCTCGCCAGCGGCGGCGGCTGCGACATCTTTGCCGCCCTCGCCGGCGGCGAGGGGCTGGCTTGCTACGGCGACGAATCCTGCGCCGCGGGTCTGACCTGCATCGGCGGACGCTGCCTCCCGGGTTGCCTCGAAGATCTCGACTGCCGGGCCGACCAGCGCTGCGAAAACAACACCTGCATCGACCTGCGCGACGGCGGCGCCGACTCTGGCGCCGCGGACAGCACACCCGGCGATAGCCGCCGCCCCGACGCCAGCCATGACGCCAGCACCGACGCCGGTCACGACTCCGGCCCCGATGCCGGCGGTGACGCCGGCCCGCGAGACCGGGCTGTCAGGGACGGTATGAGCACCGATCTGGCGCACCCGGAAGCAGGAACGGACGCGGCGCTGGCCCGCTGCGGCCACCTCTCGGCAATCCAGGACGACTTCGAGCGCGGGCTGCAAGCGCTCTGGTTTCCCTATTCTTCCGACGACGGAATCACCGCGACCGTGCAGCACGGTCTGGCCGAAATCGCGATCGCGGCGATGAGCTCTTTCCCCGGCGGCTACGCCGGCATCTACTCGTACTATGCCGCCGATCTGCGCGACGACGCGCTCGCGGTCGAGGTGGTCGACCTCGATCTGCCGGCCAGCGGCGCCCAGGCCTACCTGCAGCTCGTGCACGATGAAGACAACGCGCTCGCCATCGGCTTCGCCGCGGGCGAGCTGATCGCCGTTGAGCGCGCGGCCGGGGTCAGCCAGGGCGCCTCGATTCCCTTCGACCGGGACGCGCATCGCTGGTGGCGCATCTCGGAGCGCAACGGTTCCATCGACTTCTCGGTCTCGGCGACCGGGCTTGTCTGGACGCGGTTCTTCACGACACCGACCGCCGGGCACCTGGCGCGCGGCTTCGTGGACATCGGCGCCGGTGTCTATGTCTCGGGAGACACCTCTGGTGGCCTGGTGAAATTCGACAACCTCAACCTCGATTCCGGCCGGCAGCTCGAGCCGTGGTGCCCGGTCCGATCGCTGCGCGACGACTTCGCCGGCGGCGTGGCCAGGCCGGAGTGGACGGTCACGCGCAGCACCGAGCTCTACTGCACGGTGACCTGGAGCCACGGCCAGGTGCAGGCCGAGATGCAGATCGAGGCCGGCCGCTGGTGCGGGATCCTCACCGGCAGCGCCTACGATCTCGAGGGCAGCGCGGCCGACATCGAGATCGCGACCAGGCCCGGGCAGCCGGGAGTCTGGACCATGCTTTTCGCCTGGCAGCCGCAGGCGATGGTCGCCTTCGGCTTTGACGGCAACGAACTGCGCGCCGAGATCTACGACGACGTCGGCAGCAGCCTGTGGTCGACCAGGCTCGCCGCCGGCGTGGCCAGCCGGCTGCGCATCGCCAGGGCATACGACCAGCTACAGTTCGAGAGCCGACCGTCCAATGCGATCGACTGGCAGGTCGCAGCCGCCACGCGCACCGAGCTGCACTTCGACACGGTGCAGGTGGGCGTCCAGATCTACAGCGACATCTCGGCGCCGGCGAGCCACGTCTCGGCCACGTTAAGGCACTACAATACTGATTGACGAGGACGCTGATGAAACCTGATCGGATGGCATCCCTGCTGGCGACGGCCCTCATGGCGCTGGCGACCGCGCGCTGCAACTGCCAGCCCTTCACCACGACCTGCCAGACCGACGACGAGTGCCCGACCGGCTACGAGTGCCGCGAGTCTGTGTGCACGCGGATCAGCGCAGACGCCGCGATGGCCGACACCGCGATGGCCGACACCGCGATGGCCGACAACGCGATGGCCGACGCCGCGATGGCCGACACCGCGATGGCCGACACCGCGATGGCCGACACCGCGATGGCCGACGCCGCGCTACCCGATTCAGGCGCCAGCGACGTGTTCGCACGAGATGCAGCCGCGGCCGAGGCCAGCGCGAACGATGGCCCCCCTCTTCCCTCCGACGCCGCGCATCTCTGCGACGCGAGCATCCCGCCCGTTCCCTGCGGCACGGTCGACGTGTTCAGAGACGATTTCTCTAGCATGGTGTTCAGCCCGATCTGGGATTCGTCGCATGTCAACCGCAACCAGGTCCCGGTAGTTCTCGATGGCGACAAGATCACTTTCACGGTGACGCAACAGACATTCACAAGCCCTGTCTGGAGCTCGATCAGGACCTGGCCGGCCGCCAGTTTGCGCAATGGCCGCATGACGATCGAGGTCGTGGATTCGACCTTTGCTGCTGGCGAGGGGGCATGGGCGTTCTTCGAGTTTGTGCACGACAGTCATAATCTGCTCTTATTTAAC
>JAFGSX010000598.1 GCA_016934455.1 Deltaproteobacteria bacterium
CCGCGCGGATCGGCGCAGGGGTTACGATGAACGAGACCGCACTGGCTGATCTCGCGCGGGCAGCGAGCTCGAGCGAGGAAGACGAGCGCTACCGGGCGGTGGTGGCGGCGGCGCGGCTCGGCTGGCGCGAGACGCTAGAGATCGCAGGCCCGGCGCTGGGCGACGATGCCTGGCGCGTGCGCAAGGCTGCGGTCGCCGCCGTCGCGCAGTGGGCGCCCGACGACGAGGCGTGGCGGCTGGTCCGCACCGGTCTGGGGGATGGCGACAACGCGGGCCGTCGTATCGCGGCACTCGAGCTGATCGAGCGCCTGGGCGAGCGGCTGATGCCGCGCGTCATCGAGCTCACCGAGGATCCTCTGCCGCAACTTCGCAAGCTGGCGCTCGACGCAGTGCTGGCGAGGCCGACCGCCGACGCGGTGCCGGCGCTGCTGCGGCGGCTCGAGGACAGCGACGCCAACGTGCGCGGCGTCGCGGTCGAGGCTCTGAGCCGGATTCGCGACCAGCGCGCGCTGGCTGCGCTTGTCCACGTCATCGGCGACCGACCGGCGCGCGATCCGCTCGAGCGGCTGGCCGCGTTGCGCGGTCTCGATGCGCTGGGCGCCGTGGTCGAGCGCGCGGTGCTCGAGCCGTTGCTGGCCGACCCACTCCTGCGAAACGCCGCACTCCGGCTTCTCGCGCGCTGCCCGGGTCTGGATGTCGTCATCCTGCTGTGCGGTGCGATCGATCGGACGATGCCGAGCACGACCGCGGCCGCGGTCATCGGGCTGTGGGAGATCGGCGAGCGCGATGCCGCTGCGCGCCGCTTGATCGGCGAGCGGCTGCGGCAGCGGCTGGCGCACGTGCAGCCGGCGCTGCTCGATGCATACGTCTCCAACGCCGAGGGCATGGCGCAGGCGGTGGCGACGCTGGCGGCCTGGATCGGCGCGCCCGCGCTGTGCGGGGAGCTGTTTGTCGGTCGCCGCGGTCGCTGGCTGGATCCCGAGCTGCGGGACGCGCTCGAGCGCTGTGGCATCGCCGGCGCCGCGGCGGTGGCGGAGAGGCTGCGGGACATGGATCTGGACGATCAGCAGGTCGCGCTCGATGCCATCGCCGAGGTGGCAAGCCAGACCACGAGCGCGCCGGTGGCGCGGTTGCTCAAGACGGCCGGCGGCCGGGTGGCCGTTGCCGCGGCGAGATGTCTCGGCCGCTGCGGAGGCAGCGTTGCGATCGGAGCGTGGATCGGTCGTCTGGCTGATTCCGATGGCGAGATCGCGGCCGCTTGCCAGCAGGCGCTGCAGGGGTTGGCGACGGCACCAGGCCAGGATTCCGCGCGAGAGAATTGGGCGGCCACTCTGCGCGCCGGCCTACAGCCGCTGCTGGCGGAAGAGCCGATCTCCGCCGCCGGGCAGCGCGCGCTGGCGGTCTGGCCGGCGGTGGCTTCCCGCGTCGACGAGCCGGTCCTGCGCCGCCTGCTGCTGCACAAAGACGCCAGCGTGAGGGCGCTCGCGATCCGGGCGCTGGGGGCGATCGACCTGCCGGCGAGCGACCTCGCCCAGCAGCTTCGTATCGCGCTCGCCGACGAGGCAGCCGAGGTACGGCTGGCGGCGATCGAATCGCTCGCCCGCGCCGAGATCCCGGATGCGTTCGAGGTCGTGCAGCGGGCGCTGGGCGATTCTGCGCCCGCGGTGCGAGCGGCGGTGCTCGAACGGCTGGCGTTGCTCGCGCCCGAGCGCGCTCGCACGCAACTGGCGCTGGCCATCGTCGCCGATCCGACCGAGGCGCAGGCAGCGGTGCTGGGATGCCGCCACCTGGCGATCGAGGCGCGGGGCGACCTGCTGCAGCGCGCCGCCGCCAGCCCGCACGCAGAGGTGCTGCTGGCAGTCGCCCGGCTGCTGCCGGACCTCGAGCCGGCCGAGATCCTGCCGTTGTTCGATGCGCTGCTGCGAGCCATTCCCTTCGAGGTGCGGCACGCGGCGACCTCGAGCTACTCGACTGTCTGCCAGCGCTGGCCCGAGCTCAGGCCGCAATTGCAGGCGCGTCTGGCCGCGCTGCTCGAGGACGAGCGGGATGGGTTCGTGCGCGAGGCGGCGCTGGCGGCGCTGGCCGCCGACGGAGCCACCTGATGGCTTTGGCGCAGGTCAGGAGTCCGGTGTTCATGACCCCCGCCGAGTTCGCGGCGATCCGCGACCTCATCCATCGTCGCACCGGCATCTACTTCGACGAGGAAGCGGCCCAGCGTCTGTCGCACCGGCTCGCCGACCGCCTGGCCGCGCGCGGCTACCGCACCTACACCGAGTACTACCTGGCGCTGCAGAGACTGCCGGCGGGCGAGCCGGAATTCGACGAGATCGTCGAGCGCATCACGACCCACGAGACCTATTTCTTCAGGGAGCGCTATCAACTGGCCGCCTTTTCGGACGAGATCCTGCCGGAGCTGAGGCTGCGCCTCCGCGACACCAGGACGCTGCGAATCTGGTCGGCGGGCTGCGCCACCGGTGAGGAAGTCTATACGATCGCCATGCTCATCCTCGACCACGGCGGGTTCGCTGGCTGGAACGTCGAGGTTTTCGGCACCGACATCTCGCGCAAGGTGATCGCCCGCGCGCGGCAAGGGGTCTACGGGGCCAACTCGTTTCGCGAGGGTCACCAGCGCTATCTCGAGCGCCACTTCTCACGCGCCGATGGCGGAATGTATCGGGTTCGCGATCAGGTCCGGGCGTTGGCCGCTTTTGGCACCATCAACCTGGTCGATCCCGCGTCGCTCGCCCTGGTGGCGCCTGTCGACGTGATCTTTTGCCGCAACGTGTTGATCTATTTCCACCCCGATTCGCGGCGCAGCCTGGCCGAGACCTTTTTTCACAAGCTGCGCGCCGGAGGCTATCTTCTGCTCGGCCACGCCGAATCGCTGCTCAACGTGACCAACGATTTCGAGATCGTCAGCCTGAAGAACGATCTCGTCTACCGCAGACCGGAGATGGCGTGGAAACGACCGTGAAGCCCGAGCGCATCATCCGCGTGCTCGTTGTCGACGACTCGGCGGCGGGTCGCGCCGTCATCGCCGAGATTCTCGGACAGATACCGTCGATCGAGATCGTGGGCCGCGCCATGGACGGCAGCGAGGCGCTGGCGATGGTGCATCGCCTCAAGCCGGACCTGATGACGCTCGATCTCGAGATGCCGCGCATGGACGGCTTCACGCTGCTGCGCATGCTGCGCGTCCAGCACCCGATGCCGGTGATAGTCGTCAGCAGCGACAGCCGGCCCGAGGCCTCGATCCAGGCGCTCGAGCTGGGCGCGCTCGACTTCGTGGTCAAGCCGACGCAGTTGGCAGGCGCGCCGCTGGGCAACATGGGGCAAGAGCTGCTCTCCAAGATCCAGGCGCTGGTCGGTGTCGTGCTGCGCGAGCCAGCGCCGATCGAGCGACGGCCGCCGGGCAGCGTGACGCTCTCCGCCGTGCGCATCCTGCCCGAGCAGGTCGGCCTGGTCGTCATCGGCGCCTCGACCGGCGGGCCGATCGCGCTGCAGAGCATCCTGAGCGCGATCCCGGGTCGCCTGCGCTGTGCGATGGTGGTCGCCCAGCACATGCCCACCCAGTTCACGCGCGCCTTCGCCGACCGGCTCGACCGGACCCTGCACCACCGCGTGCGCGAGGCCCTCGACGGCGACCTGCTGCTGCCGGGCGAGGTGCTGATCGCCCCGGGCGGCAAACGAACGACCGTCGGCTTCAACGAGCACGGGCGCCTGGTGACCAAGGTGACCGCGCCCGCCGCCAGCGACGCGTTTGCGCCGTCCATCGACGTCCTGTTCGAGACCGCGGCCGCCTGCGTCGGCCGCGATCTGGTGGCGGTGGTGCTGACCGGCATGGGCGCCGACGGCGCGCAGGGGGTGCGCGCCGTCGACGAGTTGGGGGGATCGATCGTCACCGAGTCGCCCGAGACCGCGCTCATCCCCGGGATGCCGGAGGAGGCGCGCCGGGCCGTCAAGACCGCCCGCTCGCTGCGGCTCGACCAGATCGCGCGCCTGCTCTGGCAACTCGGCCGTGCCACCGCGTAGCAAGGTCTTGAGCCAGCCGCGGCGAACGTGGTAGGGACTGCCGACGGTGTTTGATTACCATGGAGTCGACATGGCCAATCGCAAACAGGGCAAACATGGTACAGCCGAGGGTGGCTCCCTTCCGTTCGAGCGCCGCCAGGAGGTGCTGCAGCTCTTCAAGCGCAGCGCGGAGTTCTACGAGGACCTGCTCAAGGAGAACGAGCGATTGCGCTTTCAGGTCGCCGCCCTCGAGGAGGAGCAAACCCAACAGCGGAGCGCGACCGAGGGCCCGGCCGCGCTGACCGAGTTGGAGCGGCAGATCCGGCAACTGCAACAGGAGCGGCAGAGCCTGCTCGATCGGTTCTCGGCGGTGGAGAAGGAAAACGCAGATTTCGCCGCCCGCTACGCGGAGATCGAGGAGCAGCACGACACCCTCGCCAATCTCTACATCTCGAGCTTCCAGGTCCACTCGACGCTGCGCTTTCGCGAGGTGGTGCGGGTGCTCCTCGAGATCGCCATCAACCTCATCGGTATCAGTCGCATGGTGCTGTACGCCGTGGATGATTCGCGCAAGCTGCTGGTGCCGGTCAGCGGCGACGGCATTCGCGAGCAGCTCGACGTCGCGAGCTTGCCCTCGATCGCGTGGGGAGAGGGTGTGGTGGGGCAAGCGGTGGCCAGCAACAAGCGCTACGTGGCCGATCCGCCCGGCCCTGACAGCAGTCCGCTGGCGGTGATTCCGCTGGCGGTCGACGACAGGCCGATCGCTGCGCTGGTGCTGGAGCGGTTCCTGGTGCAGAAGAACAACTGGTCTCCGGTCGACTTCGAGTTGTTCACGCTGATCGGCGCGCACGGCGGGACGGCACTTGTGGCCTCGATGCAGCGCGCCGATAGACCTGACTTTGCGCCCAGCATCGATCGCATCAAGGCCCTGCTGGCGGAGGAAGAATGA
>JAFGSX010000599.1 GCA_016934455.1 Deltaproteobacteria bacterium
CGCGCGCCGTCGCGCCACCTATATCTTGCGCAATGACCTGCTCGAGCCGGAGGCGCTGGCGCAGCACCTGCTCGCGTCGCCAGAGGCCTGGGACGGCATGACCGGCTTCTGGGACGAGTCTCAGGCCGACCTGGCGACCGCCGGACGGGCGCTGGCCGAGCAGGCGCGTGCGCTGGCCGCCAGCGGCGACCGGGCGCGAGCGATCGAACAGGCGCTGATCGCGTTGGCGAAGCATCCGTTTCTTTTTGCACTGAGACAGGAGCTGGCGGGCTGGCAACACGCTGCCTAGCGCGCGGGATCGGACATCGTGAGCGCGGGACCGATCAACTTCGGTGCGTATCGGCTGCTCAACCTGCTGCCGGAGGTCGGCGTCGGCACGACCTACCTGGCCCGCAGCACGACCAGCGGCGAGCCCGTCGTGGTCAAGATCGTCGATCCCGCCTCCGGCGGGTCGCGCGACGCGCTGGCGCGGATGCTGGCCAAGGCGCGACAAGCCTGCGAGGTCCGCCACCCCAACCTGGTCGCGGTGCTGGCGGTCGACTGCGCCGAGGGCCGCGACTTCGTCGCCACCGAGCACAGCGCGGGGATCACGCTGACCGAGTTTGGCAGGCTGCTGCGCGACAGCGGCCGGCGGATCAGCGCGCGCGCGGCGGCGACGCTGCTCAACGGCGTCGCGCTCGGGCTGGCGCAGATCCACACCGCCGGTCTGGTGCACGGCGCGGTCGGCCCGCAGCAGATCGTGATCGAGAGCGACGGCACCGCCAGGCTGACCGGTCTGGGCGTGGCCGACGCCGAGAACCTGCTGGCCCTGGCCCAGCACCGCGACATGTCGGAGGTGCTGGGCTACTACGCGCCCGAGCAGGTCAAGGGTGGTCCTGCCAGCGCGGCCACCGATCAGTACAGCCTGGGCATCGTGCTGTGGGAGCTGTGCGCGCTGAAGCCGCTGTTCATCCGGGACAATCCGGGCGAGACCGCCAGGCTGGTGCTGCAGGAGCCGATCAGCTCGCTGGCCGACTCCGGCTGCCCGGCACCGCTGGACAAGCTTTTGATGCTGATGCTCGATCGCGATCCCGCTCGCCGGCCGCGCTCCTGCACCCAGATCGCCTCGGCCCTGCAGAAGATCCTCGAGATCACGGGAGGAGACGCCGCGGGCGAGGTCGCCAAGCTGGTGCAAGGGGTCGCCGGCAGGCTGCTGGTGGAACGAGAGAACCGGTTGCAGCAGGCACTGGCAGCAAAGACGACTCCCGCCAGGACAGCGCCGGCTGCCCCGGCGGTATCCTTTTCGGAACAGACCGACGCCGCACCGCCCGAGCTCGATCTCGACGCGCTGCAGCCGGTCGACGATGCGACCGAGCAGGTGCAGCCGCTGGCCGACTCTGGCGAGGACACCCCGCCCGAGGGCAACACCATCCAGATCCTGCCGCTGGCCGCCCCGCCGCCCGGGACCGTTGAGGTCGCGCCCGCCGCGCCCACCCACGCGCCGCGCCCCTGGGAGTTCGACTCGCAACTGATCGAGCGCACCACCGGCTCCGGCCCCACAGGCTCCATTGGCTCGGCGGTGGTGGGCGGAGACAGCGAGCTGCCCGGCGCGGAGGGCGGCGGCACGACCTTCTGCCTGTCCTGCGGCGCGCAGCAGGACGCGCAGGCCAAGTTCTGCGCCGAGTGCGGCGCGCGGCTCGGTCAGGGCGCGGCGGATTTCGTCGTGCCCAACGCTCAGTGGAGCGCCGAACAGCCCGGCGACGAAGAATCCGTGCAGCTCGACCGCACGCTCGGCGGCGCCGCCATCGTGATGGAGGGCGGCCAGCGCTACGTCGACTTCGGAGAGGAGGTCCGGACCGGCGAGATCGAGCTCAGCGTCGACCGGGTCGGGCCGGGCAGCGGCTTTCGCGAGAGCGCTTATAGAGGCCGCACCGCCGAGCTGACCACGCTGCGCACCGCGCTCGACCTGATGTTCAAGCGCGGGACCCTGCAGATGCGCCTGGTCTCCGGGCCGGACGGCATCGGCAAGACCCGCCTGCTCGGCGAGGCAGAGTCCCTGGCCAACGAGAAGGGCTTTGTCGTCGCGCACGCGCGCGGCGCCCGCTATGGCGTACCGATCGCCTACGACCTGTTCCGGCAGTGGGTGATCGCGATCTGCGGCACTCTGTCCGAGACGCCGCGCACGACCGACAAGCTCGCCAACTGCACCGCGGCCGACGCACTGGCGTGGCCGGGCAAGGTGGCGATCCCGGTCGCCCTGCAGCGGCGCCTGGAGCAGCTTTTCGACGGCACCCGGCACGAGCTGTTCCACAGCGCGATCGAGCACCGGCAGCGCCTGGAGGCCGCGCTGCTGCAACTCCTGGCGCTGATCGCCGCGGCGACCCCGCTCTGCCTGATCGCCGACGGCGTGCACCTCGCCGATCCGGCCAGCCTCAAGCTGGTGCGCGAGCTAAAGACCCGTCTGCCGAATTGCCGGATCGCGCTGTTCGCGAGCTGCGCGCCCGAGGTGGCCGACAAGTTCTTTGCCCCGGCCGAGCGGATCGCGCTCGGGCCGCTGTCGGACAGCGAATCGGTACAGGTGGCCGAGGACTTCTTGCTGCACGGCAAGCTGCCGGCGGAGCTGGCACAGGCGCTCAAGGACGGGGCGCGCGGCAATCCGCTGCTGGTGACCCACCAGATCCGGGTGCTCATGGAGTCCTCGATCCTGCACGCCGAGGCCGGCGAGTGGACACTGGCGCCGGTCGACTCCGGGCAGATCATGACCCAGGCCAAGGATTTCACCGACGAGCGGCTCTTTTTTCTCACCCCCGGCGCCACGCACGCGATCCGGGTCGCGGCGCTGGCCGGCGAGGTCTTCAGCAAGGAGCTGATCGAGAACGCCTGCACCGGCGTGGACGTGGTGGCGCGGCAGGCGATCGACGACACCATGGGCTGCGGCCTGGCGATGTCGCTGGGCCAGTCGCGCGAGTGGCAGCACTTCAGGCAGGCGTCCAGCCGCTTTCACCTGCTGCAGGATCTCGAGCCCGCCGCGCAGAACGAGCTGCGCCTGACGCTGGCCAAGGCCTACCAGAGCTGCAACAAGATGCCAGCCGGCGAGGCGCTCGAGATCCGGGCGCGCCACCTGGTGGCCGTCGGTCCCGGCGAGCAGACGTTTCAGGCAGCGGCCGCGGCCGCCAGGAAGCTGATGCACCAGGGCTGCCAGGAGCTGGCGGCCGAGATGTTCGGGCACGCGCTCAAGTCCGGGATCGACCTGCTGCAGCCGGGCGGCGAGGCGCCCGAGCGCTTGTCGGCCGACCTGCTCAAGCTGTGCGAGCAGGCCACGCTCTGCCTGATGGCCGACAATCCTCTGCGCGCGGCCAGCCTGCTGGTCTCGGTCCAGGATCGGCTGCCCAAGGACCACGCCCCGGTCGAGCGCGGGCTGGCGCTGCGGCGGCGCGCGCTGGCCCTGCTGGCGGCCAACCGGCCGCAGGACGCGGCAGCGGCGTTCGCGCAGGCGCTCAAGACCGTGCCGCCGACCGTGGACCCGGTGACGCACGCCGTGATCCAGGCCGAGCAGTCGCTGCTGCTCGAGGCCAACAATGATCACGAGCGGGCGGTGGGCCAGATCCTCGGACCGCTCAAGACGCTGGGCAGCACCTCGCTCAAGGGCCGCGAGGACGGCGACGAGCTGTTCGATTTTGTCTCGCGCCTGTGCTGCCGCCTCGGCCGCGTCTACCACCAGTTGAAGCAAGGCGAGCTGGCGGCCAAGGCAGCGCAGCGGGCGCGCGAGGTCGCCCGCCGCTCGGACCTGCCGTTGCGCGAGGTCAGCGCCCTGCAGCTTCAGGCCGGTCTCGCCCGCGGGGCGGGAGACAACCAGGGAGCGATAGCGTACCTCACCGAGGCGCAGGCCATCGCCGAGGAGATCTGCGATCCCTGGCTGCGGGCCCAGCTCGACTTCGAGCTCGGCCGCCTGCTGCCCGACCGCGGCCGCGGCACCCAGTTGCTCCGCCAGGCCATGCAGTTGGCGACGATGAGCGGTCAGGCCAAGATCGCCGAGGCCGCGCGCGCCGCGCTGGAGAAGGGCAGCGGCTAGTAGTCGAACTCGTAGACAATCCTGCCTGCGAGCCTGTCCGGAGCACAATCGTACGAGCTTCCACTGACTTCGCTTGCCGACAATGTCCCGTCGTACGTGTGCGAGACGCCGCGTACCCAGACCGTCCCCCAGTATCTAACATCATTGGTCACGCCGCAGTTGTTCCAGTAATGGACGCGCACCCGGTAGTGGCCGTTTGCCGGCACAGCGTTCTGATAGGTGACGTTCTCGCTGTCGACCCGCGGACTGTCGAGAATGCATCCAGCGTTGGCGTCCAGGTCCAGATTGCCGCCGTTTGGCGAAATTCGATCGCAATAGTAGATGTCAAAGCCGCTGGGCTCCTCGAGATGCAGATCGATGTCGGTGGGGCTGTCCCAGGTCAGGTTGACCTGGATGTCGCCGGTGCCGACCTGCGTCACGGTGCACTGCACGCGCTTCTCCCGGCCATAGCCGCCAGGCTGGCTCTCGCTGTACTCCAGCACCGGAACCACCACCATCGTCAACGACGAGTTGGTCACATCCTGGCCGAGCGTGACGTAGTAGCCGAACTCCGGGTAGGCGGTGACCGGCACTTCAAAATGGTAGGCAGGCAACTCGGCGAACCCGACCAGCACCGACACCACCGATCCGCCATGCAGGGTACCGGTGAAGGGATTGGTGCCGCCCGTGACAAAGTTGCAGTTGCCGTTCAACGGGTCGATGTACGTGTCCGATGACGGATCGCCGGCCGGCGTCTGGCCGCTGCGTTGCGCAGCCGGCTGGCCACTGGCATTTGAGACCGCATAGCCGCTCGACGGAGCCACCACGTCCGGCGTGCCGCCGTCCCGCAGGACGCTGCCGTTGTCGTGGCCGCTCGAGCTGTCGTACAGATGGTGACCGGCATCGCTCCCGCTGCCACCTTCACCGCCCGAGTCGCCGTTGCCGCCAAAGACGATCGGACAACCCGCGCCCAACAACGCACATGCCACGACCAGCGCCATTCGCCTCATGGTGCCTCCGGTCTGATCTGTCCTATGACTTATATCACAATGCGCCCCCAATTGCCTCTCGGCCAAGGGGACGACGCCCGCGACCGGGCGGTCGCCATCGCCGCCGGGCCAGGGCCAGCGCAGCCAGCAGCCATACCGCCGGCGCCAGGGCACCAGGGGAGGCGCTGGCACAGCCGCAGGCCGGATCGCCGCCGTCCGCCGCCGGGCCGGAGTCGGGTTGCGGGCCGGCGTCGGCAGCGCCCGCGAAGCGACAGGCGTGCACCTCGTCGGGGGAACCGAGGCAGATCGTGGGCCGCGCGCTGGCGCCGCTGGTCGCGGTGTTGACCACCACCGCGATCGCGCGATCGCAGCCGTCGGCGTCGACCGCGCGCGGGTGCTCGGCGGCGAGATCGTCGATCCAGACCGGCGCGCTGCGCTCGTCGCCTCGCTCGAGTACGATGGCGACGCGCAGATCGCTCCAGTCCCCGGCCGCGGCGAAACCGGCGGTCACCTGCGCGCGGCCGTCGAGCTGACCGCTGAAATACTGCGCCGACATCGAGTAGGCGCGCAGCAGCTCGCTGTGGGGCAGCAGATCGCGCCACTGCAGGGTGACCGCAGGGTAGTCGGCGCCGGCGGCGTAGCCGATCGCCGGGTCGGCGAAGCGACCCGTGAACAGGTTCCAGGCGGCAAACTCGGCAAAGGCATCGGCCAGCGCGCTGCCGTGCTGTGCCGCCAGCACCCGATCGGTGGCGTCGAGCGGCTCGGGATCGAGCACGCCGTCGACCCCGTTCTCGAGCTTCTCCCAGATCCGGCGCACCACCGTATCGTCGAAGCGCTCGGTCAGGAACTGGGCCCAGATCGCCAGACCGTATGCAAACGCCGGCACCGGCCCGAGCGGCGGCTCGTAGATCGGGCGGTCGGTCTGCGACAGGTAGCCGTCCAGCATCGCCTCGAAGTCGCCCTGCGCCGGGTCGAACATCTCCTCGTTCCAGACCGCGGTCGCCTCGGTCCACCAGGTCTCCTGCTCCGCGTCGTAGGCCGCCTGGATGGCGTGGAAGTACTCGTGGCTGGCCAGGATTCGGGCGCCGCGCTGCACCGTGCCGTACAGCGACAGGCCGTCGTTCTCGACGGTCATGTGGCCGGCGCAGCGCTGGGTGCCGGCGACGCAGCCGTCGCCGACAAAGGCGCCGTCGCCGGCGCCGCCAAAGTCGACCAGGTAGACGTCGAACCGGCTGTCGCCGCCGTCGTCGCTGGCGCCGACCAAAGTGTCGTCGACCGGCGACCTGAAGCCGAGCGTCCCCTGGTCAAAGGCGTGGACCGCATCGAACGCCTCCGCCACCCGCTGCACGTAGTCCGGGATCTGGTCGGCGTCGCCGTCGGCGAGCAAAACGTGGTCGGCGCTGGTCGTGACGTACCAGACCTTGAAATGGCCGCCGGCCGAATCGAAGGTGAGGACCTCGACGCCGGTCTCGTAGGCGTGCAGGGCGCCGGCATGGGTTGGCCGGATACGCTGCTCCAGTCGCCGCGGCGCCCGCAGCGGCGGATCTAGATCTGGCCCGCACCCCGCGAGGACGGCCAGCGAGACG
>JAFGSX010000600.1 GCA_016934455.1 Deltaproteobacteria bacterium
GACGCCGCGGCGCGCCAATCGCCGCTCACCTGCTGCGGCTTTGGCCACGCCGTGCGCCAGGCCGCGGCGCTCGCCGATCACGTCGCCGCGATCGCCGAGCGCTCGGGTGCGCTGGCCGCGCCGGCGATCCCCGATGAACCGATTCACGCCGGCACCGGCGCGCTAGCCTTGATGCTGGCGCGTCCGCCGCGCTCGGCGGCGCGTCGCCACGAGGTCAACGCGCTGCTCGACGCCGCATTTGCCGAGCTGTACGCCATGGGCAACGACGACTTTGCCGCGCTGCTGCGCGACGAGCTGCTGTTCGATCGGTTCGTGACCTTTCTGCGCCGCTCCGCGGTTCGCCGGCCGCAGATCTGGCACGAGGTGCTGCGCCGGCTCGGACCCGTTCCGCTCGCGCGCTGGGGCGTCAACCTGCTGCGCGAGCGCGTCAGGGTGGCGATGTGATCGCGGCCAGACCCAGCCGCTGGCTCAAGGCCTGGTTCGGTCGCGTGGTGGCGGGGCGTGTGCGTGCCACGTTCGGTGCCCTGCGCGTGCGCGGTCTGGACGAGCTGCAGGCGCTGGTCGCGCTGCAGCCGGTGCTGTTTGTCTCCAACCACACGTCTTGGTGGGACCCGATGTTTCTGATCTACCTGTCGACGCGGCTGGTGCCGCTGGATGGGTACGCGCTGATGGATGCCAGGAACCTGCGGCGGCGTGCTTTCCTGGGACGGCTCGGTGGCTTTGGCGTTGATCTCGATGACCCGGCGGACCGTTCGGCTGGCCTGGCTTATACCGCGGGGTTGCTCGATCGGCCGCGCCGCGGTGTCTGGATTTTTCCGCAGGGCCGGGAGCGCCCATGCGACGAGCGGCCGCTCGACTTCAAACCGGGTGCGGCCGTCGTCGCTGGCCGGGCTCCGGGCTGCGCCGTGGTGCCGGTCGCGTTTCGCTACGAGTTCGGCAGCCGCGAGCGGCCCGAGATGCTGGTCTCTATCGGCAGGCCGCTGCCGCGCGTCGACGACGTCTCCGCCGCCGTCGCGGCGCAGGAGCAGGCCGTGCTCGCCGAGCTCGAACAAATCGCGGCCTTCGTCGCCAGCCGGACGGGGTCGACTGCGCGCGGCGCCGACGGTGGATCGCCGCACGGATTTGCCGCCGTGCTGGAGCGGCGCGAGCCTTGGCTGGGTCGGTTGCTCGAGCGCCTGCTCGCCTGGCTCACGCGCTAGGTTGCGTTTCGCCGTCGGCCACCAGCCGGCCGCCGGGCGTGATGCGCAGCCACTGGCCGCGCCACTCGACGCGGGTCGTGCTCATTGCCTGCACCAGAGCGCGCAGCAGCACGCGGTCGGCGATCCACGAGTCTGCCAGCGCGGCGCCGATTCCCGGTCGCCGCGCCGAGAAAAACTGGGCGCCAAGCGCGATTGCGATGCGGCCGAGCAGGGCGATCCCGATCGCGCCGGCGGCGACCGCGGGTGCGCCCCACAGGCCGAGCAGGCCGAGCAGCAGCATGAAGCCGGTGCCGCAGAAGAAGAGGGGATAGGTGGCGAGCAGCGCCGGCCGCTGGGCGCGGATCACGGCCATCCAGCGCGCATGGCGATCGACCACCGACCGGGGCGGGCAGCGGTCGGACATGGCGCGAACCGGTGTCGCTGCGGGCAGCACCTCTAGTCCGCTGGCCCGCAGCCGGCGCGAAAGCTCGGCGTCCTCGCCCAGGTAGTCGACCAGCGGCGCAAAGCCTCCCACCTGCTCGAGCGCGCGCGCTCGTACCGCGAACAGCTTGCCCACCAGCCCCTGCGGATCGAGGCCGGAGAGCAGGCCAAAGGCGTGCAGCGAACCACCCAGCACCGCGATCGAGGCGCGGTTGCCGCGGCAATCGCGCACCGGCTGCTCGGCAGGCGGCGCCCAGATCGCGCCAATGCCGATGTCTGCGACCAGCGGCGCCACCAGCTCGTCCAGGTCGTAGCCGGTCAGGTCGGCATTGCTGTCGGCGTTGACGATCGCGTCGTGCTGGCCGAGCCGGGTCGCGGTCAGACCGGCCAGCGACGACGCCTTGCGGTTGGGGCCGGTCGGCGGCACCACCTCGATCGCGGCCGCGATGCCGGCGGCGCCGAGCTGCTCCTCGGCGCGCCGCATGGCCGGTAGCGCGTCGTCGTCATCGGCGCCGACCGCCATCGCCACCTCGATCGAAAACGACCGCCGCGCGTCGCGGATCGAGACCAAACATTGCTCCAGCGTGCTCTCGTCTCCCGCGCACGGCCGCAGCAGCAACACGCGCAGCCGGCTCAGCGCGGCGCGCTGCTGGTCGCGCCCGCTGTCCGGGTCCGCGCGCGCCAGCCGGCGCAGGCGCCGTCGCAGCAGGTTGCGCCTGACCAGCGCCAGCAGGCCGAGCAGCGCGACCGCGGTCGCCCAGGTCAGTCCGAGCCAGGCGCTGACGGCGCTCACCACTGCCATCGCGGCGACCTCGATCGAGTCCTGAACGGCAGCAGGAGCTGAACCCAGAGCCGCCCGAATCGATCGCAAGACAGCGCCTCGTGTACGGCGATCGAGGCATGGCCTGCCAGATGTGTGCGCAACAGCGCGCGCTCGTAAAAGGGCGAGGTCTCGAGGTTGCGCACGATGCGCGCGTCGCCCTGGCCGTCGGTGCGGGTCGCGCGCTCGACGCCCCACAGCCCGGTCGGCAGCGGGCAGTGGCGCGGCGCCTCCAGGTCCCCGACCGTGCCGTCCGCCCTGAACAGACCGCCCCAGGAGCGGTCGCCGCCGACCTTGCGTTTGGCGTCGTAGAGAATGGCGGCGCCGCGCGGAAGCCTGGCTCGCGACCAGTTCCAGCTATGGAACGCCTCCTCGAGCGGCTCGTCGCCCCAGTTGTGGTCGTGGTAGCCGTGGCCGGCGAAGCGCAGCGCCGGCTCGGTCAGCTCGACCTCGACGCGGGCGATCGGCGCGATCGGCCGCCAGCGATGGCGGCCCGGCTCGTCGAGCTCGAGCGTGAAGTCGAACAGCGCCTCGGGGTGGAGCCGGATCGTGCCGCGCAGCGGATCGCCGAACGGAGCGGTGCGCTCGTCGAAACGCAGCTCGAGCGTGTCGCCGTGCCAGCGCAGCAGGTTGGGTCCGAGCTGAAAGTGATCGGTGCGCTGGAACACCGCGCGGCGCGGCCACTCGGTCAGCGTCCAGAGCTTGCGCTCGGGGCCGTAGACCACGACGTTGAGCGCGCAAAAGTCCATCGGGTCGGCCGGCCCGCGCCGGCGCGCCATGGCGTAGCGCGACGAGAAGACCGAGCCGACGAACGCGATCGCGGTGACCGCGTAGCGCTCGTCTTCGGTCACCGCGTCGAGGTACCACCACGCGTAACCCGAGGCGGGGGGAGCGAGGCCGAAGCGAGGTCCTCCAGCACCGCGCTCGCCGCCAGCCGGCCGCCCATGCACACCATCGGCACGCCGGCGCCCGGGTGCACGCTGCCGCCGGCCAGGTAGAGGCCCGGCATCGGCGAGCGACCGGCCGGCCGGTTGAGCGGCCCCCTCCAACTGTGCGTGGCCGACCCGTAGAGCGCGCCGCCGGTCGCCGGGAAGTCGCGCTCGTAGTCGGCCGGTGTCGTCAGCTTGGTCTTCTCGGGCGTGCGCTGCACGGTCAGGCCGCAGCGCTCGAGCACGGCGAATGCCTCGTCGATGCATGCGTCGACCTCCTGCTGGCCGAGCGAGCGGAGGTCGCCGACCGCCGGCGCATTGATGATCAAGAACAGCCTCTCCTCGCCGTCGACAGCGCGATCGGTGTCGTCCCGATCCTGGGCGCAGACGTAGGTCGTCGGCTGCCGCGGCAGTTGCTGCTGGCCGAAGATGCGCTCGAACTCGTCCCGGTAGTCGGACGAGAAGAAGACGGTGTGGCGCAGCAGCGGGAAGCCCGCCGTGCGCGCCTCGCAGGCGATGGTCAGCGCCGACAGCGATCGCTCGTTGACCTCGGGCGCCTGGTAGTGCCTGGCTACCTCGCTGCCCAGCTTGCCGGTGGCCAGCGCCGCCACGTCGCCGTTGAAGATCACGGCGTCGCCGCGAAGCTCGCTGCCATCGGTCAGGCGCACGCCCTTGACCGCGCCGCCCTCGACCAGCAGCCGCTGCACCTCGGCGTTCGTTCGGATCTCGGCGCCGCGCTCGGCGGCCAGCTTCTCCCAGGTCTCGGCGATATGCACCATGCCGCCGTCCACCAGCCACACCCCCTGCAGCTCGACGTGCGCGATCAGGTTGAGCGTGGCCGGCGCCATGTAGGGCGACGAGCCGTAGTAGGTGGCGTAGCGTCCAAAGAGCTGGTGCAGTCTGTGGTCCTTGAAAAAATCTCCCAGCGCGGTCCACATGCTTCGCGCCACGTCGATGCGCGCCATCTTGGCCATGCCGCTCAACCCGAGCTTGCCGACCAGCGACAGGAAGTCGGGGCGCTGCGACAAAATGAACGGCTGCTCGGTCGCCTCGTAGATGCGCGCCGCGTATTGGCAGAACTTGCGAAAGCCTTCGGCCGCGCTGCGCCCGGCGTATTTCTGGATCGACTCGGCCGAGCGCTCCTGATCGATGAAAAGGTCGAGGCGGCTGCCGTCGAGCCAGGCATGGCGGGCTACGGTCTGGGCGGTCTTGAGCCGGAGGTGATCCTCGAGCCGCAGCCCGAGGTCGCTGAAGATGTTGTCGAGCACCCAGCGCATGGTGAACACGGTCGGGCCGACGTCGATGCCGCGCTCGCCAAAGCGCACTTGCCGCATCTTGCCGCCCACCCTGGCCGCGCGCTCCAGCAGCGTCACCCGCAGCCCCTTGTGGGCGAGCTCTACCGCGGCGACCAGTCCGGCGATGCCGCCGCCGACCACGATCACGCGCTTGCTGGACCGTCCACCAGAAGGCACCGGCATGTCGTCCTCCGTCGCGGCTCGCGGCCGCGCGTCACTACTTTTGATCCGGCAGCTCCACGTGCACCGGCCACGGTCGGGCCGCCAGCGTCTCGCAGGTGGTGCCGGCCGGCACCGGCCGGTAGCGAACCTGGCCGCGCTGTTCCAGCCGCTCGTCCTTGCTGCCCGCCCTGAGGCACCAGGCCGACGCGGCCAGGATGCGCTGATCGGTGACGACCTCGATCGCGGCGTCCATGCCGCCGTCGACCAGCGTGCCGCTGGCCTGGCTGACCGCCCTGCTGGCCACCTGGATCTGGCCCGAGCACCAGGGCGACTCGACGTCGATGGTGACACCCGGCTTGCCGTCGCCATCCAGATCCTGCTCCGCCCAGGCCACGCTCCACGGCCGCGCGTGCAGCCGGTCGCCGTCGCCGCGGACGAAGCGGATGGTGCTGGCCGGCAGCCGGCGCACCGCGGCCGGCGGCATCTCGATCTTGACACCGAGGACCGGCTTGAAGCGCGTGCCGCAGGCGCGTTGCCGCAGCTCGATGCCCTGCCCGGTGCGCCGCACCTCGGCCAGCAGAAAGCTGTCGCTGCGGTTCTCGATGGTGCCGAGCACCGGCATGCGGCGTTGCCCGATCACCACCTGGTGGCCGGCCCAAAGCTCGGCGGCAGCGTCCTTAGCGGTTGCAGGTGTGCCGGCTAACCCGGGCGAGCTACCGGCGCTCGCCGCCGTCTTCGTCGGGTTGGCTGTGGTCTCGCGGTCATTAGTTTGCACGGCAGGCGCTGGAGCGACCATGTTGGCGGCCGCCGCGAGCGCGCCGATGAAGTTGAGCCTCCAGCGATTGCGTGCCGGCGCGGCAGACTCTGTAGCGGGGCAGGGCGCCAGGAGGACGGTTCCCGCGCCTACTGGTGGTTCTGGCGGCCCGAGGTGCTGGCGTCGCCGAACTGCAGGTCGTAGTTCCTCACCGAGATGTTGCCGCTCAGGTTCACGTCGGTGGGGGAGGGATCGATCTGGGTGGCGTCGTAAGCGTTGTCTGTCGGGTAGCGGTCGCCGTATGGGCCGTACGCCTCGAACAGCGACTTGTTACACTGCTGCCAGGTGCGGTCGCACACGGTCATAACCATCGACGGCCTGAAGGTCACCTCGATCCAGTCGTGGGCACCGCTGGCCATCGTGGAGAGCTGCCGATCCATCGGCCACGTGCGATTGGTATGGCGGTGCACGCCGCCGGTGATCGAGCGCATGTCGAAGCCGACGATGCCGGCAAACGGGTAGGCGATGTCGCGCATCACCTGGCGCTGCTCGGTGCAGACGCCGTAGCCCCTGATCGCGGCGCGGCCGGCGTTGTCGCTGTCGCCGGACACCCAGCCCGGGCCAGAAGGCTTGTGGTAAGTCATGTTTACGACGTCGTGGATCTTCTTGAAACAGCGCTTCTGCACCTCGACCATCTCCTCGGCTGCGCGGCCGCGGCCGAAGATGGCGCCGACAGCGCCGCTCGGGCCATCGGTCTTCATCTTGGTGAAGTCGAGCTTGGCCACGTCGTCGGCCATCCTGATGGCGGCCTCCGCGATCTTGGCCTTGGCGAATGGGTGCGTGTAGTCACAGCGCGGCGAGTAGCTGTGCGGGTGGTTGAGCTCGTAGACCTTGTCTTTGCTGACCTCGATCGGATCGGCCTTGCCCTCCACCTGCACCAGGAAATTGTCGCCCTTCTCCCCGACCAGCGTGGCGCGGCAGGTGATGCCCAGCGGCCCATTGGCGTCGTAGGTCATGAAGTTGCGGCCCGAGTTGAGGTCGGCGTGCACGTGGGTCTCTACCTTGACTTGGCGGCCCGGCAGGTAGCGCGCCGACTTCTGTAACTCCTCGAGGCCCTTGGGCGCGCTGCTCCACAGTCCGGCCTTGACCAGATCCTCGGCGGTCGAGCCCGGCCTGATCTCGGGCAAGGCCTTGAAGACCCGCATCGCCTCGTCCTTGAGACTGGCGTCACCGACGTCGATGGCAGCCTCATAGTAGCGATCGAGCACGCCGGACTTGATCCACTCCTTCATCTTGGCGACCGCTGCCTTGGCCGCGTTGTCGACCGAACCGGTGGCGCCGACCGGCGCCCCGCCGAAGACGCCGCCGGCGCGCAGCGCCTCGAGCCCGGCCACCGCTTTCAGAAAGTTGAGGCTGGTGGCGTCGAGCGTGTTCTTGAAGGAGGCGTCGTTGAGCAGCGCCAGCAGGTCGCTCTTGGCGTCGGAGGTCAGGCCGCGCTGGGCGATGCGGAGCATCTGATCCGGCGGCAACAGCCCGTTTCTCAGGTCGGCGAGCTGGGCACCGGCCGGCGATGACGAGAAGGCGGCGACCAGCTTGCCGATCGAGGCGGCGTCGGTCTGTCCGACGTTGACGATGTCTTGGGCGGCGCTGCGAATGGCGTGGTTGCGGAGATAGGTGTTGATGGTCGGCATGGGCAAGTCCCTTTATGCATTGGGAGGGATAAATCCATTACCCTTGAGCGCGTTGATTTGGCGCTTGGTCAGGCGCGTGGTCCAGTACTCGTCGTCCGGCACCGGATCCGAGCGCTTGAACTGCTCGGCCTTTTTTTGCGCTTCTTCCTCGCTGGCCGCCCATGCCCGCAGCACCGGTCGTTCGTCTTTGGTGCTGTGAACCGCCCACAGGTGCCCCAGCTCCTCGCCCTCGTCGGTATCCGACATGTCGCTGCTCCTCGGCTGCTGTGCCGTTGACCGACTCTCTATAGCATTCCCGATGCTCTTTCGCAAAGACGGCGAGACGGCGAGGCGCGGCCGACACCGCGATCCGATAGATGCCATCTGGCGTCGTGCAGATCGCCGCCGGCTCGTCGCCGCGGTCGCCCGGTTGCTCCGACGCGACCGGGGTTCTACTTGCGCGTGGCCGGCGGCCGCGAGGTCGTGGCTTTTTTCTGCGGCCGGTGCTCGGGTTTGAGGAAGATATCGACGTAATCGGCCACGTTGTCTCCCTCACAGTTGTCCATCTGCTGCAGCCGCCAGTGGATGCGCTGGCCGCTGCGGCGGAAATTCATGGTGCCGCGCTTCTCGCACGGACGGCCGTGGTTGACGATGTCGTTGCGGGTGACGACCGTGCCGTAGAAGACGAACGCGCGCTGCGTCGCGCTCAGGATCACGCCGTCTATGGTGACGTAGTCTTTCTCGTTTTTGGACCACTGGCTGCCCTTGACGCGCAGCAGGCCGTCGTCGTCGGTCACGCTGGCGCGGCCGACGAAGTCCCAGCTTATCCACTGCAGGGTGAAGTCGTGGTCGCCGACGAGCAGTTCGCGCGCCCGGGCGTCCTCGAACAGGGTCTTCGCCTGCGCCAGTTCGGCCGCTTCGAGCTGCCGACCCACCAGTCGCACGTCGCCGCTCTCACCGGCAGGCGCGGCGATCCGCAGCGCGCACAGGATGGCGCTGGTAGCAACAATGCACATGGCAATAGCGTAGCACGGTCCGTGCGGTCGTCGCGACTTGCCAGCCGCTCTCGAAGATGATCTGCTGTCACTTCTGGGGCCGACCGGTACCGGGGTGGGGGACAGCGAACGATGAAGCTGCCGGAGGAGAAGAAGCAGTTCGCCGACCGGCTGGTCGAATGGCTGGGCCGATGGCACATCGCGACCAGCCGCGAGGGCCTGGCGCGAGCGGCGCGCTGGGCGGTCGGCCTCGCCGTCATCGCGATCGCGGTCGCCGCGGCCACCATCCCCGGCCTGCTGGGTTCCAAGTACCCGATCAACGACGCCCTGGTGGGCACCTTCGCCACCACCAATTACAAGGCCGACCGCGACTACGAGATCTATGACTCGGTGGCCACCGATCGCCTGCGCAGCGAGGCGGTGACCGAGGTGCCACCGGTCTACGATCTGAATCTGCGGGTCGGCGACGAGGTCGGCCAGAGCATCCGGCGGGCGTTTGACCACCTCAACCAGATCGCGTCGAAGGTCGAGACGCCGGCCGCCGGCAGCCGGCCCGAAGAGGATGAAGCCGGTGGCGCCGATGCGGTCAGGTTCACCGAACGGCTGCGCCGCGAGAAACCCACCTTCGAGCGGCTGCTCGGATGGCCGGTGAGCGCCGCTCTGTTCGACACCCTGGCGGTGGCGTCGCTCGACAAGGACCTCGGGCCGACCACCGCCGCCGCGCTGGAGGAGTTGCTGGCGGCGGGCGTGGTCGGCGACCGCAGCGTGCTGGTGGCCGAGGGCGTGCCGCTGGTCGCGATCCGGCCGCTCCCCGAGGGCCAGCAGCCGGAGCGCGTGGTCGACGTGAGCGCGCTGGTCGACGTGACCGAGGCCAAGAGCCAGCTCGCGCGCAAGCTGGCGGCCGAGCTGAACGACCGGCCCGCGGCCGCGCGCGAGGCGGCGCTGCAGATCGCGTTCGGCGGCCTGCGCCCCAACCTGATCCAGAACCGCGCCGCCACGCTCGAGCGCGAGGAGACCGCGCGCGACACCGTGGCGCCGGTCACCCTGCGGGTTCGCCGCGGCGAGATGATCGTGCGCGACGGCGACCCCATCCTGCCGCGCCACCTGCTGATCTTCAAGGGCATCCACCAGGCGCAGCAGTCGCATCGGATGCTCGTCTTTGGCGTCGGCATGGCGCTGCTGGTCGCGCTGCTGGTGATCGTGGTCTTCCTGTTCGCGCGGCGCGGGCTGCGCGCGTTCCAGATCGACGAGCGGGCGCTGCTGGCGCTGGCGGTGGTGTTGCTGGTGACGGTGGTGCTGGTCAACGCCTGGGATGGCGGCGCCTCGGTGGTGCAGTCGCGATTCCCGCACCTGCCGCTCGACGCGGTTCGCGAGCTGCTGCCGGTCGCCTTCGGACCGATGCTCATCGGATTCCTGATGGCGCCCGAGGTGACGCTGATCTTCTGCGTGCTGGTGGCGCTGCTGTCGGGCCTGGTGATGGACAGCAGCCTGGCGTTCTCGCTCTACACTTTCATCGCCGGCGTCACGGCCGCCGCCGGCGTCGCCCGCACGCGGCAGCGGACGACGCTCGTCAAGTCCGGCCTGCTCACGGGCGTGGTCAGCGCCGCTGCCGGCACGTTCCTGATGCTGGCCAGCGGCGTCGACGTCACCTGGGCGGGCACGGTCGCGCACCTGGCGTTCGGGTTGATCAGCGGCGTGACGGCCGCCGTCCTGGTCACCGGCCTGCTGCCGGTCGTAGAGTCGGCCTTCGGATTCGTCTCGGACATCAAGCTGCTCGAGCTGGCCAACCTGAACCACCCGTTGCTCAAAGAGCTGATCGTCCAGGCGCCCGGCACCTACCACCACAGCATCATCATCGGCTCGATGGTCGAGGGCGGCGCCGACGCGATCGGAGCCAATGCGCTGCTGGCGAGGGTGATGGCCTACTATCACGACATCGGCAAGATCAAGAATCCGCGCTACTTTGCCGAGAACCAGCGCGACGGCAACAATCCGCACGACAAGCTGACGCCATCGATGAGCGCACTGATCCTGCGCGCCCACGTCAAGGACGGGCTCGAACTGGCGCGCCAGCACCGCTTGCCATCGCTGGTGAGCAACGCCATCGCCGAGCACCACGGCACCAATCTGATGAGCTTCTTCTACGAGAAGGCCAAGGAGGCCGAGGACGCCGAGGTCTGCACGGTCAACGAGCAGGACTACCGCTACACCGGGCAGCGGCCGCGCTCGCGCGAGACCGCGCTGGTGATGATCGCCGACGCGATAGAGGCGGCGTCGCGCTCGGTCGAGGAGCCGTCCTCGGATCGCCTGATGGGGCTGGTGCAGAAGACCGTCAATCGCCTGTTCGCCGACGGTGCGCTCAACGAGTCGGAGCTGACGCTGCGCGATCTCAACGAGATCGCCAAGGCCTACCACCGCGTGCTGCTCGGCATCTACCACGATCGGCCGGCCTACCACGCGCCGGCGACCAAGGAGCGGCGCGACACCAAGGAGACCACCGAACGGCGCAAGCTGGAGCACGAGATCCGGGACACCGGCCGCTTCGAGAGGCGGCCGGGCAGCGAGGTGGGGAGCGGCCACGGCGAGGCCGCGAGCCAGGGCGAGCCGGCAGGATCGAAGGAGGCGGCGCGTGCCGACGGTGATCGCGCGGGCAACGGTCAAAAGGCGAGCGGCGGCGAGCGCGGCCGCCGCGAAGAGACTGCTCAGGAGAATCTCAAGCGCCTCGGGAGCGATCCATAGCGCAGAGATCTCGTTGCTGTTGGTCGGAGCGCGAGACATGCGCGCGCTCAATCTGCGCTTTCGCGGCATCGATGCGGTCACCGACGTGCTGTCGTTTCCCCTGACCGACGCCGGCCCGGTCGGCGCCGCCGAGGTGCTGGGTGACATCGTGATCTGTCTGCCGCTGGCCGCGGCGCGCGCCCGGCGCCGGCGCTGCCCGCTCGAGGACGAGCTGGCCGTGCTGTTGACGCACGGCATGCTGCACCTGCTCGGTTATGACCACGCTACGCCCGCCGCCGCGCGCGCCATGGCCGAGGCCGAGATGGGTGTGCTGGCGGCGATCGGTCGCGACCCGGAGCTGGCGCTGATCGGGCGCGCGCTCGGTTGAGCGGGCGCCCGGTTGTTCTTGACGCCTCGCCCGGCTGCGCGATGATGACGGCGCCGTGGATCGCATTCGACGCTGGAATGTCGCCGCTCCGCACCCCGCTGCCAGCGATCTGGCGGCTGCGCTGGGTGTGCATCCGGTGGTGGCGCAGGTGCTGCTCAACCGCGGCGTGACCGACGCGGCGGCGGCGCGCCGGTTCCTGACCCCGCACCTGGCCGACCTGCGCGATCCGGCCAACATGGCCGACATGGATCGCGCGGTGGCGCGGCTCCTCCGGGCCGTGGCCGACGGCGAGACGATCGGCATTTTTGGCGACTATGATGTGGACGGCGTGACCTCGACGGTGCTGCTGAGCTGGACCCTGGAGACGCTCGGCGCGCACGTGACGCGCCACATACCGCAGCGCTTGACCGACGGCTACGGCCTCAACGAGAGGGGCCTGCGCGCCCTGGGCGAGCAGGGTGCGCGGCTGGTGGTCGCGGTCGACTGCGGCAGCACCGCTCACGGCGAGATCGCGGCCGCGCGTGACCGCGGCATCGACGTCATCGTGGTCGATCATCACACCCTGGTCGAGACGCTGCCGCCGGCGAGCGCGGTGCTCAATCCGCACCGCCGGGATTGCCGCTTTGGCTTTGCCGATCTGGCGGCGGTGGGCGTGACCTTTTTTCTGTGCGTGGCGCTGCGCCGTGCCTGGCGCGAGGCCGGCCGCGACGCCGGGTGCGAGATCGACCTGCGGCGCGGGCTCGATCTGGTGGCGCTGGGAACGGTCGCGGACCAGGTGTCGCTGGTCGATCAGAACCGGATCCTGGTCAGCGCCGGTCTCAAGGAGATGGCGCGCACCCGCTGGGTCGGGCTGCGCGCGCTGTGCGAGGTGGCGGGCGTCGATCCGGCGCGCGCCCAGTCCGGCCGCATCGCCTTTCAGCTCGGCCCGCGGATCAACGCCGCGGGCCGGCTCGGCGATGCCATGGTTGCGGTCGAGCTGCTGTGCACCGACGATCGCGATCGCGCGCTCGCGCTGGCCCGGGAGCTGGACGAGGCGAACCGCCAGCGCCGGCAGATCGAGCGCCAGGTGCTCGACGAGGCAGCAGCCGAGCTCATGCGCGAGCGCGCGATCCCGGCCGCGATCGTCCTGGCCAACCCCGGCTGGCACCCCGGCGTGGTCGGCATCGTCGCCGCCAAGCTCTGCGAGCGCTACCACCGGCCGACCCTGCTGATCGGCAGCGGCGGCCGCGGCTCGGGGCGCAGCGTCGCCGGCTTCAATCTGGTCGAGGCGCTCGCCGCGGTGCGGGATCGGTTGCTGGGTTATGGCGGTCACGCGCAGGCGGTCGGCGTGCGGGTCGAACCGGCGGCGGTCGCCGCCGTGCGCGCCGCGCTCGGCGCCCGGGCGATCGAGCTGCTGCCGGATCCGCCATCGGTGCCGGCGCTGGATCTGGACGCGACCCTGGACGGCGACCAGCTCGACCTGGGGCTGGCCGAGGCGCTGGGTGCTCTGGCGCCCTACGGCCGCGGCAATCCCGAGGCGGCCTTCGCCCTCGAGCGCGTGGACTTCCGATCGCTGGCGCGGGTCGGCAACGGCCACGTCCGCTTCGTGGCCGAGATCGACGGCCGCGGCGTGGGCGGGATCGGCTTCGGCATGGCCGACAAGCTGGCCGCCGGCGCCTTCGCCAGAGGTGCCCGGCTGGCCATCGTGCCCGAGGTGGACGAATGGGGAGCCAAAAAAAAGCTTTCGCTGCGGGCCATTGATATTATATCGCCAAGGGATCACGCTAGGTCGCACGAGGAATGCGCGGAAGGAGGGTCCGCCCGATGATCTCTCACGTGCACCGCTCGCACCGCGCGCGGTCAGCTCTGCCTGCGCTGTTTGTCATGGGCGCGAGCTGGTGGCTCGCGGCGCCGGTCGCGGCGCAGGGGCCGGACGCCCAGAGCGCACCGGCCGAGGAGATACCGGAGCTGGCACCGATCGACTCCGCGGCCTCGATCCAGGAGCTGTGGCGCCGGATGCGGGCCGAGTACAACCGCTCGCACTGGGGCGATGTCTGCGAGAAGCTGGACGCGCTGCGGCGGCTCGACGTCGACATCTCGGCCTCGCGCCTGACGGCGGCCTTCGCCTACCTCAAGTGCTCCCGGCTGCGGGCCATGGGTGGCGATGTCACGGGGGCCAAGGAATACCTCGACCTCTCCATCCAGTACGGCGGCCGCAAACCCGAGCACGACCATCAGGAGTCCGTGATCAATCGCATCCGCGGCATGGACGCGCTGCACAAGGGCGACCTCGAGTCGGCGCTGCGCCTGTTCGAGGTGGCCAACGCCCGCGGCGGAGACGCCGAGACCAACCGGATGGTGGCCGACGCGCTGACCCAGTACGCATTCGAGCAGCACGGCCGCGGCGACGACGTCAAGGCGCTGGCGGCGATCGACGCGGCGATGCTGTTCGTGCCCAAGCACCGCGACGCCTCGTACCTGAGCCGCGAGATCTGGTTCTGGCAGTACGGCATCTGGATCTTCGGCGCGCTGCTGGTGTTTCTGATCGCCATCTTTCTGGTCTACCGGCAGTGGCGCGAGGTCAGGATCCGCGAGGTGCTCGAGCACGGGCCCGGCGGTCGATTCGGCGGCGACTAGCTGACCGGCCTTCCGGTCCGCCGTCTCGCTGCGTCGGGGCGGCGGTCGGGAGAGCGAGGAGCGAGATGAAACACTCGCGAAACAGCGTGGTCGCCGGCGAGAGCCGCGGCACCAAGGCGCGGCTGCAGGAGGCGTGGCAATCGACCCTGGGGCGATTCGCCATCGCCGAGGACGGCTCGCGCAACCTGGTGCAGCGCCTGGTCGAATGGGGCAAGCTCACCAGCGACGAGGGCAAGGCATTGCTCCTCGACTGGCGCCAGGCGATCGAGAACAACCGCCGGTCGCTCGAGCGGCGGGTAGACGAGACCGTCCACAGCTCGCTGGCGCGCTTCAAGCTGCCCAGCCGGGTCGAGCTCGACGCCATGGCGGCGCAGGTCTCCCGGATCGAGCGCCGGGTGCGCGCCCTCAGACAGCGGTTGGTCGACGGCGCGAGCTGAACCGCCGGTCGCGGCC
>JAFGSX010000601.1 GCA_016934455.1 Deltaproteobacteria bacterium
GGACGTTCATCACGCCCCCCACCGGTTTTGAAGGACGCTTACCGCGCATTTCTGCAGATCACTCCAGAATACGTATGATCAAAATAGATCAAATAAATCATAGCAGTATGTGAAATTCGCAGTGATCGCAATTGATCGGAAACACTCGCGTTTGCGCCCAATTTTTTCATAATATTTTCATAGTCCAGATCGGGCCGTTTCAAGGCATAGTCGCGGCGAACCGCGCTCGGATCTCTGCGCGAAGCCTGTCGGCGAGCGGTTCATTCCAGCCGCTCTTGGCGTCGGCGATGACCTCGTGCTCGAGATTGGTCAGGTCGCGCAGCACAGCGAAACGCGTCTCGACCGAGCGAAGCACTTCCTCGGGCTCCGGCCGCTCGCTCGAACGCAACAGCCGGCGAAGATCTTCCCAGTCGTAGCGCCCGTCTCGCAGCCGCGAAAAAAACAGGTCGGGGGCGAACGGATCGCGGACCTGCCACAGCTTGAGCACGGCCAGGCGCCGCAGCAACTCGCCGTCGAACGGCGTGGTGGCAAAGCGGTGCAGGTCGTAGAGGTCGCGCACCTTGGCGCGCTGGAATGAGGCTCGCACCTTCTCGGCGATCATCTCGATCGGGGCGAGGGTGCGCACCGCGGGCGGCATGAACTCGAGCTGCGCGAAATAGCCCTGGGCCTGCATTGGCCGGCCGGTCACGGGCAGGGTCGGCCGCTCGCGCAGGCTCACCTGGAGGCGGAAGCGGCCGCGGTCGTTCCAGTCGTGGCGGTAGAAAACCTCCCCGCCAAACGATGTGTCGTCGTCGGTCTTGTAGTACTCGTCGAAGGCGAAGGTGACTCCGTGGTAGCTGCGGTTGAAGGCCTCGACCAGGCGCAGGAGCACGTCGTCCTCGGGGTGGTCGCTCGCAAGCGTGAAGTCGAGGTCTTCCGAGAACCGGCCCGAAGAACCAAAAACCAGCTTGCGCAGACAGGTGCCGCCTTTGAAGGCGAGGTCTGCCATCACACCGGTGTCGATGAGCATGGCGAGGGCATAGGTCAGCACCACGTCACGCTCGGCGACGAGCTTGTCGCGCAGACCGGCGTTGCGAGCGTAGAGGTCCACGAACTTGTCCGCGATCACCGCTCACCTCTCTTGGCGAAGGTCACGCGCCGCTTCGGCTTGTCGTCGCCAGCCAGGAGCACCTCGCGTGGGACGTTTTCGATCACGTTCCATGCCCGCGAAAGCGGCCCGTGGAGGCCCCATTTTTTCCGTGGTCCGAGGACGATCTTGCTCTCCGGCCTGACGAGGTCGTGCAGGACAGCAAGCGTCTCCCGCGGAACCTCCGAGCGATTGAGATCCAGGAGGTAGCCGAGTCGCTGCACGAGGGCCGACTCGTCGAAACGGCGCAGGTGTTCGAGGAGTGCGTTCCACGACACCCGCCCGCTCGCGCGAGCCACGATTCGCGACACCTCGCCGATACCGCCGGCGTAGCGCGGACGATCGATGGCATCGACGAGCGCGCGCTCGATCGTGGCCATCTGCACCGTCGCGCCGAGGACCTTGATCTCGGTGAAGCCGAAGAACCGATCCTTGGCCACCGGCACGAACACGTAGCGCTTGCCGCGCACGACCTGCGGCCTGCGCCGGGTCGGGGTCGCGAGGTATACGTCCGAGAAGACCTGCTCGGTCAGCCCGTGGTGGGTGCAGGCCGTGCCGAACGAGAAAAAGTAGGGCGACACCAGGACCGCGCCCGCCGCCAGCGGATTGGTGTCGGCCACGCCTTCGCGGCCACGCTCGGCCGGCACGAGTTGAAAGAGCCCTGGCCGCAGTCGCTCCAACCAACCCTTCTTGACGAGTTTGTGGGCCATGAACCGGGCGTAGCCCCCAGAGCAGGCGAGGGCGGCCTGGATCTCGTCAAGCGTCACGGTCTTCTGGCCGCGCCACTCGAGGTCGAGAACGACCTTGGACTCGTTCTCGGAAAGGGTGCGCTCCACGGTTGCGCCTCACGCTGATTGTTAGCATAATACAAACAAATTGCACCGATTGCAACCCGATAACAGACTTTCGGTGAGGTGCTGGCTTGGGCTTCGGCAAGCGGATACTGTCCGCAGGGGAGGCGGCACGCGATTGTCGATGCGAGGCCTCGATGGCACGGCAAGACGAGCTGTTGCGTGAAATCGCCCAAGAGGAGTCTCGCCTCACCAACCTCAGGGACGAGGTCGACGCGGCCGTTGCTCGACTGGCCGTTCTTCGCGACCAGCTAGCGGCCGCGCCTTTGTTGCCGATCGCTGTACCTCCGCCACCGGTTCCCGCGACATTTATTGCACCGTCGACCAACGCGGCCAAGATCGCCCTGTTCCGGTCGCTCTTCCGCGGCCGCGAGGACGTCTTCCCCCGTCGCTGGGAAAACGCAAAAAAAGGCACCTCGGGCTACTCACCGGCCTGCGACAACGAATGGGAATATGGCCTGTGCGAGAAGAAGAAAGGCCCGGAAGCCTGTCGACAGCGCTCACGCCTCGTGTGATCGCCTGCGCCGAGGATTTTCCCGAGCACATCGCGCTCCCGCGAGGCTGTTTGGCCGAGGCCGAGACCATGTTGCGGGAGTACGGCGTCGCGCTCGATGTCGACGACAAACGCGACCAGGGAAAGCCGGTCGACTTCACTTTCCAGGGCACGCTCACTCCGATTCAGGACCAGGCGGCCAAAGCGCTGCTCGCCCACGACACCGGCGTGTTCGTCGCACCACCGGGCATCGGCAAGACCGTGGTCGGCACCTTTCTCGTCGCTGCCCGCAAGACGAGCACGCTCGTTCTCGTCCACCGCAAGCCGCTGCTCGACCAGTGGATCGGCCAGCTCGCGATGTTTTTGGGGATCGAGCCCAAGCAGATCGGTCAGATCGGCGCCGGCAAGTCAAAGCCCAACGGCCGGCTCGACGTGGCCATGGTGCAAAGCCTCGTCCGCAAGGGCTCGGTCTCGGATCTCGTCGCTGGCTACGGCCAGGTAATCCAGGACGAGTCGCACCATTGCCCGGCTGTCAGCTTCGAGCGCGTCCTGTCCGAGGTAAAGGCCAGGTTCGTCGTGGGCCTCACCGCGACCCCGCAACGCCGCGATGGTCACCAGCCGATCCTCCACATGCAGCTCGGGCCGGTTCGGTTTGCCGTGGAGGCGAAGAGCCAGACCGCGCGGCGGCCTTTCGACCACAAGCTCGTGGTCAGAGAGACGGCATTTTCGGCTGCCGGTCTGCTCGATAGCGCGGGCATCCAGGAGCTGTATGCGGCGCTCGCCGCGGACCAGCGCCGCAACGACCTGATCTTCGACGACGTGGTGCGTGCCCTCGAGGCCAGGCGTTCGCCCATCCTGCTCACCGAGCGACGGGACCATCTGGAGCACTTTGCCGATCGGCTGCGGCGTTTCGCGCGCCATCTCATCGTGCTCCATGGGGGCATGACGACCAGGGACCGGCGCGATGTGATCGCGCAGCTCGCCGCGATCCCCGAAAACGAGGAGCGGCTGCTCATCGCCACTGGCCGCTACATCGGTGAGGGCTTCGACGACGCCCGGCTCGATACTCTCTTTCTCGCGCTGCCGGTGTCATGGAAGGGCACGCTCGTCCAGTACACTGGCCGGCTTCATCGGCTGTACCCGGGCAAGACCGAGGTTCGTATCTATGACTACGTGGACCGCGCTGTGCCGATGCTGATGAAGATGTTCGAAAGGCGCCTGCGCGGCTACCGCGCTATTGGCTACGCCCGCGACGAGGCGCCGCTCGGCCTGCGGGAGATCGAGGACGAGATCATCGTCGAGTACGACGAGGACGCGCTGAACGGTCTCGAGGACCGAGCTGTTACAGGTCGCCCCGCTTAGGTCGGCCGCTGCAGCGACGCCAGCAGCGTCCCCATCCCGCTCAGCAGCGCGGCAAGCGCAGCCGCGGCCTCGGCCGGCGCCTCGAGCGCGACCTTGCCGTCGGCGGCCGGCCTGACCTGGATCTGGGAGAAGAGGTCGCGCACCTGCTCGGCCGTGACGGTCGCCCGGGCCGCGTTGCTCGCCGCTGCGGTCGGCGAGTCGGGTGTCGGCGCCGCGGTTGCCGGTTCGGGCGACCGCGCTGCGGCGATTTCGCCGGCAGCGATCTCCGGTGCGGCGGTTGCGATCGTGTCCTCGAGCGCGCGCGCCTCGGCGCTCTCTCCGCCCGTCGCGCTGCCGTCGGTGTCGGCATCAACGTCCTCTGGCAGGTCCGGCACCTTCACCGGCTCGACGATCTTCTCGAGCTGCGACAGGAACGAGCCCGAGCGCTCGAACCGGATCGCGTCGCTGGTGCCGTCGAACAGGCCGCAGAAGAGAGCGCGCTTGTCGGCCACCAGGTTCGCGATGCGCGACTCGATGCCCTCCTCGCAGACCAGGTTGTAAACCTCGATCGGGTGCTCCTGACCCAGCCGGTAGATCCGGCCGATGCGCTGCTCGAGCACGGCCGGGTTCCATGGCAGCTCGACATTGATGCAGCAGCTGGCTGCGCGCTGCAGGTTGAGCCCGACGCCGCCAGCGTCGGTCGCGAACAGGATGCAGGTGCGCGGATCGTCGTGGAAGTCGACGATGTTCTGGTCGCGCCGCTTCTGTCCCTCGTCGCCCGAAAAGAAGACCGCGCGCAGGCCGGCGTCGGCGAGCAGGTCCGAGACCGCCCAGTCGGCGAGGCGCAGCATGCGGCGCCACTGGCTGAAGATCACGATCTTGCGCTGCTGCTCGACGGCGAGCTGCGCCACCAGCTCGCGCAGCTCGTACAGCTTGGGGGCGTGCAGCCCCTGCAGGACCGCGTCGGTCGGCCGGCCGATCCGTTCGAGCGTTGGCCAGACCTCGTCGAAGCGGGCCTGCGCCAGGCCGTTGCAGAAGATGCGCTGCATGGTGAGCATGCTCATCAGCTTGAGGAACTCGGCCTGGGTCAGCGGCCGCTTGCGCGCGCGCGCGAGCAGGCTGCGGATCGGCGTGTCGAAGGCATCGTGCTCGTCGCGCTGCTCGGCGGTCAGCTCGACCGGAATCCGCGTGTCGGTGCGCGGCGGGAGCTGGTCGAGCACCTCGCGCCGCACCCGCCGCACCATGCAGGGCTTGAGCCGCGTGCGCAGCGTGTCGAGGTGGCGCGCGCCCACCACCTCGCGCGTGCCGTCGGCATGGACGCTGTGCAGCGGCGCCAGCCGCCACTTGGGTTCGAGCGCAGTGTCGTCGACCCAGTCGAGGATCGAGGCCAGCTCGTCGAGCCGGTTTTCCATCGGCGTGCCGGTCAGCACCAGGCGGTACACCGGATCCAGCTGCTTGACATAGACCGCGGTCTTGGTTGCCCAGTTCTTGATGCGCTGAGCCTCGTCGAGGACCACGAGCTGCGGCCGCAGGCCGTGCAGAAGCTCGAGGTCGCGCAGCACCTGCTCGTAGTTGATCAGGAAAAATCCCTTGCGCTGAGTCCGGTACAGGCTGCGCCTCTCCCTGGGCGAACCCTCGACCAGCGTGATGGGAACCTCGCTGAACGCCTGCCACTCGCGCCGCCACTGCGGCTTGAGGCTGGCCGGGACCACCAGCAGGCCGCGGCGCACCTTGCCCAGGGTCCACAGCGCGTGGCAGACCGCGATCGCCTGCGCAGTCTTGCCCAGCCCCATGTCGTCGGCCAGCAGCAGCCGGCCTACCTCGAAGAAACGCTGCACGCCCGCGAGCTGGTAGGGGTAGAGCTTGCGCTTGAGCCCACGCAACGCGCGCCTGACGTCGTCGCCGCTGATCGCGCTCGCGCCAGCGCGCCCGAGCCGCTCCTGCTCGGCGTGCAGCAGCGCCCAGAGCGCCGGCTCGACCGTCGCACCCTGATCGCTGCGCTCGTCGCTCACAGCAAAAGCCAGCACGTCGTCGATGATCCGGGTCCGGCGATCGCGATCCGCGACGCAGCCGTCGGCGACGTGACGGCGGCCTTGGGTATCGTCCTGGAACCAGCGCGCCGCGCGCTGCTCGCGCTCGGCGACCTTGTGGCGCACTGCGCTCGGTTGCCAGATCAAGCGCTCGAGCCAGTCGCCGGCGCCGGTGAGCGGCCGCACCGGATCCCAACGCAGGCGGTGTCCGCGCTGTGGGTCGGCCCGGCGCTGCTCGGCCCGGGCACGCTCGACGCGCGGTGCGCTCGCCGCAATCTCCTCGAGCACCGCGAGCAGGTGCTTGCACAGCCCGAGCGAGCTGCGCTGAAAGTCCGGGCAGTCGCAGCTCCCGGCCGGCAGGTCATAGGACGTCAGCAACGTGAAGTAGGGCCGCGCGTCCGAGCCCTTGCGCTGCGTGGTGTACAGACCGAAGACCGCTTTCTGCGGCGGCCGCTCCCTGATGCGCAGGCCATCGCGCTTGGCAAAGCCAAAGCGCCTGAGCAGCGCCTCCATGGCGGCGCGCCGCACCGGCCAGTCCGCGCCCTCGGTCACCGCCAGCACGTGACGCACGACCAGGTCGGTGTCGATCGATCCGGTACGGCGACGCGCCAGGTCGAAGAGCAACCGGTAGGCTTCGCTCTCCTCGATGCGCGGTTCGCGCGCGGGCCCGGCGGGCATGCCTCTGGTGGCGGCGATCTGTTCGTACGGTGAGGTCACCTCGAGCGAAGAAATAGACATGGCCTGCTCCGCGATTGACGGATAAGCGATCGGTACTGCATCGCGTCGGTGGCGACAATCGCCACCCGTGTCCTGAGCAAGCGGTGTGATGGCGGAAGCGCACGCGAATCGAACGCGCCGAGGACGTTCATCACGCCCCCCACCGGTTTTGAAGACCGGGGGCGGCACCAGCCACCAAGCGCTTCCGTCGGCGAATATGGCAAATTCGACGGCGGCCGGCAAGAGAGGCCGCGCTGGCGCGGTCAGGCTCCGGTCCCGACCACGCGCTCCGGCAGCAGCGGCGACGGCCAACCGCTCCACAGGAGCCAGAGCTGGTGGCGGGCACGGCTGGTGGCCAGGTGCAGCAGCGCCGCGGTCTCGTCGCTGCGCGGGTAGTGCGCGGCGTCGGCGTCGGGGATCACCACCAGATCGAACTCGAGGCCTCGCACCGCGCGCACCTCGGTGATCACCAGGCCAGGTTTAAACGGGAACTTGCCGTCGAGAACGAGCTGCGCCGGCAGCGACGGCTCGATCAGCGCGTGCAGCTCGTGCGCGCCGGCCGCGTTGCGGCACACCAGCGCCACCTCGCTCTGCTCTTCGCGGCCGCAGAAGGCGGCGAGCCCGTCGGCGAGCCGCGCCGCCAGCAGGCCGGAGGAGCCAGCGCCGGTGACGACGACCGGTGGGCCGGGCCGCGGCGCGGGGCCGGGCGGCGGCTGTGCGCCCAGAATGGAGTGCGCCAGCTCGAGCACCGGCGCCGGGCAGCGGTGGCTGTGGCGCAGCCCGAAGCGGCGATCGGAGGCGACGCCGGCGGCGGCGGCCAGCGCATCCCAGTCCGGCCGGGGCGCGGTCGGGTCGACGTGCTGCGCGTCGTCGCCGGCCAGGGTGAGCGCTCCCTCCGGCGTCACCGTGCGCGCCAGCGCGGCCAGCTCGATCGGCGCCACGTCCTGCACCTCGTCGATGACCAGGTGGTCCAGCGGCGCGCGCTGTCCGCTCGCGGTCGCGCCGGCGCCGCGCCTCAGCCAGAGCAGCTCGAGCAGCACCGCCACGTCCTCGATGTCGTGGCCGCCGGCGATCTGGTCGGGCGTGCCGTCGTCCAGATCGCGGCCGTCCACCGCCCGGCGCCGGCTGCGCGCGACGTGGGCGTAGGCCTCCTCGCTGCGCTCGTCGAGCTGGCGCCGGGTGTGAAGGAGAGTCTCCTCGACGTCGCCCGGACGCACCTCGCCCTGCGCCAGCTCGGCCAGCCGCTCCAGCCAGCGCCGCTCCCCGAACAGCAGGGGAAGATCGTCGAGCAGCCGGTCGAGCGGCGCCGCCCGCCGGGCGACGAACTCGCGCAGCACCTGGCGCAGCGCCGGATGGCGCTTGACCCGCATCACCGCCGGCGAGGCGTCGTCGCTGAGCCGGCGCGCGATCGACGGAAAGTGCCGGCGCGCCTGCTGCCGCGCCCACTGGCTGTACGTCACCACGCTGGCGTCGGGCAGGCCGAGCCGGCGCAGCCGCGCGCTGGTCAGGTCTGCCAGCCCGAGCTCGGGCACCACCACCAGGCTGCGCAGCCGGCCGCGGTGATGGCGGGCGGCGTGGTGCGCCAGGCGATGTACGGCGGCCGTGGTCTTGCCGCTGCCGGCGGGGCCGTTGATCAGCGCCGCGCCGTCGGGCGCGCGCTCGAGCACGGCGCGCTGCTCGGCATCGAGCGCGTCCCGATCGATCGGTCCGCGCCAGCCGGTCTCGGCGCCGGCCAGCGCCGGGATCGCGGTCGGCGCGCAATGCCAGCCGCCGTCGGCGCCGCGCGCAAGCTCGATTTCGCTCGCGGCGATCTGGCGCAGCGCGCCAGCGCCAAAGTCAAGCAGGCGGCGCACCTGCACGACGCCGCTCAGCGGGCGGCCGTTGATCTCCTCCTCGAAGTCGTCGCCCTGCCGGCAGTTGAATAGCAGGCGCGCCAGCGGCGCCGTGCGCCAGGCCGCGATCGCGGGCAGCCCGTCGCCCGGATCGAGCCAGGAGCTGTCGCCGACCAGCAGCTCGCGCCTGCGATCGGCGAGCTGCAGCACCAGGTGGCCGAAGTAGGGCGCCGCCGGGTCAGGCAGGCCGCCGCGGCCGCGCGTCGCGATGCGCGCGGCGAGCGCCTGCTGCACGCGCCGCGCGAGCGCCAGCTCCTCGTCGACGATCTCCTGCGCCGCGGCATCGAGAAGGGCGGTGTCGCTCATCATCGCCAGTGGACCGCGGCCGGACCGCGATCGTCAATCTGTTGCGTTTGGCGCGGCTGGAGTATGATATTTATCGCTGTCGACCAGCGCGGCGTGGATCATGTTCCTCAGGCTGACGTCGCCGGCGGTCCAGATCCTCACGAACCAGGTCTCGCGCAGCTTGAGCTCGCGCGCGATGGCGCGCGGCGGAAGACCGCGGCCGGCCAGCGCACGCACCTGGCCGCTGAAGTTGACCAAGAAGTCGAGCTTGTTGCGCAAGCGCTGTTTGCCACCGCCGGCCACCGGATGGTGGCCGCAGAAGACGGAGTCGAAATCGCGCTCGAGCACGCGCTGCAGCGAGGCGATCTCCTGATCCAGCCTCTGCTCGGCCCGGAAGTACTTGATCCGGTCGGCCACGTACAGGTCGCCCGAGAAGAGCCAGCCGCGGTCGGGCTCGAGATAGACCGTGTGGTCGGCCGAGTGGCCGGGAGTCGCGATCGGCAGCAGCTTGACGCCGTCGCCCGCGACGACGTCGGGCAGCGGCTGCAGCGGGATCGGCTCGGCGGCTCCCCACACCATCTGGCGGTAGAGCTGGATCGGGAACCGCTGGCGCATCCAGCCGGCGGTGCCCGCGCTGCCGAAGACCGGGCTGCCGGTGGCGGCGGAGACGGCGGCGGCGTTGCCGCTGTGGTCCTCGTGGTAATGGGTGAGAGCGATTGCATGAGTGCGCTGTCGCCGGAAGAACTCGACCGCCACCGCGCGCTGGTGGGGCAGCCCGCTGTCGATGGCGATGCCGCCCGCGGCGTAGGCGAACACCGTCATGTAAGGCCGGCCGAACACGCCGCGGCCCAGCTCGATCGCGGTGACGTCGCCGAATGTGTGCTCGCGCGCGGTCTTCAATCGGCCATCCGAAAACACAAAACGTGCGGCGGGGGGCCGGCGCAAGGCTTTTTTCGTCGCCTTCAGCGACGAGAAAAAGACTTACGCCGAACAGCGGGGCCCCGCCGAAAATGGACCCCCAAGTAGCGCGGCGATCAATTCGTCGCGGTGCTCTCTGCTGGCTCGCTGCCCGGGGCCGGCGCCGCGGCCTGCGCCGCGCTCTTGAACAGCTCGGCGTGCTCCTTGACGATGCGCTCGATCGCGCCGTTGAGATCGACCTCGACGTGGCGCTTGCCCTGCATGATGGCGCGCATGATCGCCATGTCGTCCGAGCGGCCGTGCGAGATGATGACCACACCGGCGATGCCCAGCAGCGGCGCGCCGCCGTACTCGCGGTAGTCGGCCATCAGGCGCAGCTTGGCGAAGACCGCGCGCGACAGCAGGTATGCCAGCTTGCGCGGCAGCGACTGCTCGAACTCGGCGCGGAAGAAGCGCGACACGAAGCGGCCGGCGCCCTCGAGCAGCTTGAGCACCACGTTGCCGGTGAAGCCGTCGGTGACGATCACGCGAAAATCGCTGACCAGGACGTCGCTGCCCTCGGCGTAGCCGCCGTAATTGATGCCGGGCGCGCGCTTGAGGATGGCGTTGGCGCCGCGGGTCTGGTCGCTGCCCTTGCTATCCTCCTCGCCGTTGGACAGCACACCGACCTTGGGCCGGTCGACGCCGTCGACCAGCCGCGCGTAGGCCTCGCCCATGAAACCCCACTGCGCCAGGTGCTCAGGTGCCGCCTCGGTGTTGGCGCCCAGGTCGAGCACCACGGTCTTGCCGTTGATGTTGGGCACCGACATCGCGATCGCCGGCCGCAACACGCCGCGGATGCGGCCCAGCGCCACCAGCGCGGTCGCCATCACCGCGCCCGAGTTGCCGGCCGACACCATGGCCTGGGCCTCGCCGCTCTTGACCAGATCGAGGGCGACGCGGATCGAGCTCTGCTTCTTCTTGCGCGCGGCCTGCGCCGGCTTCTCGTCCATCTCGACGATCTCGGCCGCGTGCCGGATCTCGAGGCCGTGGCCGAGCAGCTCGAGCGCGCCCTGTTGCTCCAGCTCGGCGCGCAGTCGCTGCTCGTCCCCGCTCAGGATGACCTGGATCCGGTGCTCGCGCACCGCCCGCACCGATCCCCTGACCGGTTGCTCGGGCGCGCGGTCACCACCCATCCCGTCGACGGCGACCCTGATCTCGACCATGGGAGGTGGGGGCTAGACGCCCTTTTTCTCGAGCACCTGGCGCTCGCGGTACTTGCCGCACGACGGGCACACCCGGTGGGCCTGCACCGGCTCGCCGCAGCTCGGGCAGCTCTGCACGTTGACGCCGGTGTACTTCATGTTGGCCGCGCGGCGCTGGCGCCCCTTGGCCTTGGATCTTTTTCCGTATGGGACTGGCATGGCTCTCTCTCGTTCTCTGGTCGGCGCGAGCGCGGCGTGCGCTCAGGGCACCTTGATGCTCTTGAGCCCCTCCCAGCGCGGGTCGATCTGCTGACGCACGCAGCCGCAGGGGCCGAGGTTGAGGTTTGCGCCGCACTGGTCGCACAGACCGGCGCAGCTATCGCGGCACACGAACTGGATCGGCAGCTCGAGCAGCAGCACCTCGCGCAGCAGGTCGCCGGCGTCGATCCGGCCGTCGCGGTAGGTGCCGCTCATGGCACCGCTGTCGTCGAGATCTGCCTGCTGGTCGGCACCGGCGGTGTCGGCGGCCGCGTCGTCAGCTTCGGGGTGGCGCCCCGAAGGCGCCGGGAACAGGGTGACGTCGACCCTGGCGGTGAGCGCGAGCTGCGCCGGGCCCAGGCAGCGGCCGCAGGTGCCGGCCGCGGTGGTGCTGACCTGGCCGGTGATGCGCACCGCCTGCTCGATGCGCTCGAAGCGCAGCGCGATGTCGCCGCCGGCGGGGGTGGTCAGGCCGGTGTCGCCTCCCACATCGAGGCAGTGCTGCAGCTCAAGCGGGTCGAGGTGGCCGGTCAGGTCGAGCCCGGTCTCAGGGATGCGCTCGACTTTGACGATCAGGTCCACCGGACACGACTCCCCTGGTGCGCGCGGCAGAGGCTACCAGATCGGCCTGAGATCGCGCGACCGCCCGAAAAGAAGCGCGGATTATTTGGGGTTGCTCGCGATCTGTCAAGCTGCGCTTGAGCGCTTCAGTCCCAGCACGGCGTGTCGTAGCCCGTGCCAGGCAGAGCCACCGAGGCGGAGAGGCTCATGTCCGAGACCCGGTGCGCGGTCACGCCGCGGTCGCTGATGGCATAGACGAAGTCGCCCAGGGTGGCATCGCGCATGAAGATGCTGCGCCTCACGTCCTGCCACTCCCAGTAGCAGTAGTCGCGGGGGCAATCCGCAGCGCTGTTGAAGAAGTCCGAGTGGTCGACCGTGGCAAACCTGGTCAGCGCAACGCCGGCCTCGGCGTTGATGATCTGCAGCAGGCTTCTGTACTCGTAGTCGTAGTAGCCGCTGACCTGATCGTAGACGCCGCGATAGGTGCTGAGCGGGATGGCCAGCATCTTCATCGGCGCGAAGTAGGTGAAGGCCTTGTGCTCGTACATGGCCTCGCTCCAGGCCGAGCCCCAGCTCCAGCCGGTGCCGTCGACGTCAGGCGCCAGCGACAGCGCGCTCGACATCTGCGGGTGGGCGAAGTCGCCGACGTCGAACAGCGACACCTGCGCCGCCCAGTTGAGACCATCCTCGTCGCCACCGTAGCCGATGGTCAGCAGATGGGCAGCGTCCATCGGGTGGATGTAGGTCGAGACGCCCGGCACCTCGAGCTCGCCGATGATGCGCGGTTGGGTCGGAGTGCTAAGGTCGATGGTCCACAGCGGATCGATGTTGCGAAAGGTGACCAGGTAGCCCCTGTCGCCGACAAAGCGCGACGACCAGATGCGCTCGCCCACGGCGATGCCGTCGAGGCGGCCGACGAGCGCGGGTTCGCTCCCGCCGGCCAGCACGAAGACGTGGTTCTCCGGGGGCGGCGGATTCTCCTGCCACCAGCGGCCCCACTGGCCGGTGGTGGCCGCCACCCGGATAAAGCCGTCCTGCTCGGAGAGCGAGAACTGATCCTGGATCCAGCCGTCGATTCGGCCCGAGCCGGTGTAGCTGGTGAGGCCCGGCCGCGAGATGTCAAAGCGATGGATGTTGCTCGCCTCGTCGAAGGTATCGTTGCTCCAGAACCACCACCAGTCCTGCGCCGGCTCTGCGATCAGCAGCGTGTCGGTCGAGGCATAGACCGTGCTCCAGTTGCTGACGATGTGGTCGGCGTCAAAGGTGAACTGCGAGCCCAGCAGGTCGAGGCTCAGGATCGAGGTGATGCCGTGGCTGATCGCGTCGTCGGCCATGCCGAAGCTGCGGCACTGCTCGCCGGTGAACGGATGCTGGACGATGGCGCCGCTGGCAAAGCGCTCGTAGATCTGCGGCACGAAATCAGCGAGCGAGGTGACGGCGATGATCGCGTCGTTGTAGCGGATGGTGGCCGCGATCGCGTCGTCCCACATCGTCTCGCGCCGCGGGTCGTCGTACGGCAGGTCGTAGTACTCCCGGGGCAGCTCGGGCCAGTACTTGAGACCGGGGATGTCCATCCACGAGAAGCTGATCGCGCGCACCGAGCTCTGCACCTTGCGCGCGGTCTGGTAGTAGCCGTCGATGTAGAGCTCGCGCACCACCCGCGGCGCCGAGCGGTCGGCCAGATCGATCACGGTCAGCTTGGTCAGCACCGCGCTGTAGTACCACCAGCCGCCGTCGACGCCCGTGCCGACCAGCGCGCGCAGCGGATGGTCCTCCGGCAGGTCGTAGGTATGGATGTTGGAGAAGACCACCGCCTTGTCATTGCCGATCAGCATCTGGCCGGGACGGCCCTCGATCGGGGTGGTCGAGATCGGGTCGAGCCTGCCGACGACCGGCACGCCCATCACCTCGAGCCGGTTGCCGTTGAGCAGGTAGAGGTAATAGCCGTCGGTCTTGACGAAGTCGGCCTCGTCGACGCCGGCCTCCTGGTTGTTGGTGCCCGAGTAGTCGACGCCCTCCTGCCGGCTGCTGTCATGGCCGGTGCTGGAGTCGGGTGCGGGCGCGTTGGTGCCGTCCTCCAGGCCGCCGTAGCGCCAGCCGTAGTCCTCCAACTGCAGCAGGCGAACGCGCATCTCCTCGGTCAGCGCGCTGCGCAGTGCGTCGGCCAGCTCGTCGCACGAGGCAAAGGAGCGCAGGGTGGCGGTGGTGCGGCCGCGCGGGCTGATCTTGACCTGCTCCTCCTTCCAGGGCACGCAGGCGGCGAACGCGACTAGCAGGGCGAGCGCGAACCACTTGAGCGGCGACCTCATGGCGATCCTCCGGCCGGGCAAAGACGACAGCTCAGTGATCTGCAAGCCGCGTTCCTCTGCCCTGGTCGGCACCGCTCCGGAAAGGCGCTCCGGAGCCAGCGCAACCAGGCGTGATCCTAGCACTTGTGAAGGGAGCTCGCGACCGGCCCGTGGCACCGGGTGAGCGCGGGGCACGGCCCTGCCTCAGCATTTCCACGATCGTCAGAAATCTGCGGGGTCACTCGTTGTGAAACTGCACCGTCATGGTCAGGTCGAGCCCGGCCTTGACCGTCACCGTGCGCCGGTACTCGACGCCGGTGCCCGCCTGCCGCACCACGACCTTGTGCGGTCCGGCCTTCAAGCTCATCGCGTCCAGCGGCGTGCTGCCCTTGTGCCGGCCGTCGACGAAGACGTCGCTGCCGGGGGGGGCGTCGACGATCAGGACACCATTGCTGGTCGGCGGCGGCTCGTCCTGGTAATCGACCTCGCCGCTGATGGTGCCGTCCTTGGCCAGCCGGGTGCCGTACTTCTTGACCGGCTTCTTGTTGGTCTTCGGCTTGCGGTCCGTCGGATTGCGGGGCGGCGGCGGCGGTGGGACCGCGGCGTCGGGCTGGGCGACCGCCGGCGGTGCCGCGTCGGGGACGGCCGGCGGTGGGATGGCGGCCGCGGCCGCGTCCGGCTGGACCATGGCGACCGCGGTCTGCTGCGGTTTGAGGAAGAAGATCGCTGCGAACACCAGCGCCGCGCCTCCGAACAGCCCGAGGCCGATGTAGATCGCCGGGTGGGTGCGGTAGACGACCTGACCGCCGGGGGCGGTGGTCTCGTACTCGGCGCTGAGCGAGGGGATCATCGCCGCGGGAGGCGCGACAGCCGGGCGCGGCAGCGGCGCCGGGGCCATCGGCGTCGGCGGCCGCGACGGCGCGCGCGCCGGGGGCGGCGTCGATGCGGCTGGAGCGGGTTGCGGCGGCGCCGGGGCCCTGGGTGTCGGCTTGCGGCTGCCGTCGGCAAAACCGGTCACCGCGCCCGGCTTCTTTATGTTCTTGAGCTTGAGGTTGGGCTGGGTGTCGTGGTCCGGGAATTCCTCCTCGGCCTCATCCTCGAGCTTGGCTCCCTTGCCCGCGTCGAGAAGCGCCTGCCGCGCCTGTCGCTGCGTCGTCAGATCGGCCGGGAAGTACTCCTCCATGAAGGCCGCGACCTGCTCCTCGGCCACCGGCGCGCAGGCGCCGAGCAGGGCCTCGCGCATCTCGAGCGCGGTGGCAAACCGGTCGGGCGCGCGCTTGGCCATGGCGCGCAGCACGATCTTGGCCAGCTCGGCCGGCACGTCGGCCAGCAGTTGCGGCGACGGCTCGCTGGTGGTGATGGCCTCGGCCAGCGACACGTCCTGGCCGAACGGCGGTTTGCCCGACAGCGCCTCGTAGAGCACGGCGCCCAGCGCGTAGACGTCGGTCTGCGCGGTTGCTGCCTTGCGGCCGCCCAGCACCTGCTCGGGTGCGGTGTAGGCGTCGCGGATCGAGCTCTCGGCGCCGCGCGCGCGCGCCAGCCCTTCGGCGATCAGCGCCGCGCCGTAGCCCGAGACCTTGGTCACGCCGTGAAAGCTGACCAGCAGCGTCTCGGGACGGACGCCGCCGTGGATCAGCGGCTTGCCGGCCTCGGTGATGCCCAGCTCGTGCGCGTAGTGCACGCCCATGCAGGCGTCGGCGACGCAGGTGACCGAGATCTCGGTCGGGATCTTGCGGCCAAACGAGGTCGAGCGTCGCACCACGGCGCGCAGCGATTCGCCGTCGGCGTATTCGACGATGCGGGCGTAGCCTTCGTCCAGCCGGGCCAGGCCGTGCACCGCGACCACGTTCTTGTGGTCGATGCGGACGGCGACCTTGGTCTCCTCGATGATGCGCTCGAACAGATCGCTGTTCTCGACCACTTCCTCGGGCAGGAACACCATCACCACCGGGCGGATCGGCCCGTTGGGGCCCACCTCCTGGCCCAAGAAAGCCTGGGAGCCGTACCCGCCCATGAGCGGGCCCAGCACCGAAAAGCGAGCTTTACGCACGATATCGATTTAACCGTCCCAGGTCGCGTCCGTCAATGTCGGGGTGCGTGAAAATGCAACGCCGCGAGGTGCTCCTTCGGCATCCCCACCGGCTGGCGTATGCTGGCGCGGTGCAGTCGCTGCTCGCCATCGACCTCGGCCTGCGCTGCGGCCTCGCGCTGTACGGCGACGACGGCCGGCTGCGCTGGTACCGCTCGACCAACTTCGGCAACCGCGGCCGGCTGCGGCGGGCGGCCTTCCCGTTGCTGCGCGCCATCCCGGACCTGCGCTGGCTGGCGGCCGAGGGCGATCGCGCTCTGGCCGCGATCTGGGCGCGCGCGGCGCTGCCGGTCGGCGCGGGCCTGCGGCTGGTGCCGGCCGAGACCTGGCGCGGTCGCCTGCTGCTGCGGCGCGAGCAGCGAGATGGCCGCTCGGCCAAGGCCAGCGCCGGGCCGCTGGCGCGGCGCGTGATCCGGTGGTCGGGCGCGCCGGCGCCGACGTCGCTGCGCACCGATGCGGCCGAGGCGATCCTGATCGGGCTGTGGGCCGTGCTCGAGCTGGGTTGGCTGCCGGCGCTGCCGCCCGAGCTGACCTGATTGCGCTGGCCACCGCAGTCCATCCTGGATGGCGCGGGGCGCGCGTCCCGGCCGTTCGCGAGATCAAGGCGACGGACAGATCAGGGCGACGGACATTGACATCGACGCAGGGTGCTTCTATGTATCGCCGCTGCCTGCCGGCTTAGCTCATCAGGTAGAGCAGCTGATTCGTAATCAGCAGGTGGCCGGTTCGATTCCGGCAGCCGGCTCCATCAAAAATCGTTTTGTTATGCAGTATTGGAAAGGCGGCCGAACAAGCCGCCTTTTCCATTTTAGCCGCGGGTCGTACCCGGGTCGTACCACGGCGAGATTTCGCGCCCCGTCGGCTCAACACCGGGGGGCGCGCGCATGAGACGCACAATCCAGATCATCTACTCCGACGACCAGCAGTAACAGATCCGTTGCCAGGGTCCATATCACTTGTGATATATCCACACCATGGAGCTGCGATTCTATCGGCCGCCAGCGCGTCTTTTATGTCGTCGTGGTCGGCCCGGTCGCCGTGCTGTTGCACGCCTACAATAAACAGTCGCAGCGTGCGCCCGGGCGAGAGATTGAAACAGCCGAACGCCGAATGTCCGATGTGCTCGGTCGGTGATTGGAGGAACGATGGCACGCAAACGAAACCCGCACCTTGGCACCGACGCTGCGCGCCGGGCGCGCGACCAGGTCGCACGCGATCGAGAGCTTGGTGAGCTGGTCGACGCCGAGCGGGTCAGGCTCGCGCTCGCTGCCAAGGTCCGGCAGCTCAGAGAAAAGCACAAGCTCACGCAAGCGGAGCTGGCCGCGCGAGTTGGCACAGCGCAACCGAATATCGCGCGGCTCGAGGCTGGCCGCGTGGCGCCACGCCTCGATCTGCTCAGTCGCATTGCCGACGTGCTCGGCGTGCGGATCGAGCTCGTGCCCAAGCGTCAGCGGTCGGTGGCGTAGCCTTGGCATACGGATTGGGGCCAGCCTCGCGCCCGGCAAAGCGCCGGTCGTTCCATTCCCGATAGCGGTCGTCGTGGTCGCCGTCGTCGTCGGCCGGATCATTCTCTAACGGGGTATGGACGAATTCGATCTGCGGCCGCTCATTTCGACCGAGAAGATCAACACCTGCGCGCCAGCGCCCAGAAGCCGGCTCACGGCGGTCCATCGGTTCGGGCGCTCGCTGCGCTCTGCTGGCAAGTCCCCCTCCAAATCTCGAGAAACCTGTTGACGCGAGGGCATCAACCACATCTTCCGTCAACCGTCAAAGCGAGTGTTGTCGTAGCGACGCGATGCGCAGACGGCGCGAGTACCAACCCGCTGATGTCGATAGAGCGACGCGAGAGCGCTATACTTCTAGCCATATCAGATGAGACCGCCCGGCAGTTGGTCCGGTGCAGGAGCCGACGTGCGCGTTCGACGACTGGTGCCCGCCGCGGCGCTCGCGACCATCTCCCTGGCGCGCTGCGACTGCGGCCTGGGCAGCGGTGGCCTGATCGTCGTCGAGGAGGGCGCGGCCGACACCGGGGTCGGCGATGCCGGCCTCTGCGACACCGCGGTGTCCGATGGCGCACCTGGCGACGCGGCCTGGATCGACCGGACCACCCAACCGGATGCGGCCGCTGCTACCGACGCCGCGGCCGGCACCGACACCGCACCCCGGACCGATGCCGCGGCCGGCACCGACACCGCTCCCCGGACCGATGCCGCGGCCGGCATGGACACCGCACCCCGGACCGATGCCGCGGCCGGCACCGACACCGCACCCCGGACCGATGCC
>JAFGSX010000602.1 GCA_016934455.1 Deltaproteobacteria bacterium
CCGCGCGCGTCCCCTGGTATAGCGATCGCAAGACTGACACGCCTGACCTCCACTTCGTTGTGCTCGCCGCGGCCAGCGCCGCTACCAGCCACCGCTGCGCACCCGCAGAGCCACGCGGGCCGCGCGCTCCGGCAGCGGCATCGCCGGCCGCCCTGCGCTCCCGGCGGCGTTGTCCACCGCGATGACGACGTCGAGAGCGTCCAACACCGCCAGTTGCATCCCGGCATCGACCGCGGCCAGCGGCGCCAGCGAGCCGTCGGCCGCGCCCACATGTTCGCGCAGCAGCCGGGTGTGGACGAATAGCTGCGTGCCCAGCGCCGCCAGCTCCCAGCGCACCAGAACATTGGCGAGGTGCTCGGGGCGGTTGGCCAGCGGGCGGCCGGTGCGGTCATCGCGGGCGTCGAAGAGCCAGCGGTAGGCGAGGTCGACGCCGATCCCGCCGGCGAGCCGCAGCGCCACCAGGTCGAAGGCCAAACCTTGCACGTGCAGCCGCCCGATGTTGCGGTAACGCCGCAGGTCGGACAGCGACTCCTCGCGCTCGGCGATCGGCTCGATCAGGTCGTTCAGGTCGGTGCGCAGCAGGGTGATCCGGGCGAAGCCGTCGGATCGCGGCTCAAAACCCGCCGACAGCCGGTAGCCCCGGCTCTCCTCCGGGCGCAGCGTCGGCACGTGGTCCAGCTCCGGCCCGCTCAGCGCTCCGCTCGCGTACGCGCGCTCCTCAAGCGTCGGAGCGCGTTGCCCGGTGCCGACCACGCCGCGCAGTACCACTGCCCGCGCCGGCTCGTAGCGCAGCGCGACCCGGCCCGCGACCAGCCCGCCCACCAGATCGTCGAAGCCGAGACTCCCGCTGGCGCGCAACCACAGTTTGGGGCGTATGCGCCAGTCGTCGCTGGCCACGATGGCAGCCGCCGCACGGTGGGGCGAGGCGACGCTGATCGCCGTCGCCGGCCGACGCGCGGACTGGACGCCGCCGGTGACCGCCAAGTCGACGAAGTGGCCGACCACGAGCTGTCCCTGGTAGCCAGCGCGCAGCGCGGTCTCGTCGAGCGCGGTGCCGTCGCTGCCGCCGCCCGGCCGATCGATCAGTCCCTGCCGCACCAGATCGAGGCGCAGCACCTGCCCCGGCTGCAACGACAACGTGCTGTCGAAGCGCAGCAGGCTGCGCTGCTGCCGCGCGGCACCGGCCGCCAGCGCCGTCGCCTCGCATTCCAGCCCGAGCTGCGCCTGAGAAGCCAATCCGAGCGCCAGGCGGCCGCGCGCTCCGCTCGCTCGCAGCGCGTCCGCCGCGGCGACCCGGGCCTGATCGCGATCCGCGAACGCGGCGACGTCGGCCGCCAGCAACCCGCTGTCGGAGCCGGCGGCCAGCGCGGCTCGGCTCCGGGTGGTCGAGCCCACCCGCACCTCGGTCGCCGCCTGCGCGCCAGCGGGCTGCCGCCGCCGGGCCCGCTCGATCGCCACCGCGCCGCCGAGCGCAGCGTCGCCATCCGGACCGGGCCCCGGTCCGGCCTGCACCGCGATCCGCTCGTCCAGAAACAGCGCCAGCGGCAGCGCCGCGGACGAGAGACCGCCGTCGGTCGGGCCGAAGAGACGCATCCGGTCCCGCGTCACCAGCCAGCGGCGATCGGCGAGCCCGTCGAGCGTGAACTGCGATCCGTCGCCCGCCAGGGCCGCCGACCGCGCGGCCAGACCAGCGGCCAGATCGCCCGCCCCGCTCAAAACCAGCCAGGGCGCTGCCACGATCTCGGGCGGATCGACCGGCATCTGGTCGGCCTCCGCATCGGCTGCCGGTTCGGCCGCAGCGGGCCCCGCGCACAGCGCCAGGATCGGCGCCAGGGCGAGCGCCCGGCGCTGCCGGCCACGGCCTCGCGGCGCGGTCCGGCTCACCGCCTCACCCGTTCTTCTAGGCGGGCGATCAGCGCACGCAGATCGTCCGGGAGCGCGGCCTCGAAGCTCAGCGGCTGGCGGGTGCGGGGATGCGCGCACTCGAGGCGCAGCGCGTGCAGCGCGGGCCGCTCGCAGGAGGGCTCGCGCCGCCGGCCGTATACTCTCTCGCCGACCAGCGGAAAACCGGCGTCGGCCAACTGGACCCGGATCTGGTGCGTGCGACCGGTGGCGAGCTGGACCTCGAGCAGCGCGGTGGTCGCGAACTGCCGCTGCACGCGATAGTGCAGCAGCGCCCGGCGCGGCGCGCTCGCGACGCGGCTGGTGAACCGCTTGCGGTCGCGCGGGTGACGCCCGTAGGGCGTGTCGAGAGTGCCCTGCGCCGGCGGCACACCGTGCACCACCGCCAGATAGGTCTTGCGCACCTCGCGGCGCTGGAACTGCCGCTGCAACTGCGCCAGCGCGGCGTCGTTGCGGGCGACGATCAGCACGCCGCTGGTCCCCCGATCGAGCCGGTGCACGATCCCTGGACGCTGCTCGCCGCCGATGCTGAAGGTCGGCCCGTAGCGGCCGAGCAGGGCGTTGACCAGCGTGCCCGCGAGGTGACCGGGAGCCGGGTGCACCACCATGCCGGGGGCCTTGTCGACGACCAAGATATCGGAGTCCTCGTACAGGACGGTGAGCGGCAGCGATTCGGGCTGCGGCCGGGCCGGCGCCGGCGGCGGGATCTCGATCGCGATCCGCTGACCGGCAAAGACTCGCCGCGCCGCGCTGGCGCGCGCGCCCTCGAGCCGCACCAGCCCCTCTTCGATCAGGCCCTGCACCCGCGCCCGCGACAGCTCCGGGACGCGGGTCGCGATGACCCGGTCGAGCCGGCCGCCCGCCTCGCTCGGGCCGACGACAAAATCGATGGCGCGACGGGCGGTCACGCGGCGACCGAAGCAGAGCCGCTACCAGAGCTTGGATCGGATGTGGCCCTTGGCGCGCAAAATGACATCGACGACAGCCCGATCGAAGTAGTTGGAGGTCGCGGCGAGCTGGGGCGCGATCCGGCTCAGGTAGAGCTCGCGGCCCTCGGCCAGCTCGGTCTCGATCGCATCGAACAGCCGGTCGTTCTTGATGCCATCGGCGATCTTCTCCTCGTTGTAGAGGGAGATGTCCGACGCGATGGCGCGCGCCAACCGGATTGCCAGCTCCGGGGTCTCGATGGTTGCCATGCCCGACTCCGTTTTCCTTCCCTCAGCCCGCACCCCCCGAGGGAAACACCATCGCACTGGGGGCCATCGTATGGACGGTGACCTCGCCTGTCAACTTGCCCGCGCTTTGAGCTCCTCGAGATGTCGCATGTAGGCGCGGGCCGTGCGATCGCCGTCGAGACCGAGAGCTTGCGCGAACTGGCAGACAAAGCCGCGCAGATAGACCGGGGCGGCAAATGCTGCCGCGTCGTCGGCCTCGATCGCCTGCAGCTTGGCGCACGGGATCTTGGTCCTCTCGGCCACCTGCTCCAGCGACAGGCCGCGCGCCTGGCGCACCGCCTGCAGCACACTGCCGTCGACCGCCGCGCCGTCGCCGGTGGCCGGCGCGCGGTCAGGCGAGAGCGGCAACTCGAGCTCGGGCTCCGCCAGCCCGGGCGCCGCGCCCTCCGACGATCGCGGCCGGACACCGCCCGCAGCGCGCGGCAGTACCGGACCCGACGCATCCAGCGCGACCCGCCGGAAATGGCGGTGCACGTCCTCGGTGCCGTGCGCCACGCCGGCGCCGCGCAGCAGCAGGTCGACGATCCCCTCGATCGCCCTCCCCGCGCGGCACCCCGGCGCCTCGACCAGCAACGGCCGCTGCCGGCGCACCGCCTTCCAGACCAGGTCGTCGAACGGCACGGCTCCGGCGAAGGTGAGCGAGATGCCGAGCGCGTCGCGGCAGATCCGGGCGATGCGCTCGCCGATGCGCTCGTCGTCGGCGTTGCGCACCTGGTTGACGACGAGAAGCGGCCTGAAGCGGGCCATCTCCTCGGCCACCTGCTGGCCGGCCTGGGCGTCGATATCGCGGACGGTCCCGACCAGCTCGCGCGGCGCGCTCAGGCCGCGCGCATTGAACTCGGCCACCGCGCGCTCGAGCAGCGGCTTGATGCCGTAGACCGCCTGCACGGTGCGCAGCCGGCGCAGGTAGGCCGCCTTGAGAAACCGATAGGCGTTTTCCTCGGAGGTCGGCTCCGGCGCCAGCACCAGCATGCCGTGCGCCGCAAACAGGAAGAAGTCGAGCACGTTGTAGCTGGTGCCGGCCCCCAGATCGAGGATCAGGGCGTCGCAGTCCAGCTTGCCCAGATGGCGCAGCAGCCGCTGTTTCTGCTGGTACATCGGATTGGCGACGTCGAGCAGATCGCGCGCGCCCGAGATCAGGCTCAGGTTGGGGATCGGCGTCGCCACCACCACCTCGGTCAACGTCTCGACCCGGCGCTGGACAAACTGCGACAGCGAGCGCCCGGGCGCGTCCAGGTTGACAAAGGTGTGCAGGTTGGCGCCGCCGAGATCGGCGTCGACCAGGATCACCCGCTGCCCGCGCTTGGCGAGCGCGATCCCGATGTTGGCCGCGACCAGGCTCTTGCCGACGCCGCCCTTGCCGCTGCCCACCGCGATGACCCGACGCCCGTTCGCCACCGGTCTCGCCCCCGGGCTGCGCGCACGCCTACCCGCCGCGGGCCAGCGCAGGCCCGCGCAGCTACTACTCCCATGAAACCACCGCGCGCCCCCACTTCAAGTTTTTGGCCGGCGGGGGCGGCGTCGCGCTCAGTTGCGCGACAGCAGACGGCCCTCGGGGGCAAGAAACGGCGTCCACTCGTCGTACCACTCGACGCCGTCGCGCCGGAACAGCGGGGACCAGACCGGTCGCCGCGGCTGCCGCAGCAGGCGCAGGCCGGCATCCTTGAGCAACCGACCGCCCTTGATGCGGTTGCAGGAGACGCAGGAGCAGACCACGTTTTCCCAGCTCGAGTCGCCGCCGAGCGACTTGGGGATCACGTGGTCGATGTTGAGCTTGTGGCGCGGAAAGCTGCGGCCGCAGTACTGGCAGGTGTTGCGATCGCGGGTGAACACGTTGGCGCGGCTGAAGCGCACGCTCGGCCGCGGCACGCGATCGTAGCCGAGCAACTGGATGACCCGCGGCACCCGGATGGCGGCGCTGGGGGTGTGCACCACGTCGTGGCCGTTGTCGCTGACGAGCGCGCTCCAGGCCGAGAAGTCGAAGGTCTGGAAGTCGCGGCCGACCGCGTGCGCCGCCCCGCGAAACAGGAGGCAGAAGGCGCGCCGGGCGGTGGTCACCTGGACCGCCTGGAAGTTGCGGTTGAGAACCAGTACGGCCGTGCTAAGCACCGGTTTTCCCCAAGGAGTTGAGGGCCGCGACAACGGCCGCCGCCAGATCGGAGTCCTGCTCCGGCGCGACGCAGCGCAGGTGCAGCAGCAGCGCGCCGTCCGCGATCTGAGGCACCACCGGCGGCTCGCCGCCGCGCAGCGCCGCGGCCAGCCGCTCGACGTCGACCCCGCGCACGGCGACCGCCCACCCCGGCAGCTCGCTCAGCGGCGAGGCGCCGCCACCCACGCGATCGACGCAGCGCACGCTGTCGACGCTGCCGGCCGCCGCCGCGGCGCCGATCGCGCGCGCCATCTCCTGCGCGCGTCGCTCGAGCCGGGCCGCGGGCGCGGCGATCATGCCGGCGACCGGCACCCGCTCGGGTCGGTCGCGCCAGAGCTGCAGCGTCGCCTGCAGCGCCGACAGGCACAGCTTGTCGGGTCGCAGGGCGCGCATCAGCGGGTGGCAGCGCAGCCTTTCGATCAGGTCGGCGCGGCCGACCACCACCCCCGCCTGCGGCCCGCCGAGCAGCTTGTCGCCCGAAAAACAGACCAGGTCCGCCCCCAGCGCGACGCCGTCCGCCACCGTCGGCTCCCCGGTCAGGCCAGCCAGCGGCCGCAGACAGCCCGAGCCCGCATCGTAGAGGACCGCGACCCCGCGCTGGCGGCCGATCGCGACCAGCTCGCCCAGGGTCAGACCCGAGACGAACCCGATCTGGGCGAAGTTCGACTGGTGCACCTTGAGCAGCAGCCTGGTCTGCTCGCCGATGGCCTGCTCGTAGTCGAACCGGTGCGTGCGATTGGTGGTACCGACCTCCACCAGCCGCGCACCGGACTGCCTCATCACGTCCGGCACCCGGAAGCCGCCGCCGATCTCGACCAGCTCGCCGCGGCTGACGACCACGTCGCCGTCGCGCGCCAGGGCGCTGAGCGCGAGCAGCACCGCGCCCGCGTTGTTGTTGACGACCACCGCGTCGGCAGCTCCGGTCAGCTCGCGCAGCAGATCGATCGCGTGGCAATGGCGGTTGCCGCGCTCGCCCGCGGCCAAGTCGTACTCCAGCGTGCTGTAGCCAGCCGCGATCCCCGCCACCGCGGCGATCGCCTCTCCGGCCAGCGGCGCGCGGCCGAGGTTGGTGTGCACCACCACCCCGCTGGCGTTGATGACGCTGCGCAGGGTCATCGCCGCGTCGGCCGCCAGCCGGCGCGCGATCTCCTGTTCGTCGACGGCCGCCTCGCCGCCGTCCAGGATCCGGCGGCGCGCCTGCTCGACCACCGCGCGCGCCGCCCGCACCACCGCAGCGCGGCCGTGGGCTTCGATCAGGGCGCGGATCGCCGGTTGCTGGAGCAGCGCCTCGACCGCGGGCAGGCCGCGCAGCCGCTGTTGCACCTCTGGCATCGGTTCGCCCATGATGCTCTCAGTATAGCTGTCGCCTTGCCTCGGCTCCAGATCCCGCCACGGTCGGGCCGGACGAGCGCGGGCGACGGGAGGGACACCATGCTGACCTTCACCTCGCAGGCGGCGCTGCTGGCGGCCATCGTCGGCGTCGCCAGCGCGGCGGCGGTGCAGTTGCACGGCCGGCGGCCGCTGGCCAGCCGGTTTGCCCTGCTGGCGATCGCCGCCTCGCTGTTCTACGCGATCTCGTTCTTCCGCGCCCTGTTCCCGCGGCCGGAGTTCGATCGCCTGCACATCGTGGCCGCCGCTCTGACGCTGGTCTTTGGCACGATCTTCTTCCAGTCCCTGCTCTCGGACTACGGCGTGCGCGCGGCGCAGCGCGGCCGGCTGGCCTGGGTCATCGCGCTGGCCCTGATCGCCGTCGCGGTATCGCCGCTGACGCGCCAGCTCTGGGTACGGGCGCTGGCCGCGGTCGCCGTCATCGGCCCGCTCGCCAGCCTGGTCTGGACCATGGAGCGTCGCGCCCGCGAGCTGAGCAGCGCCACCGAGCGCTGGCGCCTGCGCTACGTCGCCGTCGGTGGAGCCTGCGTGCTGGCGGCGCTGGTCCTCGATCTGCTGCGCGGGGTGGGCCTGCCTCTGCCGCCGATCGGCGGCGTCGCGGCCGCCCTCTACCTCTACTTCCTGTCGCAGATCCTGGTGCGCGAACGCCTGCTCGACCTGCACGAGCTGCTCGGCAGGTTGCTGATCTATTCGGTGCTGGCGCTGACCCTGGCCGCGGTCGCCGGCCTGCTGCTGCTGTGGGCGCACGACACCGGCGTCTTCGTCTTCAATGCGCTGCTCGCCGCGGCGCTGATCCTGGTGCTGTACGAGCCGATCCGCGCCTGGCTCGAGGCGATCGTCGCCCGCACCTTTTTTCGCCGGCAGCGCGACTTCGCGCGCGCCCTGCAGCAGCTTGCGCGCTCGCTGCTCAACCTGGTCGACGCCGAGCGGGTGCAGGCGCGGGTGCTCGACGCGATCTACGACAGCAAGCGCGCCACCCACTGCGCCATCTACCTGCTCAACGACGAGGCCAGCCAGCTCGAGCTGGCGAGCTTTCGCGGGCCGCGGCCCGCCGTCCGTCTCGAGCCGGTCACCGAGCGCCTGCTGATCGATCACGCGGTCGGCGACCGGGCGCCGCTGCAGCGCGATCTGCTGCTGGCCCGCCGACCGGTGACGCCGGTGGTCGGTCTGACCGGCCCCGCGGCGTCGGCGCGCGATCCCACGGCCGCGCTGCTGTCCGCCCTGGACGCCATGGCGGCCGATCTCTGCCTGCCGATCGTCGGCAACGCGCGGCTGCTCGGGCTGTTGACGCTGGGAGACGAGCGGGCCGGCGTGGCCTTCGGCAACGACGAGATCGCGCAGCTCATCCGCATCGCCGATCTGCTGGGGGTGGCGCACGAGAACTCGCGCCAGGTCGAGCGGCTGCGCGAGCGCGATCGGATGGCGATGCTGGGCGAGCTGGCGGCGGGCCTGGCGCACGAGGTCCAGGCACCGCTGGCCGCGATCCGCGATGCGTTGCAGGCCGCGGCGCCGACGGCGACCGGCACAGACATCGCCGGCAACGCGCAGGTCGAGGTGGCGCGGCTCGAGAGGGTGGTCGGGCGATTTCTCGAATACGCCCAGCCCACGCGCAGCGTGCTCGCGCCCTTCGACCTCAACGCGACGGTGCGCCAGGCGATCGCCGGTCTGACGCTGCCGACGACGATCGAGCTGCGCTGGTTGCTGGCCGAGACCCTGCCGCCCGCCCTCGGCGACAGCGCGCAGATACAGGAGGTGATCGCGCACCTGACGCGCAACGCGCTGCAGGCCATGAGCGACCAGGGAACCCTCACCATCGCGACCGAGCACCGGCGCTCGACGCTCGGCGGTGAGGCCGGCGCGCTGGTGGTCCGCGTCAGCGACTGCGGCACCGGGATCGCGCCCGAGGTCCGGGCGCGATTGTTCACGCCCTTCTTCACCACCCGCCGCGAGGGATCAGGGCTCGGGCTCGCCATCTGCAAGCGCATCGTCGAAGCCCACGGCGGTCGAATCGGCGTTCACAGCCGGGTCGGCGAGGGCACCGAGTTCGCGGTGCACCTGCCGCTGCGCGCACCGGCGACCGCGCTGGCGAGCGCCGTCACCGACGCCAGCGCAGCGCCGACCGCGGCCGCCGACGAGTCGCTGCTCTGACCAGCGAGCGGCGACGCGCACCGGCGGTTGGCCTCGGAACTGCGCCTTGACACCTTCTCCGACCCATTGCTACCGTCTCGACGAGAATTTGCTCTTTTTCATTGCGGGGTTGCTCCTAACCGAAGGAGTGTCGTCATGCGCCTGCGCTGTCTGCTGCCGCTGCTCTGGGCATCCCTGGTGCTGCCGGCCGTCGCTCCAGCGGCCGAGATCACCGATGTCATCGATGCTGCCGACGGCGACGACCCGTTCGACGCCAACATCGAGGTGCGTTACGACTTTGACTATCGCCAGTCCAAGATCACGCGCGAGTCATCGCAGAACGGCGTCAACGTGCTGGTCAGGGAGCTGGACTTCCAGCAGATGACCCACACCGTGACCCCGCGCCTGCAGGTCGGCGCCTGGCACGACCTGGCGCTGTTTGCCGACTTCCCGCTGGTCATCTACGACCAGCGCTGGGGCCAGTTCTCGACCGGCGTGCGCGGCGACGACCCGATGGAGAGCAACGGTCAGGGCTACTCGACGCTGGCCTACGACCGTTGCCGTTACGGCGACCCGCGGCCCGGCTTCTGCGACCCGACCCAGCCCGCGAGCGCCAGCGTGCGCACCGACCCCAGCGACCCCAATTCCGAGATCTACACCCTCGACGGCCAGGCCACCGGCTACCCGGTGCTCAACAGCGACACCACCTGGGATCTGTTCGACACCAACCACGCGGCAGGTTCGTACCGCTCGGTCCGGGGTGGCTTCAACAACCTGGTCGGCTTCGGCGACATGGACATCGGACTGGCCTGGGCGCCGCTCAACCAGGAGCGCTCGGTGTCGCAGCCGACCTGGGTGCTGCGCTTCAAGTACACGATCCCGACCGGCAAGGTGATGAATCCGATCGAGACCGCCAGCAACGCCAATCCGGGCGGGGTCGGCCTCGGGCTTCACCAGTTCACCTGGTCGACCGCGTTTGCCCACCGCTTCTCGGTGCTCGAGCCGTACATCGACGTCGCCTACACGTTCGGGGTGCCGGGCGCCAACGCTTTGCCCGACCTGCGCAACGACTGGGTCACGGCCAGCCGGCACCTGGGACAGATCACGGCCGGCGTCGAGGTGGTGCCGTACGAGAACAAGGCTCTCGATCAGCGCTTCGCCATCGATCTGCGCGGTGTCGGCATCTACCACGGCCAGCAGCGCACCTATACCGAGCTGAGCGACGCGATCAACGAGGTAACGCTGCGCGACCAGTATTCGACCTTCTACGGTCACCTCGGGTTCTTCTTCAGCGCCGCCCGTTTCATCCGCTTCGACATCGGCGCCAACATCGGCACCGACACCAATCACTTCATCACCGGCGAGAAGATCGGCACCGACAAGGACGGCAACGGCATCCTGCAGCTCGACGAAAACGGCGACGGGGCGATCGAGCGCAGCGCGACCGAGAGCAACCCCTTCTACAACCCGGTCCTCGACACGCCGGGGCGCCGGCTGCGCGTCGAGGAGACTCTGTTCGTCAATGCGATGGCGCACCTGGCGCTGACGTTCTGATCCGTTCACCGCTCTAGACGTCGCTGACGCGGGCGCGCCGCAGGGCGGCCTCGAAATCGCCCTTGGCCAGCGGCTTGGCCTTGGGCTCCAGCCGGTTGAGGAATTTCTGCAGCTCGCCGCGGGCGCGCTCCCACACCGGATCGAACGCGGTCGCGTCCTCGACCACGAAGTGCAGCAGCTCCTGTGCCTTCTGCCCCGCGCCGTAGATTCCCGGCTTGTAAAAAGTGACGTCCCAGCGGTAGCTGGTCGCGCGGTTGGCGACCTCGGGCTCCTTGAAGATGTTCTGCAGCGCCAGCAGCACCTGCTGCGACAGCGTCGGGATCTCGTACGGCCCGCGCTCTGCGATCGCATCCAGGTCGAGCTGGGCGTGGCCGCGGCGGTCGTCTGCGAACTCGTCGTCGCCGCTGGGCGCGTTGCCGGTCTCGCGCTCCTCGTCCTCTTTCTCGTCGTCGGTCGCGCTGCCGTCGCGCTCGACCTTGCTCTTGTCCTTGGCCTGCTCGTCCCCCTCGCCGACCTTGGTGCGGGCCTCCTGGCCCGCGTTCTTGCCGATCCCGGCCACCGCATGGGGATTGCCCTGCCCCTGCGGCACGCCGACTCCGGTCGGGTTGACCAGGCCGGCCAGGTTGACGACGCGCTGCTGCTCGCTGGTCAGCGTCTGCGCGGCCGGGTTGCCCTGCACGGCAGCCGCCGCCGTCGGCGTACCCCGGTCGGCGCGCTGCTGCACCGTGACCTGCGCGTCCTTGCTCGCGCTCTGCTGGGCGCCCTGCAGCGCCGCACCGCCTCCGGCGTCGCGGCCGCCGCCGATCAGGTTGCGCATGCCCTCGACCATGCGATTGACCCAGTCGCTAAACGCCTTCATCGAGCCGCCGAAGTTGCTGTCCACGAAGTTGCGTAGCTGCTGCATGATCGACTCGGCCTCGGCCTTGCTCAACGGGGCGGAGGTGCCGGCGTTCTTGCTGCTGGTGCCGAGGGAGCTGCGCTCGAAACCGTCCTTGACGTCGACCAGGCCGGCCGGACCGCTCGGCGCCGGCGGCACCACCCCGAGCTGCCTGAGCAACGCCACGGTGGCGGCGTCGAGCTTGCCCTCGGCCGGCATGCCGTAGGTCTTCTGCATCGACGCCAGAGCATCCTTGAGCTGATTGCCCAGGTCGCCCTGGCCCTGACCGGTAAAACCGTACGGCGCCATGTTCTTGAGGATGGTCCGGATGACCGAGTTCATGCTCTGGCCGGGCAGCATCAGCCCCAGCGAGGAGAGCGTCTGGGCGAGATTGTTGCCGGTGCCGGCCCCCTGCTGCCCGGGAGCGTGCTGCAAGCCGACGCCGACACCCTTGACCGCCACCGCGAACCCCGCACCCGCCGCGAGCGCTGCCCGCGGTCGAGCCATCTTATCCCAGATCGCCGGCGCGCTGCACCTGCCTTGCGACCGATCCACCGCGCTTGACCTCGTTTTGCCGGTCGTGGAGACTCTTCGCCCTGCCACGCGAGGTGACGCCATGGCGAACGGCGATCTGCTGACCGACATCCTGGCCCAGGCCATCCAGGCGGAGCGAGACGGCTACCGCTTCTACCTGATGGCCGCCCAGAGCACCCAGGACAGCAAGGCCAGGGAGACCTTCAAGCGCCTGGCCGACGAGGAGCTCGGTCACGAGGTCTACCTGCGCGTGCAGTACCGGGCCGTGGCCGAGACCGGTGCCTTCGACGCCCAGGCGCGCCTCGGCACCCAGTTCTTCTATCCCGGAGAGAGCCCGATCTTCTCGCCCGAGCTGGTCGGCCGGATCGGCGAGGCGCACTTCGAGATGAGCGCGCTCTCGATCGCGATCCAGCTCGAGATCAACTCCATCAAGCACTATCAGAGCGCGGCCGAGCAGGTCAGCGACGAAGCCGCCAAGAAGGTCTTCGCCGAGCTCGCCAACTGGGAGACAGACCACTACCAGATGCTGCTCAGGCAGCAGGAGCTGGTGCGCGACGGTTACTGGCAGGCCAACGGATTCGCGCCGTTCTGACGCGGAGCACCGCCGCGGCTCGGCGCTACGGCAACTCGTGGCGCCTGAGGAGATCGATCAGATACGAGCGATCCATGCCCGCGACGCGCGCGGCCTGCCGCACGTTGCCGCCGGAGCGCTCGAGCAGATGCGTCAGGTAGCGCTGCTCGAACTCGTTGAGAACCGCACCGCGCGCCTCGCGATACCCGCGATCGAGCACGCTGGCGACGAGGTCGCTGCCGTCGAGGCCCCGATCGCGCATGGCGGTCGCGGCGGGCGTCACCCGCACCTCCCGCCCGACGGCGAGCCTCGCCTCGACCAGGTTGCGCAGCTCGCGCACGTTGCCCGGCCAGCTATGCGACTGCAGCTCGCTCATCTCCTTTTCCGAGAAGACCTCGGCGACCGGTCCGGTGAAGCCGGATTCTCGCAAAAAGTGCTCGATCAGAAGCGGGATGTCCGCCGCGTGCTTGCACAGCGGTGGTATCGCCAACAGCACGACGGCCAGCCGGTAGTAGAGATCGAGGCGAAAGGCGCCGGCGTTGACCTGGGCGCGCAGATCGCGGTGGGTGGCGCTGATGACGCGCACGTCGACGGGGATCTCCTCCTGGCCGCCGACGCGGCGGATGCGCCGCCGCTCCAGCGCACCCAGCAGAGCCACCTGGTGCTCCGCCGACAGCTCGCCAACCTCGTCGAGAAAGAGCGTGCCGCCGTGCGCCCGCTCGAACGCACCCTGGTACCGGCGGTCGGCGCCGGTGAAGGCGCCGCGCTCGTGGCCGAACAGCTCGCTGGCAAAGAGCGCCGGCGCCAGCGCGCCGCAGTCTATGGTCACCAGCGGCTGACTGGCTCGCGGCCCGCACTGGTGCATGGCGCGCGCGATCAGCTCCTTGCCGGTGCCCGACTCGCCCAGCACCATCACCGCGACGTCCTTCTCGGCCAGCCGCTGGACCGTCGCCATCAGCCGCTTCATCTCGGTGCTGCGGCCGCGGATGTCGTGGAGCGTGTCGCCGACCCCGAGCTCGAGCAGCACCACCCCGCCGTCCCCGAGCTGCAGGCCGGTCTGCCCCAGGTCGAGCACCGCGCCGGCGGCGAGAGAGGCGCTCTGGTTCTCGAGCAGCACCGGACCGATGGCCGTGCCGTTGGTCGAACCGAGGTCGCGCACGACGATGCGGTTGGCCTGCCGCTCCAGCTCGAGGTGGTAGCGCGACACCGTCGGATCTGTGAGCACCAGATCGTTGCCCGGCGCGGTGCCGATCGCGACCCGCTCGCGCTGCGAGTCGAACACCGCGCCCCGATCCGGGCCGCGCACCACCTCGAGGTGGATGGCGCGTACCCGCATCCGCGACATCCGGCTCGGAAAGGTGGCTCCCTCCGACATGGGGCGTACTGTACCACAACCTGTGCCCGGCGCGGCGTGGGCGGCGTGGGCGGCGACCGGGCTCACGGCAGGTTTGTGGTGTCCACCGGCGAGGGGAGAGGCTTGTTGCCCCAGCCCGCGCCGTCCCCCAGAGCGCCGTCCGAATCCTGGCCCCAGCAGAATGCCTTTCCCCTGCCGGTGATGCCGCAGGTATGAAATCTGCTGGCTGCAATGTCGACGATGCACTTGTCATCGGCAGGGAAATTCAACGTGGCCACGGCGACGGGAACGTAGCTCAAGCAGAGGATCTCGTCGTTACCCAGCTCGCCATAGCTTTCGTTTCCCCAGCAATAGGCCCTGCCCTTGCCCGTGACGCCGCACGAGTATTCATTGCCGGCGCTCACTCCGGCAAAGAACTTGTCGTCTGCAGGGAGATTGGTCACGTCGACGGCGACCGGAAGCGACTTGTTTGCGAAGCTGTAATCGTCTCCGAGCGCACCCAATCTGTCACGTCCCCAGCAGAGAGCCTGTCCATTGGCGGCGATGCCGCAGGTGTGATCCCAGCCGGCCAACACCTTGACAAAGGACTTGGCAGCGGACGGAAGAGCGGCCGTGGCGACGACAACAGGGAGGTGTTTGTTGACGCAGGTCGCATCGTCTCCGAGCTGGCCGTATTGGTCAGACCCCCAGCACAGCGCCTGACCCATGGCCGTGACGGCGCAGGTGTGGCTTTCTCCCGCTGCTATGTATCTCAGGCCTCCTGTCTGAAGACCGGCGGTATCGACCGCAACGGGAATGGTCTTGCCGACGAGGTTGTCATCGTCCCCGAGCTGTCCCGCCGCGTCATCGCCCCAGCAGAACGCCTTGCCCATCACAGTGATTCCGCAGGTATGGGTTTTATTGGCAGTGATCTGTCGAAAAGCCATGTCGCCGGGTTCGAGAGAGGCAGTATCGATCGCCGCAGGGACAATGCGATCGACGAGATCGCCACCATCTCCGAGCTGTCCCTTGCCATCGTAACCCCAGCAAAAAACCTGTCCCGCGGCCGTCAGACCGCAGGTGTGGTCGCCACCCGTCACTATTTGGGTAAAAGCCTTGTCATGGGCGGACAGATTACGGGGATCCACGGCAACCGGAATATACTCGAGCTCCTGGGTGCCGTCTCCGAGCTGGCCATTGCGGTTGTGACCCCAGCAGAAGGCCATGCCCTCGCCCGCGATGCCGCAGGTGTGAAAATCGCCGGCGGTGATTTGAACAAAGGACTTGTCGGCGGCGGCAAGATGAGCCGTGTCGACGGCAACCGGGATGGGCTGGTCGACGAGACTGACGTCATCGCCGAGCTGGCCGCTTTGGTCGTCTCCCCAGCAGAAGATCCTGCCCTTGCCGGTCAGGCCACAGGTCGAACGGTAGCCAGCCGCTATCTCCACAAAGGCCTTGTCGTCGGCAGCGAGGTTGGTCGTGTCCACTGCCACCGGAACATGTCTGGCGACGAGGCCGGCGTCGTCACCGAGCTGGCCATCATCATCTCGCCCCCAGCAAAAGGCCTTGCCCATGCCTGTGATAGCGCAGGTGTGTTCCTTCCCGGCCGAGATCTTCACAAACGCCTTGTCGTCTGCTGAAAGAGCCGTCGCGTCGACCGCGACCGGGACCGGCGCGTCGGCGATGTCCTCATCGTTCCCGAGCTGACCCGAGTCATCGTCTCCCCAGCAGAAGGCCTTGCCCCGGCCGGTGATGGCGCAGGTGTGGTTCGCGCCAACAGAGACCTGGACAAAGGCCTTGTCGTCGGCGGAAAGAGCCGCTGTGTCGACGGCGACTGGAATGGCCTGGTCGGCGATGGTCGCGCCGTCCCCGAGCTGTCCGTCGCTGTCGACCCCCCAGCAAAAGACCTTGCCCCTGCCGGTGATTCCGCAGGTGTGAAAATTGCCGGCGGTGATCTGGACAAAGCTCTTGTCGTCCGGATCGAGATTCGCCGTGTCGACAGGTATAGGGAGCTCGCTGTCCGAAACGCCGGTGCTGTTACCGAGCTGGCCGTACCAGTCCTCTCCCCAGCAAAAAGCCTTGCCCTTCAGGGAGATGCCGCAGGCGTGGCAGGAGCCAACAGCGATCTGCGAAAATCCCTTGGCATCGGCATCCAGATTTGTCGTGTCCACGGCAACCGGGGTCGCTTCATCGTAGAAGGAGCCGCTGCCGAGCTGGCCGTCGAGGTTACTTCCCCAGCAGAAGACCCGGCCTTTGCCGGTCAGGCCGCAACTGCCGCGGGAGCCGACAGATATCCTGGTGAAGGCCTTGCCATCGGCATCCAGGTTGGTCGTGTCCACCGCCGTGGGAACATGCTTGTTGGCCAGGGTCGCGTCATCACCCAGTTGGCCGAAAAAATCCGATCCCCAGCAGTAGAGATCTCCGCTGCTGGAGATCGCGCAGGCGTGATTGCTCGAGGTGGCAGCCAGTCCGACAAAGGTGATGGCGCCCTGGGGAATGGGCCCGCTGTCCAGAGTGTCCAGGCCAGGCGCGGCGTCGAGGCCGGCTTCGGAGTCGACCCGGTCCGCAGGCGCGGCGTCGGCGTGAGCGTCGCCGCCGGCGTCGGCGTGAGCGTCAGCGCCAGCGTCGCGAAAAGAGACGTCCCGGCCGAGGAGATCGCCTTGGGCCGCGTCGGCCGCACCGCTGTCCGCCGCGGCGGCGTCCGGTACCCGGCAGTGGCCGGCCGAGCACTGCTCGCCCACGGCGCAGCCCTGCTCCGGCCGCGGCTCGAGCAGCACCAGCACCGTCGCCGATTCGCGCGGCCGGACCTCCTGCGTCCGGCACCCCTCGACAAAGGCGAGGCAGTCGCCGTCGCGCACGCGCGCGAAGAAGCTCAGCGTGCCGTACCTGAGCCGGCCGAGCGCGGGCTCGGCGGCGGCGTCGAACTCGCTGGCCGCGATCATCTCTAGGTCGTCGGGTCGATCGCCCTTCACCAGCGACGTGCAGCGGTCGCCCTCGACCACGATCAGCTCGACCGCAACCGCCCGCTGCCAGGCCGTGTCGTCGGGGTAGACCAGCCTGACCCGGTACTCGCCGCTGCAGCCCGCTGCGAACCACACAACGAACAGCGCATAAAGCGAGCGGCTCAACCAGACGAGCAAGCGCAATTAACACCTCTATTCCAGCCGATTTCGAACAACCTGTTTTTTCGGGCGTGCTTCCGCCGACCAGACGGCCTCCCCCATCTCGGTCACTCGCAGTACGTCACGCGGACGACCTTGAGCTTGGTCGTGTCATCCCAGGCATAGGCCCAGCCCACGTCACCGCCGGGCAAGTTGACGAAGTCGTCGCGCGGGCCGAACTGGGCCTGGATCTCCAGCGGTGTGCCGCGCGGGGTGCCGCTGGCGTCGAGCTCCACCAGGTGGTTGGCGGAGCCGCGCCAGCCGGCCAGAAAGCCGTCGCCGTAACGGGCGAGATGACCGTCGGTCTCGCTCAGGTCGGGCGTGTCGGTGAGCCACGCCTTGTCCCCCACCGAGCCGTCGTTTGCGACCTTGGCAAAGGCCATGTCCCGAGTGCCTCCCTCCTCGCGAACCGATCCGAAGGTGGCACCGAACCCGTCGGCGAGGGCGACCAGCCCGCCGAGCGTGGCCTCGCTCCTCCCCAGGCAATCGCCGGGCTCGGACGAGATCCTGGCCCCGGGCCAGGACGTGCCGCTGCCGAGCCCCGCTCCGAGGTAGACCGCTTTCGGGTAGCAGTCGCCAAGGCAGACCGGAGCGAAGCGCGCCTCGTTGTGGGTCAGCCGCACGTCCAGGCTATGGCTGCAGCCCCAGGCCCATCCGCCGGAGATGGTGCTCCCGCTGGCATCGAGGTACACGAGCGTGTCCCCCTGGTGGTCGCCGTTGTTCGACTTGCGCGCCCGGCCGAAGTAGACGGCGTACGCGGAGCCGTTCCAGTCGAGCCTCCCCTCGTGGCCCCAGCTATTGATCCACTCGTCCCATATCTCATCGTGGTCGTTGTTGCCAACGAAGACATGTTCGAAAAGCACCTGGCCGGAGTCGTCGAGCCGCACCAGCACCATGGCGTCACCGCGCACCAGCAGCAGCGCGCTGCCGTCGTCGTGCGCCACGAATCCCCGCACCTCGGTCCCCTCGATCACCAGGTCCGGGCCCTGGCGGGTGTCGGCCGCGGTCAGGGGAGTGATGTGGATCTTGTCGTCGCTCGAGGTCCAGGCCACCTTGCTCTCGCCGTTGGCCAGGGGAGCGAGCATCACCGGGCAGTGCGGGGAAAAATACATCCCCGACCGCAGCTTGACCGAGAGCGGAGCCACGTCGATCTCGGTGACGGTGATCCGTTCGCTCAGGCCGCCGCAGGCCGGGCAATCCGAGTCAGCGGCATGGTCGCAGGACGCCGGGCAGCAGCCGTCGCCGGACACGCAGGCCAGGATCGCGGTGCCCACGCACCTGCTGTCCAGGCACGTGTCGTCGACCGTACACGGATTGCCGTCGCTGCAGGCGACCGGGGAGCCGGTGCAGACGCCGTCACCGCAGCGGTCGTCCTCGGTGCAGGTATCGCCGTCATCGCAGGGCCGCGTGTTGGGGGAGAAGACGCAGCCCAGGGCCGGGTCGCAGCTATCGTCGGTGCACGGGTTGGAATCGTCGCACGTCACGGCCACCCCCAGGCACTTGCCGTCGCGGCAGGTATCGCTCTCGGTGCACCGGTTGCCGTCGTCGCACTCCTCGTCATCGATGCACGCGCATCCATCGACGCCGGTCGCGCTATCGACCGACTCGGCCTGGTCAGCGACGAAGGCATCGCCATTGTCCGCAGCGTCGCTGCCGGCGTCGGCGTCGGTGATGCCGGCGCCGTCGAACAGCCCCCCGTCGACCGACTGCCCACCGTCGACCGACTGCCCACCGTCGACCGACAGCGCCGCGTCGCACGGCTCGCCGTTGCAGAGAACCTGCACCTGGATCGCCGGGCCGATCTGGCAGCCGGCGACGTGGAGGACGGCCGCTCCCGGCAGCAGCCACCGCAACATCTCGCCCGCATTTTTCATGTTATCCCCTGTCATCGTCGGCGGATTAAGCGCCCTTTTCTCTCCTCGACCCAGCCTCCTGGCGACCAGCAAGTCTCGCGGTCCATCGATATAAAGAGAGTCGAGCAACCTCGGTGCCAACCGCGGCGCGGACCCAGTAGACTCGGGTATTGCCAGTAACTATTTAGATTTACTGGGTCTAGCTTTTTCGGCGCCTGGGGGTTCGAGGTCTGCCCATGCCATTGGTCGTCTCGACACTACCAGGGTGGTAGGCGACAACCGACCATGCTGCCGGGGTGAATTGTCGCCGGATCTGCGCCAGCGACGAGAGAGGCCGGTCTGCACCCCCTCCGTCAACATCGCTTCGCACTGGACCCCGCAGAACACAGAACCACACAACCCAAAATCCAGAAGATCCATTACCGGGCGCAACGAAAACCGATGTCGTTGAGCTTGCGGTCAGGAGTGTCGCCGAAGCGGTGGGACGCGCGCAGGACGCGGTCAGAGTAAGGGTACGACCCGCCACGCAGCACGCGATCCGTGCCCGTGGCCGGACCCGTGGGATCCTGCAACGGTGAACTCGCATAGTAGCTCCAGCCGTACCAGTCAGCGTTCCACTCGTACACGTTGCCCAGCATGTCATACAGGTCAAAGGCGTTTGGCGTCTTCTGTCCCACTGGATGAGTCCACATGGTCTCAATGTCGTTGTACCAGGCGATGCCGTCGAGACAAGCCGCGTCGTCGCCGCAGTAGTATTTGGTAGTCGTACCGGCCCGCGCCGCGTACTCCCACTCGGCCTCGCTGGGCAGGCGACCGCCGACCGCAGCGCAAAAATCCCTGGCATTCTGCCAGGTGACACTCTCGACCGGACAGGTCGGGCAGCCCGTGTGATCGCTCGGGTTGCTGCCGGTCACCGCCTGGTATTGCTCCTGCGTGATCTCGGTCGCGGTCATCTCGAACGCCGAGATCGTCACGCTATGGCGCGGGCTCTCGTCGCTGTCGCAATCGGTGTCGTTTGGCGAGCAGCCCATCTCGTACGTACCGCCGGTGATCGGTATCCAGGTCGGTGGCGGCGGTAGCCAGGCATCGGCCTGGCCAGCGTCGGGCATCGCCGCGTCGGGCTGCACTGTATCGGCTGTCGTTGCATCGGCTATCGCTGCATCGGCTATCGCTGCATCGACTATCGCTGCATCGACTATCGCTGCGTCGGGCAGCGCTACATCGCGCATCGCTGCATCGGGCATCGCTGCTGCATCGACGCTCGCGTCACGCGCCGCATCGCGCCCAGCGTCGAGCGCGGCATCCGCTCCGGCCTCTCGTATGACATCACGGCCGCCCAGGTCGCCGGGGGACGCATCGCTCGCTCCACCATCACTGGGAATGCAGCGACCCGCCGAGCACTGCTCGCCCACGGCGCAGCC
>JAFGSX010000603.1 GCA_016934455.1 Deltaproteobacteria bacterium
GCCCGCGAGTACCCGGGCGCTGCCGTCGTCGACGGCAAGGTCGTGCTCAAGGACCGGCGGCGCACCATCTCCATCGAGCGCGTCGATGGCGACGTGATCAGGCTGATCTTCGAGCGCGCCGACGGCGAGCGGCGCAGCTACCTGTTCGGCCGCGTCGACTTCGCGATGAAGCTGCCGCAGATCAAGGACGATGGAGAGGGTTGCACCTTCTGAAACCGGGCTAACCCGGCGACTCGAGCTTGCGTATCTCCTCCTCGAGCCAGGCGCGGATGTACAGATCGCGCTCGAAATTGTGCTGGTCCTTTAGATTGCGCAGGTAATCGGCCTTGGCCTTGGCGACGACCGCGACCGCGATCTTGGGCGGCGGCGATTTCCAGGCCGCGAGCGCCTGCTTGTTCCTGCGTTTGAGCGCTGCGTCATAGGCCGCGCGGTCGAGCGCCATCTGGTCGGCCTTGACGTAGTTGGCGCGGGTCTGGATGATCTTGACGTAGGGTTCGGCCCCCCGCGCGCGCTTGAGCTCGGTCAACCGCGCGTCGTTGGGTATCAGCCTGAAGCCGGCGCCGAGTCGGCCGCTGACCTTGAGATACTTGCTGTTGCGGTGCAGGTAGCGCCAGGTCCTGACGTCGACGCCGAGCCGGGTCGGGCAGCCGGTGGCCGGCGGCTCCGGATCGAAGACGCACTCGTCGATCACCGCGTTGCCGCCCAACCCCCGGATCGAGATCTTCGAGGCATACTGCAGGTCAGCGATGTAGGACTGGAAGGTCCGCACCGTCGAATCGACGCCCTGGGGCGAAGAGGCACTGGCCAACAACAGGCAGGCGAGCACGGCCGCGGTCAACACACACTCCTGACGCGATCCCTCGTACATCTATCATCAACGCCTGTCAGGACAATTTTATTTAACCACCTGCGAGACGCGCAACACGTGCGCCGGCCATTGCTGGGGGTCGAGCTTGACGTAGTTCCACTGGCCGCGCCAGGTCCAGGTCGATCCCGAGAGCAGATCGTGGACGTGGTAGGCATCGAAGTCGCCCCCACCATAGAGCTCGGGCGGAACGCGGATGGTGCCCTCGCGGGCGCCAAAGGGATCGCAGCTCACGGCGCAGATCACGACGTCGCTCAGATCTTCGCTGGCCTTGGCGTAGGCGATGATGTCCGGCCCGCTCGACTCGAGGAGTTGCAGGTTGTTGGCCAGGTGCAGCGCCGGGTGGTCGTGCCGGATACGGTTTACCAGCTTGACCACCTCCTTGATGTTGCCCGGCCGGTCCCAGTCCCAGACCTTGTACTGGTACTTCTCGCTGTCCAGGTACTCCTCGCTCAGAGCCTTGAGCGGAACCCTCTCGCACAGCTCGAATCCGTTGTACATACCGTAGCTCGGCGACAGCGTGGCGGCCAGCACCAGCCTGGCGATAAAGGCCGGCCGACCTCCCTCCTGCAGAATCGCGTGCAGGATGTCCGGAGTGTTGGTGAAAAAATTGGGGCGCAGGTAGTTGCGCGCCTCGGTGCAGAAGAGCTCCTCGGCGTAGGCCTCGAGCTCGGCGCGGCTGTTGCGCCAGGTGAAGTAGGTGTACGACTGGGAAAAACCGACCTTGGCCAGCAACCGCATGCGCTTGGGCCGGGTGAAGGCCTCTGCCAGCAAGATCACGTCCGGGTGATCGCGATGGATCATCGCGATCAGCCACTCCCAGAAGGTGGTCGGCTTGGTGTGCGGGTTGTCGACGCGGAAGATCTTGACGCCGCGCTCGATCCAGAACAGGAACACGTCGAGCAGCGCGTTGTAGAGGCCGTCGCGATCCGGGGTCTCGAAGTCGATCGGGTAGATGTCCTGGTATTTCTTGGGCGGGTTCTCGGCGTACTTGATGGTGCCGTCGGGGCGGTGGCTGAACCAGGCCGGGTGCTCCTTGACCCAGGGGTGGTCGGGCGAGCACTGGATCGCCAGGTCGAACGCGATCTCCAGCCCCTGCTGCTGCGCCGCGGCCAAGAAGTGATCGAAGTCCGCCAGCGTGCCCAGCTCGGGATGAACCGCGGTGTGGCCGCCCGCCTCGCTGCCGATCGCCCACGGGCTGCCCGGCTCTCCCGGCTGGCAGGTCTCGCTGTTGTTCTTGCCCTTGCGATGGGCGAGGCCGATCGGGTGGATCGGCGTCAGGTAGAGCACGTCGAAGCCGAGGTCGGCGATGGCGGGCAGCCGCTGCTCGGCCTCGCGCAGCGTGGCGCCGCGGGTCGGGTCGGTGCCCTGAGAGCGCGGGAAGATCTCGTACCAGGCTCCGAAGCGCGCCTTTTCACGGTCGACCCAGATCGGGTACTCGACCGGCGCCACGGTCAGGTCGAGGCGCGGATCGACGCGATCCATGATCTCCTCGATCGCGGAGTCGACCACGGCGCCGACCTTGGCCGCCGAGGACTGCTCGCCGCCGAGCGTCGCCAGCAGCCTGTCGACGGCGGCCCGGTCCTTGCCCTCGGCGTTGTCGCGGTAGCGCGCGATGATGAGCGCGCCCTCGAGCAGCTCGCTGTGGATGTCGCGCCCGGCATCGTATTTTTTCTTGAGCTCGTCGCGCCACGAGGCGAAGCGATCGGTCCAGGCCGCCACCGTGAAGGCGTAGCCGCCGCAGGCGTCGACCTTGACCTCGCCCAGCCAGCGGTCGTTGTGGCTCTCGAGCAGCGCTTGCTCGCGCCACTGGCCGCGCTCGAGATCGGGGCGCTGACCCGAGGTGTAGCCCGGCCGGATCTCGCTCTTGCGCAGGCGTCGCCAGAAGACGGCGGCGCGCAGCATCTCGTGGCCGTCCTTCCAGACATCGGCGCCGATCGCGATGCTGTCTCCAACCACCGCCTTGACGCAGTGGCGACCGTTGTCGACTTGCGGGCTGATGCCCTCGATCATGATCCGGGTCTGCTCGATCGTCATCGCGCAGTGCTCCGTAAAATGGACAGTGAGGCGTTCACTTGCCGGCGTGCGTGCTCTTCCACTCTTCGAGCAGCTCGCCGTACATGTCGCGGGTCTTGGCCGCGATCGACTTCCACGAAAAATGCTCCTCGACCCGCTTGCGGCCGGCCTGACCCATGGCCTCGGCCAGCTTGCGATCGCGCAGCACCTTGTTGATGGCGTCGGCCAGCGCCCTGGGATCGGCCGGCGGCACCTGATAGCCGGTGACACCGTCGACCACCACCTCGCGGATGCCGCCTACCGCGCTCGCCACCACCGCCCGCTCGCACGCCATGGCCTCGAGGTTGATGATGCCGAACGGCTCGTAGATCGACGGGCAGACGAACAGCCGGCTGTTGCTGTAGAGCTCGACGTAGTTCTCTTCCTTGAGCTGCTTGTTGATCCATTTGACCCGCGGCTGGGCCTCGACCCTGGCCTGGTACTCCAGCTCCAGCTCCTTGGTGTCGGGCGCCGCCGTGCAGCAGACGCAGGTGACACCGGGGTCGACGTGGCTCATGGCGTCGATCAGGTGCTCCATGCCCTTCTGGCGGCTGACCCGGCCGACGAACAGGATGTAGTCGCCCTCGATGCCCCACTCCCGGCGGGTCTTGGTCTCGCGGCTGAAGTTCCAGACGTCGAGGTCGATGCCGTTGTAGATCACCTTGACCCGCTCGGGATCGATCTTGAAATGCTCGAGGATCTCGGCGCGCGAGTTGGACGACACCGCCACGATGCGGTCGGCGTTCTCGAGCGCGGTCTTCTCGATCCAGGTCGTCAGGTGGTACGAGTTGCCGAGCTGCTCTTCCTTCCACGGCCGCAGCGGCTCGAGGCTGTGCACGCTGCAGACCAGGGGTATGCGGTACAGGTTCTTGGCGAAGAAGCCGGGCAGCGAGGCGTACCAGGTGTGCGAATGCACCAGGTCGGCGTCGATGTGGTCGCGCACCATCGACAGGCCGGTCGAGAAGGTGCCGAGCGCGCTGTTGAAACGCGGCTCGCCGCCCTCGCTCATCCGGCTCCAGGCGCCGTGGCCGCGCACCTTGAGCTGCGGCTCGTCGAGCTTCTGCTCGCCAAAGCAGCGCACCTCGACGTCGATCAGAGCGGCGAGCTGCCGGGACAGATTTTTGATGTGCACGCCGGCGCCGCCATAGACATTGGGCGGGTACTCCCTGGTAAAAAAGCAGACTTTCACGTTGGCTCCTGTCTCCCAGACCGGTCAGATGATCCAGCGCGCCAGCTCGCGGTGTGGCCGCGCGATCACCTCGGTGCGCAGCAGCAGGCCGGAGGAGCGCTCCAGGATCTCCTCGGCGGCCTTGACCGATGCCTCGACGTCGGCCAGGTCGCCGGTGAGAGTGAAAAAGGCCTTGCCGCCCAGCCCGCGCGCCAGCCGCAGCTCGATGAGCTGGATCGGCGACCGCTTGCACGCGGCATCGGCCGCCAGGATGGCCGACGCCACGGCGAAGGTCTCGACCACGCCGAGCGCCAGCAGCTCACCGACGCTGCCGGTCGCCTCGATGGCTGGAAAAAGCTGCGGATGCGCGTTGGGCAGCAGCAGTTGATCGACGACGGTCGGGCCGGCGACCTCGAGCCCCCGCTGGTACGACTCGCTGGTGGCCGCCTCGTCTCCGCCGAACACCGCCAGGTACTTGCCCGGGCAGATGGTGGCCGCCTCGAGCAGGTGCACCGGCGCCCGCTTGCACAGCTCGTCGACCATGCGGGTTCCGCGCGCGATGCTGGTGACCTCGATGCAGGCCAGCGCTGGCCGGGTCGGCAGCTCCTCGGTGACGCGCGGCTCGACGGCGACCATCTCAGCTCCGTGCGATCTCGACGGCGTGACCGTCGATGGCAGTGACAGTACCGCTGATCGATGCGTGCAGGCGAGCCCCCAGCTTGCCCTCGGGTATCTCGGCCACCAGCTCGCCGCGCTCGACCCGCTGGCCGACGGCGACCACCGGCTGCGCCGACGCTCCGGTGTGCTGGGAGAGCAGCAACCTCACCCGGGGCGCCTCCACCGCGCCCCAGTCGACGACCTCGGGCGCGCGCGCGTAGTCGCCGAGGCCGAGCCGCTGGATCAGGCGCTCGGTCGGCACCCGGCGCAGGGCCTGGAACTCGTGCGGCGTCAGTTCCTTGCGCTGATGCGGGTTGCGCACGCCCGCGGCCGTGAGCTGCGCGCGCATGTGCTCGAAGACCCGGCGCGGCGACAGGCCCAGGGTACAGGCATAGGTGTCGCATACACCGCACAGGCAGCAGAGGTAGGCGGCCGTGATGTGAGACGACGGCGCTTCGGTCAGACCCGCCGCGAGCAGGGTGCGCATGGCCAGGTGCGGCGAGATGTCGTGCCCCAGCAGGTGGCGCGGGCAGAGGTCGGTGCACATGCGGCACTGACAACAGACCGTCCGCCCCAGCTTGACCTCGCGCTCGATCGAAGATGTCTTGCTCTGCACCAGCGGATGGTTGTTAGGCAACACAATGATACCGCTGGTCTTTTTGGTGATCGGCTCGTTGGCGGCAGCGGCCAGCCGGCCCATCATCGGCCCACCGTCGATGGCGACCCAGTGCGAGACCGTCGGGCCGCCAGCGCGGTCGATCGCGAGCTGCAGCGGCGCGCCGATCGGCAGCTCGCAGGTGAGCGGCTGGCGCACGGCGCCGGCGACCGTCAGCGGCCGGCTGGTCACCGCCTCGCCGTGGCGCACCGCGCGGGCCACCTGGCGCAGCGTGACCACGTTGTCGACCACCACGCCGACGTTGAGCGGGATGCCGCCCTCGGGCACCACCCGGCCGGTGACGGCGTTGACCAGCACCTGCTCGTCCCCGGCCGGATAGTAGTTGTCGAGGAGAAACAGCTCGACCCGCGGGAAGCTGCTGCGGATCGCCTCGCGCACGGCGGCCACCACCGGCGCATAGTGGGCCTTGAGCGCGATGATCAGCCGCCGGGCTCCGGTCGCCTGGCCGAGCAGGCTCAGCCCGTCGAGCACCTCGGCGCCGCGCTCGCGCATCACCGCCTTGTCGCAGCGCAGCAGCGGCTCGCACTCGGCTCCGTTGGCGATCGCGATCTCGACCTGCGAGTCGAACTTGACGTGGGTCGGAAAGCCGGCGCCGCCGGCACCGACGATACCTGCTGCGCGCACCTGCTGGGCGATCGAATCGGCCATGGGTTGGCTGGGCAGTGTAGTGTGCGGGTTGGGCCCGGTCAATGCGCATGGACCTCTCGCAAGCACCGCTCGTGTCACGAACGGCGGGCCGATATACTAGGTGCCAAAACATGCAGAGACCTTCGGGCAGAGCTGAAGCAGATCCGGTCGCGGGCCAGCGAACGAGCGCTGCCTTCGCGCTGAGCGCGATCTGCGGGTTGCTCGCGGTCGCGCCGACGGGCTGCGCCTCGTGCCAGGGTGTCTGCATCACGCAAGCCGATTGCCGCGAGTCCGAGATCTGCATCGAGAGCGCTTGCCGCATCGCATGCAGCGACGACACCGCCTGCCCCGCTGGCCAGTTCTGCCTGTTCGGCGGCTGCCTGCCGCTGGGGCGAGCGTGCCAGGGCGACGACGAGTGCTTGCGGATCGAACGATGCGCTGAACAGCACTGCCGGCTCGTCTGCCTGCGCAGCAACGACTGCCGCAGCGGAGAACACTGCCAGGGCGGCTTCTGTCTGCCGCGCGCCGACGCCGGTGCGGATGCGGGCCTCGACGCCGGCCGCGATGCGGGTGCCGATGCGCACGTCGACGCCGGCCGGGATGCCGGTGCCGATGCCCACCTCGACGCCGGCCGGGATGCCGGTGCCGATGCCCACCTCGACGCCGGCCGAGATGCCGGTGCCGATGCCCACGCCGACGCCGGCCGGGATGCCGGTGTCGACGCGCACGACGACGACGGCGGCGGCGCTGACACCGACGCGGGTTGGCCGGATTGCGGCCAGTTCGGCGGGCCCGGGCCAGAGGACGCGGCTGGCATCCACTATTCGGTGGTGGCTAGCGGCTCCTCGCTGACGGTCGGATTTGCCAATCAACGCAAGAGCTTTTTAGCGCGCGGCAGAGCCTGGGTCTTCTACGCCAATGGTCAGAAAATGGTCTACCGGACGAGCACGGACGGCGAGTCCTGGAGTCAGGCGATTGACGTGCGAAATGGCAGCAATGCTGGCCCGCTTTTCAGCACCTGGTACGACGGGCGGTACATTCATTACGCCGCGACCCACACGATCAGCGAAACCACCATTCTCTATCGCCGTGGCGTTCCTGCCTGCGACGGCACGATCGACTGGAGCACGTCTGAGAACATCGCGGTGTCGAAATCCGGAACGGTCAACTATCCGATGATCGTCGTCGACGACACCGGACGTCCCTGGATTGGCTATAGTTACGATGAGCGTCCGTGGGCTGCGCGTGCAGAATACGATGACGGCAGGTGGGGAACAGGTACCACCTGGGAGCTCATCAGAAACTGGACAGGCAACTGGCACGTTTCAATGGTGCCGCTGCCTGGCGGCAGGATTATGGCAACACCTAACATTGTATCCAATCATTTATGCATGAGCTATTTCAACGGGAACAATATCTTGTATCACTATCGAACCGATCTATTTCCAAACGCCTATCCTTCGACGGTGGCCAAGGGCGCCGGTTCGAACGATGTCCTCGTTGTTTACCTTTCTGCACACAAGATTTATTTGGCTCGCGCAGATGTATGGGAAAGTGATTTCGTTATTAATAGCTTAGAAATGATTGCGGACTCTGATGGCATTCCGGTCGTGAGCAGCGACCCGAGCACCGGAGATCTGTACGTCTTCTGGTTGACTGAAAATCCAGCCGCCCTGCATCTCTTGAAGAAGGTCGCCGGGGCATGGCAGCCAAGCGCCACCTTGTGGACCGCTGCATCCTCGGAGGAAGTACTCCCGAACTCTGGTTCCGAGATCACCTCGTTCTACGAGGCAGCGAGCGGCCATGTGGGCGTCTTCTTCGTCACGGAGAACACTGGTTCATCTACACTGCGCTCGGTCTTTGTTCACACCGCTGGCCGCTGACCGTCGCGCCGGGGGCGGCAAACGCGGCAATACCGGTCATTGCGCTGCTCACCGCAGTTGATCCTGTTTGGCGGGGGGCCGGCGGGAGCGGCCCGCCCAGTGGCGTTTTCAACAACAACAGAACCTGACGCCGATAGACGGGGACCCGCCAAAAATATGCTCAAGCAAAGTGAGCAGCGCAATCAGTCGGCAAGCCGATGTCGCGCCAGCGCGCTGTAGACCGAGGCGGCCAGCAGCAAGCCGCCGAGAAGCACGAAGGCGTGGGCCACGCGCTGGTCGACCAGCAACCCGATCAGCGGCATCACCGCGGCCATGACCACGCGATTGCACATGCTGGCCGTGCTCATGGCCGTGGCCCGGTGCGCGCTGTCGATGTGCTTGTGCATGTAGTTCTCGATCAGGGTGGCGCGCGTCATGCCGACGCCGGCGACGGCGGTCCACAGCACCAGGCTCAGGGGCAGGCTGTCGGTCAGCGCCGCCGCCAGATAGCAGAGCGCGGGCAGCAGCGCGCTCAGGACCAGATAGCGCCGGCTCGAACCGGCCAGCCGCTCGAAACGCTTGAGCAGGTTGAGCACGGCGATCTGGGCGACCGCCAGCAGCGTCTGCACCAGGCCGAACCAGACGATGCAGACGCCCAGCTCGCGCATGCGCTGCTGGTGGGTCCAAATTATCATGAACGCGGGAAAACCGCCGAGCACCAGGTCGATGGTCAACCGGCGCAGCGGCCTCGAGGTGGCAAAGAGCTGCAGCCCCTCGCGCATGATGGCGAAATAGCGCTTGCTCTCCTGCTGCCTCACCAGCGGCGGCTCGCGCATCGAGAGCGCGATGCCGACCGCGACGAGCTGCGGCACCAGCATCAACATGACGGCGTAGCGCAGGCCGAGCACGGCCGCGATGGCGCTGCCGATCGGCGAGGCGACGATGAGGGCCACCAGCAGCGCGCTCTGCTTGCGCGCCAGCACCTGCTTCGATTCGCCCTCCCGGCCGTCGGCCTTGAGGCTGTCGTAGAGCAGCGCCTGGTCGGCGCCGGAGAGCAGCGTCGCGCCCAGCGCCCACAGCGTCTCGGCGACGAAGAAGAGGCCGAAATGCGGCAGCGACGAGTAGACCAGCGCCGCGATACCGGTCGTCAGCGCTCCCAACGCGCACGAGACCTTGCGCCCCCAGCGGTCGGCGACGACGCCGGTCGGCACCTCGAACAGGAACATGGCGACCGAGAACCAGGACTGCAGCAGCATGATCTTGGTGAAGTTGAGGCCGCCCCAGTCTGTGTAGAAGGGCACCAGCACGCCGCTGATGAAGTGCATGAAGACGAAGAACTGGAGCGCGTAGCACTTCCAGACGTTGCCGCGGTAGCTGATCGGCCCGGTCATGGAGCTGGTATCCCCGGAGCAGTCCGGTCCAGATCTGCCGGCCGCGACGCGCGCGTGCCGAGCACCACGCCGACGATGATCAGCACCAGGCCCGCGCCGCCCAGCGCGGTCAGCGGCTCGTCGAACATCAGGTAGCCGATCGCGATCGCGTAGCTGGTGCCGACATAGTTGATGATGCTGACGCGATCGGCGCGCTCGAGCTGATAGGCGCGGGTCATGCAGATCTGCGCCGCCGTGGTGGTCAGCCCGACCAGCAGCAGCAGCGCCAGCTCGCCCGGGGTCGGGGTGACCCAGGTTGCGGCCACCGGCGCCGCCACCAGCGGGATGGTGACCAGCGGAAAGTAGAAGACCACGACCAGCGGATGATCGTCGTCCTTGAGCCGTCTGATCGCGCTGTAGGCGAGACCCGAGCCGACGGCCGAGACGACGCCGACAGCCAGCTCCCACGTCGTCACCCGCGGATCGAAACCCTTGACCAGCAGCACCCCGGCAAAGGCGACGCCGAACAGCAGCCACTGCCGCGGCCGCGCGCGCTCGCCGGTCAGCAGACCGGTGATGAGGACGGTGAAGATGGGCGACAGGTACTGGATGGTGACCGCCGACGACAGCGGGATCACCTGCACCGTCCACAGGTAGAGCAGCAGCGACACCGTGCCCGCCACGCCGCGCAGGATCAAGAAGCGTTTGTTGTGGCCCCACGGCGACAGTCGCTCGCGCCGGATCAGCGCATAGGCCACGGCGATGGTGACCAGCGCGCGAAAGATCGCGATCTGATGAACCGGGATACGCACCAGCAGCTTGGCGCCGACGTTCATCAGGGCGAAGAACACCGTCGACACCAGCATGTAGTTGACGCCTGGGGAGAGCCATCGCGGGCGGGCCTCAGGCATCGGCGACCTGAGACATCTGCATCAGCGGCGAAAAGCCTCTGGCGATCGAGGCAAAGGCGTCTTGCCGGAGCATGCCGCTATCCGTCATCCCAGGCTCTTGGCCACGATCTCGTAGACATCCTTGGACAGCCTGGGTGTCGCCGCGAGGCGCTGGAGCTGCGCCCGCATCTGTTCGCGCCGACCCGGCTCGTACCTCTTCCAACTGCTCAGCGGCTGGCACATGCGGGCCGCCATCTGCCCGTTGATGGCGTCGAGCGCCAGCACCTGCTCGGTCAAAAAGGCGTAGCCGGCGCCGGTGGGATCGTGAAAGCGCACCGGGTTGGCCTGGCAGAAGGCGCCGATCAGCGCGCGCACCTTGTTGGGGTTCTTGATGTTGAACGCCTGATGGTGCAGCAGCGCCTTGACCGCATTGAGCGTGTTGGGCAGCCTCGAGGTGGCCTGGATGGCGAACCACTTGTCGACGACCAGCGGGTCGTCGCGCCACTTGTCGTAAAACGCCCTCAGCGATTGCGACCGCTCCGGGCACGAGACATTGGCCAGCGCCACCAGCGCCGCCACCACGTCGGTCATGTTGTCGCTGTGGTTGAACTGCTCGACGCAGATCACGCGCAGCGCCGAATCGTCCAGCTCCATCAGGTAGCCCAGGCAGGCGTTCTTGAGCCGGCGCCGTCCGATCGCCCGGGCGTCGACGGTGTAGGGGCCGCCGTCGTGGTTGGCCCAGTAGGCGGTGGTCAGCTCGCTCTTGAGCGCCAGCCCGATCTGCCGCCGGACGAATTGCCGCGCCTCGTGGATCGCCGCCGGATCGGCCTCGCTCGACAGCTCGGCCAGGTAACCCTCGTCGGGCAGCGTCAGCGCCTGCGCCTTGAGCCGGCGATCGAGGCGCGCGTCGTTGAGGGTGGAGCGAAAAGCCTCGACCAGCCGGCCGTCGAGCCGCATGGTGCGGTCGGCGCGCTGGTCGTCGACCAGGCGACCGAGCACCCGGATCGCGAGCTGCTGTCCGGCGTCCCAGCGGTTGAACGGATCGCCGTCGTGCGCCAGCAAGAAAGCCAGATCGTCGTCGCTGTAGTCGTATGCGACCTTGACCGGCGCCGTTAAACCGCGCAGCAGCGACGGCACGACCGGGCCCGTGACGTCATCGAAGACGAATTTTTCCTGGTGCTGTCTGATCTCGAGCACTCGCGTCGTCGCCGCGGCGGCCTCTGGCTCGCCGGATAGCCGCAGCGGAAGCTCGCGGCCGTCGGATCCGATAAGCCCGATGGCGAACGGCAGGTGAAAAGGCTCCTTGTCGGGCTGGCCGGGGGTGGACGGGCAGGACTGCCGGACGGTGAGCGTGCAGGTGCGCGCCGCCGCGTCGGTCACCGCGCCGACCTCGAGCAGCGGGGTTCCGGCCTGGGTGTACCAGCGCTTGAACTGGGTCAGGTCGACACCGGACGCCTCCTGCAGCGCGGCCACGAAGTCATCGGTGGTGACGGCCTGGCCATCATGGCGCTCGAAGTAGAGGTCGGTGCCGCGCCGAAACCGTTCGGCGCCGAGCAGGTGGTGCAGCATGCGCACCAGCTCGGCGCCCTTGTTGTAGACGGTGACGGTGTAGAAGTTGCTTATCTCGACGTACGAATCGGGCCGCACCGAATGCGCCAGCGGGCCGGCATCCTCGCGGAACTGGGCGCTGCGCAGCACGGCCACGTCGCGGATGCGCTTGACCGCGGCCGACGTCATATCGGCGGTGAACTGCTGGTCGCGGAAGACCGTGAAGCCCTCCTTCAGGCTCAACTGGAACCAGTCGCGCAGGGTGACCCGGTTGCCCGACCAGTTGTGAAAGTACTCGTGTCCGATCATGCCCTGGATCGCCTCGTAGTCCTCGTCGCTGGCGGTCTCGGGCTTGGCCAGCACGTTCTTCGAGTTGAAGACGTTGAGCCCCTTGTTCTCCATGGCGCCAAAATTGAAATCGTCGACCGCCACGATCATGTAGACGTCGAGATCGTACTCGCGGCCGTAGACCTGCTCGTCCCATCGCATCGCGCGCTGCAGCGAGCGCAGCGCGTGCTCGCACTTGTCGGCGTTTGGCTGCTGCACGTAGACCTGCAGCCTGACCTGGCGGCCCGACATCGTGGTGAAGCGGTCCTCGGCGCAGACCAGATCGCCGGCCACCAGGGCAAACAGGTAGGCCGGTTTATTGAACGGGTCGCGCCAGGTGGCCCAGCGCCTCCCGTCGGCGAGCGCGCCCTGATCGACCAGGTTGCCGTTGGACAGCAGCACCGGGTAGCGCGCCGGGTCGGCGACGACGGTGGTGGTGAAGCTGGCCATCACGTCCGGCCGATCGGGATAGTAGGTGATGCGGCGAAAGCCCTCGGCCTCGCACTGGGTGCAAAAATTGCCGCTCGACTTGTAGAGCCCCGACAGCGCGGTGTTGTCCTGCGGCCGAATCGCGGTGACCAGCTCGAGCGCAAACGAGTCTGGCACGCGGTCCACGGTCAGGTGCTCGGCATCGACCTGGTACTCGCCCGCCGCCAGCGGCCGTCCGTCGAGCGCTATCGACTCCAGCTCGAGCTCCTTGCCGTCCAGCACCAGCGGGGCTCCGGCCGGCCGCGCCGGGTTGCGCCGCAGCGCAAGCCGCGAGCGGACCCGGGTCGTCTCCTCGCCCAGCTCGCAGCGCAGATCGACCGTGTCGACGAGAAAATCTGGTGGCAGGTAGTCCCTGAGATAGATCGTGCGCGGCGTGTCGGCGGCCATCGGCAGGTTCTCCTGGCCCTGTCATAGCCCCAAACCGCGGGGCGCGCACGCCACGACTTGTGGATCAGGCGACGGTCGAAGCGGTCAGCGATTGAGGTAACTGCTGCGCCGCAGGTAGTCCTGATCCTCGGCGTAGATGAGCATGGCGCTGCCGCCCTTGACCAGGTCGATGACGTCCTGGGCAACCGCCGGATCCAGGGCCGGGCAACCTTGGCTGCGGCCCAGGTAGCCGTTGCGGCGAACGAAGTCGTCGCTGGCGTAGTCGGCCTCGTGCATGACGATGGCGCGGCTGCGGGCCTGACTGTTGAAACCGGTCTCCTTGCCGTCCAGCTTGAGCGAGCGGCCGTGGTTGCCCTGGTAGGTCTCGGCCGTGATGTAGGTGCCGAGCGAGCTCTGGTGGCTGCCGCTGCGGTTGGAGAAGCTCGACGCCATGCGCGCGTCGCGCGGGTCTCCGGAGCCGGAGCCGTGCGCCACCCGGTGCTGGGCCAGCAACCGCTTGCTGTCCATGTCGATGACCCACATCCGCGGCTCGGTCGACGGCTGCGAGAAGTCGATCAGGGTCATCTTGTGGTTGCGCACCTCGCCCCGGCTGACCGCCTCGTCGTATGCCTTGACCGCGGCCGCAAAGGCCTGCGGGCTGGGCTGGGTGACCTGGCCGCCGGGCGGACGGATCGCGGGGTGGTCCCAGTCGATGTCGCCGCGGGTCAACCGAGTGCCAGCGCTGAGCAAGCCGTGCACGCCGGTGCGCCCGGCCGGAGCCTCGGCTCCCAGCGTCGGTGCGCGCTCGGCAGCTCCGGCCAGCCGGTCGCCGGTGCCGACCGCGGCCGCTCTGGCGCGGCGCGCGTCTCCTCCATCCGCCGCCTCGACGCTGCCACCCCGCTCCAGCGCGCTCAGGGTCAGCGAGCCGACCAGGCGATCGGGATCCAGCCCCTGCTGCGCCTGAAAACGCTGCACCGCCTGCTCGGTGGCCGGACCGAAGAGACCGTCCACGTCGAGCTGTGCGCCGCTGGCGTTGAGCATCTGCTGAAGCTGGCGCACCGCCTCGCCCGACTGGCCGCGCCTGAGCAACGCGCGGTCCTGCCGCACCTGGTCGAGCGCAGGAGCGGGTCGCCAGCGCGTTTCGGACTGGCGATCGATGGCGACGCGCGCGCCATCGACCGGGCCGGCACCCGAGCCTCGTATCGGCACAAGAACCTCCCGCGCATTCCCCCGGTTACGATCTAGATACCGCCAACCCCCTCGATTTGATCAACTTTTTCAACTGTCTGCCATCGCATTTCCGGCAGCGCGCAGGGCCGCCGTCACAATTTTGCCACGAGAACTTCTCCGACACTTCACCCGCACCGCGACGCGGATTCTCTACACTCGACCACGTGAGATCGCTGCCGACCGCGGCGCACAGCGAGCGCCGCGAAGCCGGAGCAGAGCCACGGGAGGAGACATGTCTTCAGCAAAGCGCATCGTCGGCATCATCCTCGTGTTCGGCCTGGTCAGCATCGCCTGGCTGGTGCTGGGCGGCGTCATGCTCCAGCGCAGCGCGAGCCAGAGCGGCGCGCTGCGCGGCAGCGTGAGCGAGCTGTGGGGCAGCCCGCAGAGCCAGCAGGCGCCGGCGCTGATCTTCCACTGGGACACGCTGGAGGAACGCATCAGCACCGAGACCTCGGACGGCCGCGAGCGAACCGTGCGCCGGATGGAGAAGGTGCACCACAGCAAGAACCTGATGCCCGCCTCGACCAGGATCGCCGTCGGCCTGACGCTCGACCAGCGTCTCAAGGGGCTGGTCTGGTACTCGCTCTACAACATCGACTTCAAGGGGGCCTGGGAGTACCGGCACCGCGAGCCGATCCCGGGCCAGCTCGAGGTGAGCTTCAGCTTTCCCGACGCCTCCGGCATCTACGACAATTTCCGCATCGCCGTGGCCGAGGCCGATCGCGGCAGCGAGGCGACGCCGGTCGACGGCCGGATCGACCTGTTCGTCGAGGTGCAGCCCGGCCAGCGGGTGCCGATCGAGATCAGCTACCACAGCCGCGGCATGGACGAGTGGCGCTACCTGCCGGCGCCGGGCGTCGGCAACCTGGAGGACTTCGCGCTCGCCATGACCACCGACTTCAAGGCCATCGATTTCCCGGCCGCCACCATGTCGCCGTCGACGCGAAGCGAGACAGCGACCGGCCACGCCCTGGAGTGGAAATTCGCCCGCGCCGTCACCGGCCAGCAGATCGGCATGGTGATGCCAGCGCGCATCCAGCCCGGCGAGATGGCGGCCCAGCTCGCGTTCTCGGCTCCGATCTCGGTGCTGTTCTTCTTTTTGCTGATGTTCGTGCTGGCCACGCTGCGCAACATCGAGATCCACCCCATCAACTACTTCTTCCTGGCCGGCGCCTTCTTCGCCTTTCACCTGCTGTTCGGCTACTCGGTAGACCACGTCCAGCTCGTCCCGGCCTTTGTGCTGTCGAGCGCGGTGAGCATATTCCTCGTCGTCACCTACCTGCGGCTGGTGGTGTCGCCGCGCTTCGCCTTCGTCGAGGCGGCCCTCGCCCAGCTCGTCTACCTGGTCGGCTTTTCGCTGGCCCACTTCTGGGAGGGCTACACCGGCCTGACCGTCACCGTGCTCTCGGTGCTGACGCTTTTCCTGCTGATGCAGCTCACCGGACGCATCCGCTGGGCCGAGGCGCTGGGGCGCAAACCGGCACCGACGCCGGTGGCGGCAACCAGCGCCGGGTAACGCGCGCCTCAGCGCTCCCGGCCGCCGGCCGCGTCGGCCGCTTCTCCCGATCGACCCGGCTCGAGCACCGCGTCCAGCAACTCCCTCTTCAGACGGTCGAGCGCAGGCTCCAGCTCGCGCAGCAATTCGCGCTCCCGCCTCAGCCACGAGGGATTGTCCGCCAGGTCGACGCGCACGGCAGATCCGGAGATGCCCGCCGCAGCCAAGCGCTCCCGCTCGGCCTGCTCGACCGACGTCCTCTCCCGCTGCCGGAGCTGTCGGAAGCTCTGGGCCAACTGGCGGTATCGCGCCAAGGCCTCGGCGCCGCTGCCTCCGCAGACCGCCTCGACCGCGGTAAAAACCCTGAGCGCGGTCGCCTCGTCGCCGAGCGGCATGGCCCGGCACAGCCGCATCAAAAACGAGCGGCGCACGATCTCCGCCGCTCCCTCCTTCCATCTGCCCAGCTCGGCCTCGAGCGACGAATCCGCCACCTCTCCCGACAGGAACCTCGTCGCCAGCGCCTCGCCCCGGGGCCGGTACTCGTCCTCCTGCTGCTGGCGCAGCTCCTCGTCGGTCAGCCTGGGCAGGTCGGCGATCTTCTCCAGCGCCAGCTCGAGCGTGCTCTTGATCTCTCTGGCCATCGCGTCCCCTAGAATCCCATCATGTCCTGGATAGACTCGAAGTTCTCCTGCACCGCGGCGCGGCCCTCGATCACACCGGGGTGCCCGTAGGGGTGACCGCACAGGACATAGTCCGCGTCCAGCTCGGACAGCCGCCGCAGACTCCTGGCCATGGCGCGGACATCGCCTCCCGGCAGGTCGACCCTGCCCACGCTCCTGAAAAAAACATTGTCGCCGGCGATGAGCACCTTGTGCCGGGGCCAGTAGATGGCGATGTGACCTGGCGAGTGACCGGGGACGTGCAGGATCCGCAGCTCCAGCTCGGCGGCGGGTCCCAGCTTGAGATCGCCCTCGACCAGGACCAGATCGACCTTGCAGCCGCCCTGTCGCAGCAGGTCGACCTCGGCCTCGTGCACCGCGACCAGCGCTCCCGAATCCTCGCGCACGGAATTGGCGGCCTCGCAGTGGTCCGGGTGGCAGTGGGTTAGCAGCACCAGACCTGTCGCCTTGAGATCCAGCCCATCGTCCTGCATGGACTCCGCCAGGCGAGCGATGCCGGCCTCGCCGAGCGCCGGCGTCGTCACGTGGCCGGGATCGATCAGGACGTGCTTGCCGTCGGCGAGGGCTCGCGCGAACACGTAGCTGTTGCAGTTGTTGTCCCGGCCACGCCAGACATAGGCAAAAAGGTCATCCACCACACGCATCGCGGCTACCTCGCTCCCCGCGCCATCAGACGGCACGCCATCCTATCTCTTGACGGGTCCGCTGTCGCGGTTCGACCATGCGGTCGATGCGCAGCTTCGAACAGGGCCCGATCCGGCCGCCGTCCGAGGCCAGCAGCCTGCTGGTGCGGGTGTCGCGCAACTGCCCGTGGAACCGGTGCGCCTTTTGCCCGGTCTACAAGGGGCAGCGCTTCTCGCTGCGCAGCGCCGAAGAGGTGCTGGCGGACCTGGACGCGATGCGCGAGGCGCTCGGCGCCGGGCCGGTTCCGCGCACCGCCTTCTTGCAGGACGCCAATCCCCTGCTGACCAGGCCGGATGACCTGGTTCGCATCGTCGAGGGCATCCGCGAGCGGTTTCCCGAAGTCGAGCGCATCACCGCCTACGCCAGGGCGCATACCCTGGTCCACCGCGGCGCCGGCGATCTGAGGCGCATCCGCGAGGCCGGGCTCGATCGCCTGCACGTCGGCCTCGAGTCGGGCTGCGACGAGGTGCTCGCGCTGATCTCGAAGGGCGCCACCCGCGGCCAGCAGATCGAGGCCGGGCAGCGGGCCAAGCAGGCCGGGTTCGAGCTCTCGGAATACGTCATGCCGGGGCTGGGCGGAAGCCGGCTGTCGGCTGCTCACGCCGACGACACCGCGTCGGCCCTGGTAGCGATCCAACCGGACTTCGTCCGCCTGCGCACCACCTCGGCCGTGCCGGGCACCGAGCTGGCA
>JAFGSX010000604.1 GCA_016934455.1 Deltaproteobacteria bacterium
GCGGCGAGCTCGCGCACTGCGGACGCCGACGCCCACACCTGGTCGCCGACCGAGACGAGCGTCGACGCCGCGCGGGCGACCGCCTCCTGCCCCGCCGCCGCCGCCGCCCGTGGCGTTGCCGCCGCGCCCGCCGCCGCCAGCGGATCCGCCGCGCCACTCGCCGGACACGATCGAGCCGTCGGCGTTGCTACAGCCGCGACCGCCGTTGCCGTCCGAGCCGTTGCCGCCCGGCTGGGCATCGCCGCCGGTCATGTTCTGCGGCACCACGCAGTCGTACTTGCACAGGTAGGCCCAATCCGGGTTGCTGGCCGAGCTGTAGATCGCGTTGCTGCCGCCCAGGCCGTTGCCGCCGGCTGCGCTCTGGTAGTCCTGAGGGTCGCGATCGCCGCTGGCCGAGGCGCCCGGCTGTCCGGTCGCGCTGCTGCACGAGGCATTGCCGCCGCTGGTGCCGCCGAGCTGCGACTCGCCGTTGCAGGTGATGCTCTGGCACTCGCGCGAGTCCTTGCCGCGGCCGCCGTTGCTGCCGCTGGCGCCGGGGCCGCCGGCGCTGCCGTGGCCACCGGCCCCGCCGCGACCGCCGATGATCATGTTGTTCACGATCCGCAGCGTCGCCGAGCAGTCGCTGACGTACACCGCGTGGCTGTTGACGCCGACGGCGCCGGCCGCGACCCGGAAGGTTACGTCGAAACCGTAGATCACGAAGCCGGCCACCACCGCCTCGGCGCCCTGGATGCCGACCGCATTTACCACCCCGCGCGGATGGTCGGCCTGGGAGAAGTCGGGCTCGGGACCGGCGATGATGGTCGGGAACAGCGCCACGTCGCGGGTCGCGAAACCAGGTGCATAGCCGCCGAACAGCCGCACCCCGGGGGCCAGCGAGACGGTCTCGGGATAGTAGCCGGCGGCCACCAGGATCTGCGTGTGGCGCGCCGGGTCGAACGCCGCCAGCGCCTCCCCGATGGACGCGAACGGCGCCTCGCGCGTGCCCTGGCGGTCGGTCGATTCCGCCCACACGAACAGCGCGCGGGCGACATCGCCGTCGACGCCGTCGCAGTTGCGATCGACGTAGGGGACCCCGGGCTGCGGATAGGTCGGGTAGACGTCCGGCTCGTCGCCGTCGGCCCCGAGCGGGGCCGGGCATTCGCAGCCGTTGCTGCTGATGGCGTCGACGTCGTGGTAGAGGAAATCGCTGCGACAAAAACCCTCGCGGCAGACGCTTACGGCGCCGGCCCGCTGCCGGCAGCTCTCGTCGCCGCTGCACTCGAACGCGCACTCGCCGTCGACGCAGCCGGCGCCGGCCCCGCAATCGGACGGGGAGCCGCAGCTCCGGCGGCAGACGAAGAACTGCGGATCGCAGCTCCAGCCGGACGGGCAATCGCCGTCGAGCCTGCACTCGCCACCGCCGCCGACCGTGTTCTCGGTGCAGGCCACGATCTGGCACTGCGGCTGGCGGCGCGGCTCGCCGAGCACGCAGCCGCCGATCGCGTGCTGGATCTCGGGATTCCAGCGCGCCCGGCAGTTGGTCGAGCAGTCGCCGCAGTGCTCGTCGACGTCGTAGGTGCCGCTGCCCTGGTGGTCGAAGAACGGATCGTCGATCACGCCATTGCAGTCGTTGTCGACGCCGTCGCACACCTCCATCGACGTGGTCGAGGCGTCGCACTCGTCGAAGGCCGCGTTGCCGGCGGCGTCGAGTTGGCAGGTCTGCTGGCCGACGCAGCGCACGCCGGCGCTGCCCTCGACGAAGCACGAGCGGACCATTCCGATGTTGTCGAGGTTGCAGTCGCACGAGCCGGAGACCGGCAGGCAGACCAGCGCGGAGCCGAGCCGCTCGCAGGTGTGGCCTTCGGGGCAGCAACCGGTCTGGCCGACCAGCCCGCTGCAGGTCCCGTAGGGAGCGCCCGGGCCGCAGCCCTGCAGGCACGAGCCGTGGGGATCGACCCCGACCTGCTGGCAGCGATCGTTGCTCAACAGGCAGTCGCCGACCGTCGTGCAGGGGCGGCACTGCGGGCTGACCAGATGCAGACAGGTGATCGGATCGCGCTCCGGGTAGGGCGCGTAGCCGATCTCGCAGCGCCGCGGGACGCAGGACGGCGCTCCCTGGCGCAGCACGCAGTCGACGGCGTCCGCGAGCACCTGGCCCTGCTCGTCGCGCGCCAGGTGCGGGATCAGCGTCGCGCAGTCGTAGCCGCAGCTTCCGCAGTTGCGCGGGTGCACATAGCTACCCGAGACGTCGCGAAACGTCTCGTCGATCTCCTCGTCGCAGTCGTTGTCGAGGCCGTCGCAGATCTCCTCCACCGGATCGACGGCGTCGCAGAACCAGTCGTAATTGCCGGCCTCGTCCTGGCGGCAGGTCCAGAGGCCGGTGCAGGTCGATGCCGGGCCCTTCTGGCAGGTCGGGTAGGGCGGCTGGCCGGGCAACCCGCTGATGTCCACCGACGGGTCGTCGGCGTCGAACAGGCCGTCGCAGTCGTCGTCGAGACCGTTGCAGATCTCGGCCTGCGGCTGGGCGGCGGTGCACTCGGTCCAGTCGCCGCTGGCCTGACAGGTGGTCTCGCCGAAGCAGGTGCCGATGACGCTCGAAGCGGTGCAGGCGCGGGTCATCCCGACGTTGTCGGGCGTGCAGTCGCAGCTTCCCGTCGCGGGCACGCACTGCTGGCTGTCGCCGGTGGTCGTGCCGACGGTCTGGCAGCTATACCCGGCCGGGCAAGGCTCCCACCTGCAGTCCATGCCGCAGACGTGGGCATTGCCGACCTCGATGCAGCTATCGCCAAACGCGGGATGGCAGTGCGCATCGACGGTGCAGCCCAGGCACAGCCGATCGGCGTGCTGCACGCACAGGCTCACCGGCGGCTCGCCTGGCCGCACCTTGCAGTCCCAGCCCGGCGGGCAGTCTCCCTCGCAGCGGGCGGTGCAGACGCTGAAGGTACCAGCCGCGGCCGGGATGCAATACCCCGAGGCGCACTGCTCGTCGGCGGTGCAGACCTGCCCAAAGCCGAGCAACTGGATCGCGGCGTCGGGCACCGTGCCGCAGAAGCCGTTGATGCACACCTGGCCGGCCGGGCAGTCGCCCGGCCCTCGACACTGGCACGTGCCGGCAGCCTTGCAATCGTCGTACCGCCATTGCCAGGGACAACCGAGTAGAGCCAGACCAGTCGCGCACGCGACAGACATCGTTTGCGCCATGCTCATCCATTTCATGTGCGGCCTCGAGATCAGTGACCTTCCACTCTACCCGATACCACTACCGCGATCGAGGCGTCCGCGGTGCCGCCAGCGGGTTGGCGCTGGCGCCGGCGGCCGCGCCTTGGTACGGTCGATGGTCATGAAACCCGCCACCTGGTCACTGCTCGGCGCATGCCTGCTCGCCGTCGCCTGCGACGAGGAGGCGCCGTTCTTCATCGACACGCTGATCCTGAGCGATACCGTCGACCCGGTCGGCCCGTACACGGTGAGCACCGTGGTCGTCGACAACTACGGCGTGATCGAGGTCGAGCTCGACTACCAGATCGGCCTGCCCGCGGCGCCGATCGCCGTCGACTGCGAGCGAAACGGCAACACCGACACCTGGAACTGCCTGATCCCGGGGCCGCGTCGCTCGACGCGCATCTACTACTCCCTGACCGCGCGCGATTCGGCCGGCAAGACCGCGCGCGACCCGGCGCTGGCACCCGACAGTTACAGCTTCGCCGTGACCGCGCGCGAGCCGCCACCGATCGTGGTCGACGCCGGCGCTCCGGACCGCGCGCTTCACGACGCGGGCGCGGTCGAGGACCGCGGCGACGCCGGAGCCGCCACCGACTCCAGCGCCAGCGACCGCGTTGCCGAGGACGGCGGCATCGAGGATAGCGGCGGGGAGGACGCCGGCAGCGAGGACGCCGTCGCTCTCGATCGTACGGCCGAGGATTCCTAGCCCACCGATCCGCCAGGACAGGATGGCCCGCCCGTGCAGCCACGCGCCGCGATAGCGAGATGGCTCCCCTGGGCGCTGGCCGTGCTGGCCGGCGGGCTCGGCTTTGTCGGCTACGTCGGCCTCGATCAGTTCTACCTCGAGTGGATCTTCATGGTGCCGATGTTGTGGGCGATCCGCGACGCCACGCCGCGGCGCGCCTTCTTCATCGGCTGGGTGACCGGGACGGTGGGCCACGCCGGCGGCTTCTACTGGGTCGTGCACATGTTCCGCGTCTTCGCTTTTCTGCCGCTCCCGCTGGCGGCGATCGGCTGCCTCGGCCTGGCCGCGATCAACGCGGTCAGCCTGGCGCTGTTCGCCTGGTGCGTGCGCCGGCTGCGCGTCGACAACGGCTGGTCCGTGGGCTGGACCGCGCCGCTGGTCTGGGTCGGCATCGAGCACTTCTATCCGTACATCTTTCCCAACTACCTGGGCGCCTCGCAGTACCTGCTGCCGGCCGTGACCCAGATCGCCGACCTCACGGGCATCATGGGTGTCAGCTTCTTCGTCGTCTTCTGCAATTCCCTGGTCTACGAGGTGACCGAGAGCTTGATCGGACGGCGCCCGCTGCCGCGCCGCCTGCTGGCTGTCTTCGCCTGCTACCTGCTGCTCCTGCTCGGCTACGGCGCCTGGCGCATCGCCTCGGTCGACGCGCAGACCGCGGCCGCCCCCAAGATCAAGGTGGCGCTGATTCAGTCCAACCTCGGCGCCCAGGCCAAGCACGCCGATCGCGACGGCTTCCTGCGCACCCAGCACAGGATGTCGCTCGAGGCGATAAAGCAACAGCCGATCGATCTGCTGGTCTGGCCCGAGGGCGCCTACAACGACTACCTGCGGCGCGACCAGGACCAGCTCCCATCGCGCGTGCTCGGCCCGCTCACCACCCCGGTGCTGTTCGGCGCGCTGACGCTCGAGACCGAGGGCGGCCTGCGCAAGCGCTACAACAGCGCGCTGCTCGCCGATGCCAGCCACCGCGTGCTCGGCCGCTACGACAAGCGGATCCTGGTGCCGTTTGGCGAGTACATTCCGGGCGGCGACTTGTTTCCGATCATTTACAAGTGGTCGCCCTACTCCGGCCGTTACTACCCGGGCCAGAGCCTGGAGCCGGTCCCTTTCCTGGGCTACCTGCTGTCGCTCAACATCTGCTACGAGGATCTGTTCCCCGGCCTGATCCGCGATCTGTTGATCGGCAACTCGCAGGCCGCGACCGTACTGCCTCACGCCATCTTCAACCTGACCAACGACTCGTGGTACGGCGACACCACCGAGCCGCTCGAGCACCTGGTGCTGGCCAGCTTCCGCGCCATCGAGAACCGACGGCCGCTGGTGCGCTCCACCAACACCGGCATCAGCGTCTTCATCGACCCGGTCGGCCGCATCCAGCGGCGATCCGGCCAGTGGACGCGCGAGGTGGTGGTCGACGAGGTACCGATGATGACCGGCCGCACCGTGTTCATGGTGGTGGGCAACTGGTTCGGCTGGGCCGCCTTTGCGCTGCTGCTGGTCGGCATGGGCCAGGCGCTGTGGAATGCGCGCCGACACCGCGCGACGCCCGACGCCAGGCAGCCGCCACATCGCGCGCCGGGCAAGAGTGGCAAGAGCAAGAGAAAAAAGAGGTAGAGGAGCACACCATGCTGGGCATCCTGTTGTTCGCGCTCATGCCGGCAGCCGTCCCCGAGATCTCGTCGGGCCCCGATCTGGCCGACCAGGCCAGCGAGCTGGCGGCGCCGATCCGGGAGGTGACTGTGTTCAGCGACCGCGCGCGCGTGAAGCGCAGCGGCACGGTCCGTCTGGAGAGCGGATCGCATGCGCTGCGGCTGCCGGATCTGCCGGGCGCGACGCTGCTCAACACCGTGCACGTGACGGCCAGCGGCGGCCAGGTCCTGCGCGTCGAGATCGCGCCGATCGAGCGCGAGCGGCTGTCGATCGAGCAGGTCGACGGTTTGATCGAGAAGCTCGAGTCCCTCTCGGACCGGCTGGCGCGCATCGACGCCGAGCAATCAGTGCTCAAGGCGGAGCTCGACCTGATCAGGAGCGTGGCACCCAAGAAGGCGATGGCCGAGAAGGACCGCGCCGGCAAGACGCCGCCCGCGCTCAGCGTCGACGGCTGGATCAGCAGCCTGGACTTCGTCGCCGCGCGCGAGGCGGCGGCGCTCGAGGCGTCGCGAAAGCTGCAGCTCGATCGCGCCAAGCTGGCCGAGGACTACGCCAAGACCCAGGCCGACGTCGCGCGCTACGACCTGGGCGCCATGAGCGACCGCCGCGTCCAGGTGCTGGCGATGGTCGAGGTGACCAAGGCCGGGCCGGTGTCGCTCGAGCTCGTCTACATGGTGCCGGGCGCCGCCTGGTGGCCCGCCTATGACCTGCACTATTCGCCCCAGGACGGCAAGGTGACCCTGAACACGGCGGGCCAGGTGCGGCAGGGCAGCGGCGAGGCCTGGGACCGGGTCGACCTCGTGCTGTCGACGAGCATTCCGGGCCAGGATATCCAGCTCCCCGAGCTGTTGACCTGGACCCTGGGCGAGCGCAAGGACTTTTTACCGAAGCCGCGGCCCGAGCGCACACCGGCCGCGCCGCCTCGCCTCGCCGCGCCGCGGGCCGGGCTGCATCCGCTGGAAGCCGAGCGCCGATCGCGCCAGGCCGTGCTGCAGGAGCGGCTGGCCGTGCTCGATGTTCTGCTCGCGGCCGGCTCCGGAGCCGCGATTGCGCGCGATGGCACCAAGCGGCAGCGGGCGCCAGCGATCCGCTCTGCGGCACCCCCTCCGCAACCCGCGGCCGAGGTCGAGTCCGAGGTCCTCGTTCGCGACAAGCGCGACGATGCCGAATATGGTTTCGCGGTTCTGGCGAGCACGCCCAGCGCCCAGCCGAGCGCGGACATGGCGCCGGGAGTGAGATCGCCAAGACCGCAGGCGCTGGGCAGGTCGGGCGGTCGATCGGCGGCCCCGCCCCGGCCCGCGACCTCGCTCGCGCTGTTCGATCCCACGACCTGGAGCAGGCCCTCGTTCGCAGATCGGACACTTCCGGCGATGGTGGCGGGCGGCCTCGACTACTGTTTCCGCGCCGCCGCGCCGGCCAGCGTCGCCAGCGACGGCCAGCGGCTGCGAGTGCCGCTTGCCAGCACCAGCTACCGGGCCAGCCTGAGCTACGAGACCACGCCGGCCCTCGCCACCACCGCCTACCTGACCGCCAAGGTCGAGAACGGCGGCCGGCTGCCGATTCTGCGCGGCCCGGTCAACATCTTCATCGGCGGCGCCTTCAGCGGCGAGGGAGTGCTGCAGACCACCGGTCCCGGCGGCTCGCTCAGCCTGCCGCTGGGCGCCGACGAGGACATCCGCGTCATCCACCACGTGGCCGCGCAGTCCC
>JAFGSX010000605.1 GCA_016934455.1 Deltaproteobacteria bacterium
CCGATACCCAGGGCGCGATCGGCTACAACATCCAGCAGGCGATGTGGAACATCATGCGGGACTGGCCGCGGAAGATCCCGGTCGCCACCGTGGTCACCCAGGTGCTGGTGGATCGCCAGGACCAGGCGTTCCAGAAGCCGACCAAGCCGATCGGCAGCTTCATGGACCAGGCGACCGCCGAGGAGCGCAAGGCCAAGGCGGGCTGGAACGTCGTCGAGGACGCCGGCCGCGGCTACCGGCGGGTGGTGGCATCGCCGATCCCCAAGGAGGTGATCGAGCTGGGCGCCATCCAGAAGCTGATCGAAGGCGGTTTCGTCGTCGTGGCCGTGGGCGGCGGCGGTATCCCGGTGGTGATCAACGATCGGGGCGAGCTGATCGGCGCCGACGCCGTGATCGACAAGGACTTCGCATCGAGCCTGCTGGCGCGCAACATCAAGGCCGACATGCTGATCATCTCGACCGCGGTCGAGAAGGTCTACATCAACTTCAAAAAGCCCGACCAGAAGGCGATCGACAGGATGACCGTGGCCGAGGCCAAGCGCTACATCGAAGAGGGCCACTTTGCGCCGGGCAGCATGCTGCCCAAGATCAAGGCGCTGGTGCAGTATCTCGAGGGCGGCGGCAAGGAGGGGCTGATCACCGATCCGCCCAACCTGGCGCGCGCTCTGGCGGGCGAGACCGGGACCAGGATCGTGCCGTGACGACCGAGCCTGCCGCGCCCGGCCGCGACCACGTCAGCGGCCTGCGCTGCGTCAAGTGCAACGCGACCACCGCCGTCGGGCCGGCGGTCTATGTCTGCCCGGGCTGCGGCGGCAACCTGCAGGTCGAGTACGACTACCCCGCGATCAGGTCGGCGTGGCGACGCGACGAGCTGGCGCGCAGCGACGACCGCACCCTGTGGCGCTACGCGCCGCTCTACCCGGTGGCGTCGCGGATCGACTTTCCGACCGTGGGCTGGACCCCGCTGCTGCCGGCGCCGAAGCTGGCGCGGTCGATCGGCCTGCGCTCGCTGCACCTCAAGGACGACGGCCGCAACCCGAGCGCGTCGTTCAAGGACCGGGCGAGCGCCATCGCGCTGCTGCGGGCCCGCGAGATCGGCGCCGAGCTGGTGACCGGCGCCTCGACCGGCAACGCCGCCTCGGCGACCTCGGTGCTGGCAGCGGCGCTCGGGATCAAGACCCGCATCTTCGTACCGGCGGCCGCGCCGCGCGCCAAGATCGCCCAGCTCCTGGCGTTTGGCGCCGAGGTGCTGGCCGTCGACGGCAGCTACGACCAGGCGTTCGACCTCTGCCTCGAGGCGACCCGCCGCTTTGGCTGGTACAATCGCAACACCGGTTTCAACCCCTACACCCGCGAGGGCAAGAAGTCGGTCAGCTTTGAGATCTGCGAGCAGCTCGGCTGGCAGGTGCCGGACCTGGTGGTGGTGCCGGTGGGCGACGGCAACATCATCAGCGGCGTCTGGAAGGGCTTTTGCGACTTTCACGCCGTCGGCTTCATCGACCGGCTGCCGCGGCTGCTGGCGGTGCAGGCCAGCGGCAGCGCGGCCGTCGTCGACGCGGTCAAGGGCGACGGCGTGATCCGGCCGGTCAGCGGCGACACCGTGGCCGACTCGATCTCGGTCAGCCTGCCGCGCGACGGCGACGCCGCGGTGCAGGCGGTCAGGGCCAGCCAGGGCTTCGGCGTCACGGTCAGCGACGACGAGATCCTGGCCGCCATCCTCGAGGTGGCGCGCGGCGCAGCGGTCTTCGCCGAGCCGGCCGGCGCCGCCTCGTGGGCGGGCCTGAAGGCGGCGGTCAGGCAGGGGATCGTCGATCCGGGCTGGAACACCGTGATGCTGATCACCGGCAACGGCCTCAAGGACGTGGCATCGGTGATGAAGGTGGCGGGCGAGCCGAGGGAGATCGCGCCGGACCCGAGCCAGCTCGACGGGATGTTTGACAAGCGCTGACACCCAACGCACAGGGACAAGACAAGGAGACCATCATGCGTAGCTTTTTGGGCAGGGACGTTCTCTCGCTGAAGGACTGGGAACGCGCCGAGTTCTATCGGCTGTTCGAGGTGGCTCAGGAGCTGGAGCCGATCGCGCGCAAGCGCCGCAACAGCGACCTGCTCGCCGGCAAGACCCTGGTGACGGCGTTCTATCAGCCCAGCACCCGCACCCGGCTGTCGCACGAGGCGGCCATGCTGCGACTGGGAGGCAGCGTGTGCGGCTTTGCCGACGCCAAGATGACGCGCGCCGGCGACTTCTACCAGGAGTCGATCAAGGACACCGTGCACATGCTGGAGTACTACGGCGACGTCATCGCCATGCGCCACTTCCAGCAGGGCGCACCGGCCGAGGCGGCCAAGCACTGCAGCGTGCCGGTGATCAACTGCGGCGACGGCTGGGGCGAGCACCCGACCCAGATCCTGACCGATTTCTACACCCTGCACCGCACCGTCGGCCGCATCGACGGCCTGACCATCCTGGCGGTCGGCGACCACCGCATGCGCACCATGCACACGCTCTGCTACGCGGCGTCGCAGTTCGATCTCAAGCTGTACCTGGTGGCGCCGCCGGAGATGGCGCCCAAGAAGGAATTCTTGGCCGAGCTCGACGAGCTCAACGTGCAGTACAAGCTGGCGGAGAGCACCGAGAGCGTGATCCACGACTGCGACGTGATCTACATGGAGCCGGTGGTGCAGGCCGACTACACCAAGTCGCGGGTCGAGGCGGGCGACGTGCAGAAGGGGATCACCCCGCCGCAGTACAAGATCACGCGCGAGATGATGCTCAAGAAGGCCAAGAAGGACGCCATCATCCTGCACTCGCTGCCGCGCATGGACGAGCTGCCCATGGACTGCGACCACCTGCGCCACGCCCGCTACTGGGAGGAGGCGTTCTACGGCGTGGCCATGAAGATGGGCATGTTCGCGCTGATCCTGGGCGCGGCAGAATAGCGCGTCCACGCCCCGGGGGCGCCGGTGCATCGCATTCTGCGCGCCATCCTTCCGCTGTCGCTGGCGGCCTACGCCCTGCTGGTGGTGACCGGTGCGCTGTCGCTGGTCGGTACGCCGCCGCCCGCGACGACACCGGCGATCGCGGTGCCGCCGGCCGACGCACCGCGCCCCGGCAACCTGGCCTCCTTTCGCGCCGGCGCGCGCGTGCGCGCCAGCAGCGCGGCGTGGCGCAACAGCCACTATCCGCTGTACGCCATCGACGAGGAGGCCGCGCCGACCCTGGACGAGAAGTGGATGACCAACACCGGCGACCAGGAGCGCTGGATCGAGGTGCTGCTGCCGCGGCCGGCCACGCCCGGCCGCATCGAGCTGGACCTGGCCAGCGCCCGCGAGGACTCGCCGCACCGGCCGCACCACGCCGTCGTGTCCTGCGCGCGG
>JAFGSX010000606.1 GCA_016934455.1 Deltaproteobacteria bacterium
CCGCGCGCAGCGCCTGCAACTCGGTCGGATCGGTGGGGGCAAAGGGGCTCTCGGCCAGCATGCGCAGCGCGCCGCTGCTGTCGGCCGGCACGCGGTCGCCGAAGACCGCCTGCAGCACGGCCTGCGCGCGGGGACCGATCGACGAAGTCGCCACCTTCACCTCACTCCGGGTTGGCGGTTGCGAGCACCGCCATCAGCCGCGACACCTTGGCCGCGCTGCCCGCGATGTGCAGCCGCTCGGTCAGCACGCCGTCTGCCGGGCTCATCCGCCCCTCGACCAGCGCCATGAAGTCGCGCGCCTGGGCGCGCACGATGCAGGCCGGCTTCTGCTTGCTGCTGCCGCTGATGCTGTTCTTGGCCGGGTCGAGGTACCAGGTGCCGCCACCGTCGCCCTCGATCTCGAGCTTGATCAGGCCGGTCAGCTTGTTGGGCGCGCTGCGGGCCAGCAATTCCAGCAGCCCCCCGCCCTCGACGAACTGCCTGGCCGTGGTGGTGTAAGCCATCGCGCGATCCCTCTCACTTGTCCATCATGATGACGCGGGCCTGCACGACCTTCCACTCGCCGTTGTGGCGCGCCACCTCCATGTCCACGGCGTAACCCTTGCCCGGCTCGATCTTCTCGTGAAAGAACTTCTCGGTCTCGAGCACGATCGTGCGCAGGGTCTGCATGTCCTGGTCGCTGACCGCGATACCCTGCACCGTGACCGCATTGCCGCTGGCCGGACTGCCGTCGACGATGTGGACGCTGGTCGAGCCGGCGCCGATCACCGCTTCGGTGGTCTTGCCGCCGTCGACGCCGCCGCCAAAGCCCTTGACGATCTGCGCCGTCACCAGGCCGCGGCCGCCGCTCTCGACGTCGCGTGAGATGGTCACGCCCGAGATGTCGGGTGCAAGGCAGTCCTGCACCGCCACCGTGGGGCCGATGTACTTGAGAAAAAAGCCCTCGGCCACGTTGTTCTCGATCGGCTCGGGCATCCAGGTCGACTCGATGACGCCGATCGCTGCCTTGAGGCGCGCCGGGCCCATGAACGCGATGTGGGCGTCGCGGACCTTGTCGTACTCGGCCTGCGCCGCCGCGATGGCGGTCGCGTCGCCGCCCTTCTTGGCCTCGTCCAGCTTGGCGCGCGCGGCCACGTACCGGCCGAACATCTCGTCGGTCTTGTCCTGGCCGTAGATCTTTTTGGCCATCTTGCGGTCGACGTAGCTCTCGTACTGGCCGGCGCCGCTCTTGCCCGGTCGGTCCTCGCCGGTGAAGCTGGAGCGGAAGATGATGCTGCCGGTCTCGCTCTCGGCCAGGGCCGGGTTCTTGATCAGGTTCCGGTACATCTTCTCGCCCTCGGCGGTCAGCTTGGGCGGATCGCCGCTGACGTCGATAAAGGCGGCCTCCAGCTTGTCGCGGGTCAGGTCCTGCATCTTCTGCCGGGTCGCGGCGCGGTAGGCGGCGTCGGTGTAGAAGGCGCTCTGCAGGTAGTTGTCGTCGGTGACGATGCCCACCTTGGGATCCTGGGTCCACACCGCGTCCCACAGCTCGGCCAGGCTGTGGCCGTCGTCGGCCTTGGCCACCCGCAGCATGTCGCGGATGTCGCCCGGCGTGATCTGCGAGCCGCCGGGCACGTACTTGCCGAGCACGGGGTGCTCGGACAGCAGGGCCAGCACGGTGCCCTTCTCGCCAGCCAGGTGGCGCGCGTGGGTGCCCAGCTTGGCCAGCTCCTTCCAGGTCGGGCAGCCGCGACCGATGCCGGCCACCTCCTCCTGCGGCGAGTAGATCTCGACCACGCGGGTGATGCGGTCGTCGTTGATGATGGCGTCGTGCTTGGCCATCACCTCCCAGCCCTGGGCGTCGGTGGTGGGCTTGAGAAAGGTTATCTCGCGGTTGACGCCGGGCCTCATCTTCTCGACCGCGGCCTTGATGCTGGCGTCGTCGCCGACCCTGGCGCCCGGCAGCAGGCCTTCCTCGACCGCCTTGCCCAGCGTCATCATGCGAAAACTGCCGTCCTTGTCGTCGATGTAGACGCCGCCCTCGCGCTCGGCGTTGGCGAAGAACTCGGCGTACCTGGTGCGCAGCTCGGGCAGCGCCACCACCGGGATGCCGTTGTTCATGGCGTACATGTTGAGGTGGCTGTTGCCGCCCGGCGCATTCGCGGTGTCGACCATCAGGCCGCCCACCGCCACCATCTTCTTCTCCTCCAGCTTGTACAGCACCGCGAGCTGATCCTTGGTGGTGCCCATCTCCGCCAGTTGCTTGCTGTTCTCGGCGAACACCAGATCCGAGAAGACCACCGGACCGATGCTGTTGAGCACGCGCATGCCCTCGACGTTCTCGATCGAGCGCGGAGTGATCTTCTCCTTGAGGCCGACCCGCATGCCCTTCTGGGCGAGAGCGCTGGCGTAGTGCAGCGGGCTCTGCTTGACGAACTGGTCCATGAACATCGGGTCGAGCTGGGCGCCGCCGCTGGCGACGTCGGCGGCTCGGGCGTCGGCATAGCTGCGCATGTTCTGGATGGCGCAGGCGGTCGAGCGGTAGACCGCGCACATCAGGCCGCGATACTGCTCCTCGCTGACCTTGCCGCTGGCGACGGCGGCGTCGACGTCGGCCAGCACCTTGTCCAGCGGCGGGCCCTTGCTGGACGCCGGATCGTTGAGGTCCCGGATCGCATGCAGGCCGCTGGCGACAGCCGAACGCAGCGCGGTCTGCACGGCCAGCAGCGCCAGCGACCGCTGATCTTTGCTCTTGCAGTCGCCGACGCGGTCCACCGCGCTGCCCAGCTCGGTGCAGGTCAGGCGGCTGAGCTGGGCGTCGAAGCGGATCAGCTCCTGCCTCTCGTAGCCGGTCTTGGCGGCGACGATGGCGTCGCGCATGGCCAGCCGCGCCTCGCCCAGCTCCTTGAGCGTGCCCAGGTCGTCCTTGGCCGCCAGGCGCGCGATGACGTCCGCCACCTCGGGCCAGGCGTCGCCCGCCTTGAACAGGTCTCGCTCCAGCGTCTTGACAGACGGCTGGTCCTGGCACACGCAGCGGTACGTGCGCGCGAGATAGCCCAGGTTGATCTCGGCGTTGTTGGCCAGCTTGAGGTTGGGGTTGTCGTCCAGCCACTTCTGGATGGTGGCGCCGAGCTTGTCGTCGCTCACGTCCTTGATGGCGTCGAGCAGCGGCTTGAGCTGGGTCGCCAGCGGCTCGCCAAAGCCGGCCAGCGCTTCGCGCACTCGCCTGCATTCCCACGAGTAACCTGGATTGTCGGCCGCCTTCTTGGCCAGCCCGGCGATGATCTGGCGCCGGTCGCCGGAGATCGGTTTTTGGGCGCCGGCCTCGATGAACTGCGTGATCGCCGTCGCCACGTCGACGCCGGCGTCGGCCGCAAGCTGGTCGAGCAGCGGCTTGATGGTGGCCCGGTCCTTGGCGGACAGCTCTCCGAGGGCGGCCCGCGCTCCGTCGGAGTCGCCACCGCGGGCGAGCAGGATGGCGTCGGTCAGCGCCAGGAACAGCGCCTCGCGGCGCTCGGCCGGCCCCTGCGGGAAGACCCACTCCCTGATGGCCGCGGCCACGTTGCCCGGCGTGTCGCGCGAGAAATTGTGGTGAATCGCGGCATAGGCCGAGGCGCTGCCGCCGGGCGGCACCTCGGTCCTGATCCAGGCCATGGGATGGTCGTTGTTGCCCCAGGTGGCAAAGCCGTCCAGGTAGATCTTGCCGATCGCGTTGCGCGCCTCGAAGATGCCGTTGACCGAGCTCGTCGGGTGCGAGGCGATCACCTCGCGCAGCAGGGCATAGTCGCGGGTCTTGGCCATATCGGTCGGATCGAAGCTGGCGCCCGCCAGCACGATCCGCTGCTCGGCGATGAGCGCCGGCGCGACCTGATCCGCTCGCGTGCAGTCGTCGCCCCAGCCCACCTCTTTCTGTTTGGCCTGGTCGAGGCGGCCGCGGAACTGCAGCAGCGCGTCCATCAGCGCGTTGGCGCGCTGGGTGGGGTCACCGATCATGCTGAGGCCGATCACGCTGGCATCGCCGACGTCGAGAAATCTGGCCTTGCCCTCCTCGATCGCCTTGGCTCGCTCCCGGCCCTTCGTGACCCGGCGCTTGAACTCGCCCTCGAGCTTGCTGGCTCCGGTCATGTCGCTCTTGGCCCAGTCGAACTGCTTGCTGCCGCCGTCGACCTTGTAGTCCGAGCGATCGGCCGCGCGCAGCCACTGGATGTCGGCGGCGACGTTGGCGCCCAGCGTATCGAACAGGGCGGGCAGCACCAGGCTGCCGCTCTTCTCGGCGATCAGCGTCGACAGCGCGTTGCGCCGCTCGGTGATGCGCGGATCGCCCACGGCCGCGCTCTCCTGGCCGGTGCCGGCGACGTCCTTGTACTTGTCGACCACCCCGACCAGCTTCTCGGCGGCCTTGCGCCCGACGTCGGTGCGCGTGGCCTGGTCCGGGCTGGGCGGTGCCGCGACCGTCACCTCGACCGCGGTATCTGGTGGCGCGGTGGGCGGCGTCGACGCGCCCGGCGCCGGATCGGTCCGCGCCGTGGTCGGGGTCGTCGCTGCGCCAGGGATAGTGGTGATAGGCATGGTCTCACCCTCGGACAAAGAAAACGATACGACCACGCGGCATCGCGCGTGGCTCCTATTTACTATGTACCAGGAGCCCATTTTGGCTCCAATTTCTCCGAGGGCACAGATCGCGGGCAGGCTTTTTGATCGCTCCGACTCCTCGACGCCGCGGCCGGCGGCAAGGTGGCCGGCACCAAAATCGCGTGGTCACAGGTAATAATAGTCGATGGCGCGGGCGACCAGGCTGCACTGGTGTGCACGCGCCCGGAGGTTGCGCATGCCGGTCAACCGCGCCGGGACCCACCACCGACCGCGCACGACGACTGCGGCCAGCGATCCGCCGCGCACCGAGACCGGGACGACCTCTTGCGCCGCCGGGTCGGCCACGACACCCGCGGTCCCGCGGAGCCCTGCCGGCGACGGTTACGACGCCAGCCGGCTGCCGTCGTCGATCGACGACGCCGCGATCCCGGCGCGCGCTGGCCTGCCGGACGTGCTGTTCTCGTCCGCCAACGCCAAGGTCGTGCACGGTACGGATCCGGGCGACTACTACTGCGAGCACATGTTCTTCGCGACCCAGCGCGCGGCGGAGCAGCCCTCTGGCAACGTGGCGCGCAACCGCCGCGGTGAGCCGATGATCGGTTTTCTCCACGTCGCGGGCGACCGCTGGACCTCGGGCGGCACGGACTACACGCTGGCGCAGCGCCATGCCGGCACGCGCGAGGTGATCGGCGCGGCGATCCGCGGGTACTGCGACGAGGCGTCGCGGCAGGTGACCGACGGCCCGGTTCGCGTGCTCCTCACCGGCTACGATACCTTCATGTCGACCACCAACAATCCGACCGGCGAGTTCGTCAGCCAGCCCGAGAACATCGACGCCGCGATGCGCGAGGCTTTTGGCGATCGACTGCTCACCCCACAGGGCGAGCAGATCACCGCGCCGGGCGCGCCCGCGCCGCAGTATCGCTACCGGGTGCGCGATGCGGCCGCTGGGTCAGAGCGCGAGATCATAGTCTGCGCTCGCAAGTTCCCGGTCGACGACACCGCCATCGACGGCGACAGCCCCGGCTGCGTCCAGAAGCTGATGAGTGACTTCAAGCCGCACGCCGTGATCTCGATGGGAGTCACCGGCTGGTCCGACGACAAGGCCGAGTTCCACGCCGATTCGGGTGGGCTGCGGGTCGGCGATTCGCTGCGCCATGACGACGGAGCTGCGCCGACCATCACCCTGGCGGACAACTACTCGCTGGCGCGCGCCATCTTTCTCGGCCAGCGGGCGCGGCAGGGGCTGCTCGGCGGCGTCATCGCGCTGCACAACCTGGGCAGCGACGGCCGCTGATCGGCTGGCCGCAGGTCACCTCACGGCATGGTGCAGGGCGGCTCGTCGGCGCAGATCTGGCTGGTCGGCGTGCAGTAGTAGCTCTCGCATTCCCAGTCGCTGTCGCAGTCGACGCCGTTGGGCTTGTACGCCTTGCAGACCTGAGGCTGCGCGTTGTAGTCGCAGTAGGTGTCGAGGTTGCAATAGGCGACGTCGCACAGTTGGCCGAGCCCGGCCCGGGCGACGCAGCGCTTGACCTCGTTGACCTCGATGCAGTCGGCGTCGTTGCCGCACTCGCGCCAGTCGCTGCAGATGCTGCTGACCGGCGTGTCGGCGATGCACTCGTTGATCGTGGTGTCGGAGTTGCACCAGGTGCCGGTGACGCAGCCCGCGCTGTAGGTGCAGGCCTCGCCCACGCGCGCGGGCTGGCAGGGGTCGGCCGCCGTGCAGATGCCGCGGTGGCAGACATGGGTCATCTGGCAGCCGTTGTAGTCTGTGCAGGCGACACCGCTGCCGCCGGGGTCGGTGCACCGGCCGCCGCGGCAGACCAGGCCCATGTAGCAGCGGTCGTCCTCGCCGCACGGCTGGTCGCGCTGCAGCGTCGAGGCGCACGAGCCGAGGCGGCAGAAGCCGGAGACACACTGCTCGTCCCCGCTGCAACTCGCGCCGTTGCCCAGCTTGTCGGCGCACAGACCGCCGTCCCATGAGGTGCAGTAATCGTCCGATCCGCACTGCACATAGGTGTTGTCTATGATGCCGCACGCCTGACCGGTAGCCGGAGGGTGCCGGCACACCGGGCAGATCCCCTCCGTCGTCGTCCAGTGGCAATAGAGCCCGGTCTCGCAGCTATAGTCCTGGCACGACTCGCCGAGCGCGGCGATGCCGCCGAAGATCGCGCGCCAGCAGTCGGGGTTGCTCCAGGTGCTGGTGACGTCGCAGGAAACCTGGTCCAGCCAGGCGACACAGCCGGGCACCGCGGTCGGATCCTCGATCGCGTACCAGGTCTGGCATTCAATCCGCTGTCGCATCAGCGATTCGCAGGTGGGCACGTCCGCTACCGTCTGGCCCCAGCTTGGCGCGCAGCGCAAGAGGCGCCGACACCAGGCGCTCCAGAACTGATCGCTCGGCGTGCCGGCGTCGGTGGGCCGGAGGTCGCTTCCGCCGCCGTCGCTCCGGTCACTGGCCTGTGCGTCCGGCAGCGACGCATCCGTCGCCTGCCGGCAGGCGCCGCCGAGACAGACCTCGCCCGGCTGGCAGTCGCGGCTGGTGTTGCAGGTGGCGCGGCACTCGCCGTCGATGCAGACCTCCTTCTCGAGACAGTCGTATTCGGATTTGCAGGGCACAACGCGCTCGCGGCAGGCGGCCAGCCCGGTGACAAGCACCGACAGCAGCAGAGAGGTCAGCGCGAGTCTCGCCATCTTCTTCTCTATAGCACAGTCTCGAGGGACTGTCTGGGACGGCCGTCAACCGCGGCTCAAAAACGCGAGCCGGTCGCGGCGTCCGGCCAGGCGATGGTAGTCGCGGTCGATGGCGTCGCCGATGGTACGGCGGTCGGCAACGCCGCGGCCGACCAGAAATCCGAAAAGCTGCTCGGCCAGCGTGGCCAGCGGGATGCTATGCACCGCGCCGAGGTTCGACCAGATCGCGTCGCTCAATGCCACCAGGGCGGCCCACGGCGATCGGTCGCAGCGCCACAGCCATTCCAGGCTGCGCGGAAAATTGCCCGAGTTGTAAAGCAGATCTAGGTAGCGCGCGCAGCGCTTGATCCGCTGTACCTGGGCGCTGTCGAGCGCGTCCGAACAGAGCAGCTCGTACGGCGGTTCGGTCGCGAACCTCAGACCGGGGTGGCGATCGATGGCCGTGCCCCGCAGCCGCTTGAGGATCTCGATCTGCAGCTCGGGCGGCCGCCGTGCGATCAGGCGATCGAAACCGGCGGCAAAGCTGGCCCAGTCCTCGCCCGGCAGACCGACCAGGAGGTCGGCGTGCAGCGCGGCGCCGGTCTGTTGCAGCAGGGACAGATTGCGCTCGGCCAGCGCCACGTCCTGCCGCCGGCCGACCGCCCGCAGCGCGGGTTCGTTGAACGACTGGATGCCGACCTCGAGGTGCAGAGCGTTCGGCGGGAAGCGCGCCATGGCATCCAGCAGCTCGCGGTCGATCCGGTCGGGGACGAGCTCGAGGTGCACCTGCATGCCGTCGCGCCAGCGCTGGTGAAAGAAGCGCAGGATCTCGACTGCGCGCGGGACATCGATGTTGAAGCTGCGGTCGACGAACTTGAAGCGGCGGCCGCCGCGATCGATCAGACGCGCCATGGCTTGGAAAAACGGCGCGAGTGGGACGGCGCGCACGCAACGGTCCAGCGACGACAGGCAGAACTCGCAGCCGAACGGGCAGCCGCGCGCGCTCTCGACGTACAGGATGCGGTGGCCGATGTCCTCGTCGCTGTAGGCGCCGTAGGGCAGCTCCAGGCGATCGAGGTCAGGTGGCGGAGCGCTGACGATCCTGGCCGCCGGCGGGCGGCGGTCCAGGAGCCCGGCCGCGACCTCGGCAAAGGCCAGCTCGGCCTCGCCGCGGACGAGCACGTCGGCCAGCGCCACCAGCTCGCTGGTCTCGTGCTCGTGGCTGACCTCGGGCCCGCCGACCACGATCGCCACCTCGGGGGCGCGCCGGCGGAGCGATCGCGCCACCTCGTTCAGGATGGCGACGTTCCAGATATAGACGCCCAGCCCGATCGCGCGCGGTCGCGCGGCGAGCAGCGCGTCGGCGATCCGGTCGGCGCCGTCGCGGCCGGTGAACTCGCGGACGGCGGCGAGCGGGCGCAGATCGCCCAGATTGGACCACAGGCAGCGCAGGCCAAACGCGCTGTGCGGATAGCGCGCGTTGACGGTCGCCAGTTGGATCGGTTGGCACTGGGTTCTGACGGCGGCCATCCCTCGCTCCGGGGCGCCGATCACTCCATGTGCGCCACCTTGCGCGCTGCCGGCTCGCGGCCGCGCAGCACCATGCCAAAACGCTGCAGCTTCTCACCGGTGCGCGGATCCTGGTCGTGCCAGCGCGCCAGGAACTCCTGCTCCTTGAGCCAGGTGGTATGAAAGGAGGACGGATCTTCGAAGAAGAGCACGTCTTTGTTGTAGCCCATCACGATGGCGTAGTGGCCGTCGTCCCAGTTGTTGCGCCAGTCGCGCAGGTTCATGTAGCGGCCGACCCAGGCCTGCACCAGCACGATCACAGGCCGCTCCTCGTCGATATGGCGCTTGATGTCCGCGATGCTCCAGCCCGGGCCGGCCTCGACGACGAAACCCCTGGCCTCGGATACCGCGATCATCTGCTGCAGGCTGGTGCCGTCGACCTCGTCGGCCCCGAGCTCGCGCAGCAGCACGTCCTCGCGCACCTCGACGCCGTAGTAGGCGAACACGGTCTGCAGCGCCTTGGCCCCGCAGTCGAAGTCGAAGGTCTGGCGCAGGCTGTGCAGCGCGATCAGCTTCTCGGCCCGGCGCAGGGCGCGCACGCGCTGGGCGGTGGCGCGGATCGCCGCGGCAAAGGCCCGCCGCAGCCGGTCCATGGCCATCAGATCCGGGCTGCCGTCGGGCTTCAGGTACAGGTGCTGGCAGGTCTCCTGGAGGATGGCCGGCGCCCGCTTGCCGACCCTCCCGATCGCATTGACCGAATGCTCGGCGCAGACGTGGCCGTGCACGTCGAGGTACTGCGAGGCGTTGACCGTGACCCGCACCTCGGGCAGCCGCAGCCGCAGCTCCTCGGCGTAGGTCTCGACGTAGACCGGCGGCGAGTAGTGGCGCGGCCCGTCGTCGCTTCGCGTGTGCTGGTAGCTCATGAGGTCGATCTGGTTGGCGGCCACCCCGCGCGCCTCCACCGTCGAGTGACCGTCCAGCAGCAGCTCGGCGCCGGCGGCGATGCCTGCCTCGATCTGCCGGTGAAAGGCGACCAGGTATTTGTGGGCGAGCAGGCGTCTGAGCTCGGGGCTGGGCTCCTGTCCCTCCGCGTACAACGGCTGGCCGTTGACGTCCCGCAGCGGCACGCAGTCATCCAGCACGTCGGGGTGGCGGTTGGCCTCGAGCAGCAGCGGGCAATAGCCGAACACCTGCTGCCGGTTGTCCAACAGGTCGCGAAAATCGTACAGCCAGTGGGTGTACCAGTCCACGTTGCGGAGCAGCGCGGTAAATCCCGGCGCCAGGCTGTGCAGCGGGATCTCCGCCGGGACCACCAGCCCGCTGTGGGGGACCACCACCAGCAGGTCGGGCAGCGAAGCGATGGCGCGCCCTCTCATCGACATGGGTCACGCTCGGGTTCCTGGTTTGCGGTCATGGTAGCGCGCGACCGATCCGAAGTTAAGCGCCGAGCCTTGGGCCCGGTCACCGATCGGCGGCGCCGTGCGGTCGCAGCGGCACCCCCAGGCGATAGCCGATGCGCAGCAGCTCGGGATCGCTAACCCGGGCCAGCTTGGTCGAGTCTCGGACCACGTAGCGTCCCTGCCGGCGGATCACGATGCCGTCCCGCTGCCAGCCCTGCAGCACGCGCGTGATCGAGCGCCGCACCGTGCCGATGGCGTTGGCCAGATCGGTTTGGGTCAGCGGGATGCGGATCAGGATGCCGTCCTCGGCCGGCAGCCCGTAGAACTCGATGTAGGTCAAGAACAGGTTGGCCAGCCGGGTCTCGAGCGGATGAAAGGTCAGCGAGCGCTCGTTCTGCGCCGCGATGCAGAGCCGGGCCGCCACGTCCTTGAGCAGATTGAGGCTCAACGCGTGCGAGAGCCGCAGCGCCTCGAGCAGCGCCGCCTTGGGCACCACCACGATGATCGATTTCTCCAGCGTATGGACCGCCTCGACGTAGCGGATCTCGGTCAAGCACTCCATCTCGCCGAACACGGCCGGCGCCCGGAACAGCTTGACCACGACCTGCACGCCCTCGGGCGAGCGGTAGAAGACCTTGACCGAGCCGGCGTGCAGGATGAAGAACCGGTCGGCCTCCTGCTGCTCGTCCAGCACCAGCTCGTCCGCGGCCATGACGCGGGTCGCGCTCTGCCCGAGCAGGCGGTCGACGATCGCCCCCTCGACCCCGTCGAAGATCGGGCTGCGCAACGTGGCGCGGGTCACCTGGGGCGTCGCTGTCACGCCGCGCCCCGGGTTCCCGTGATCGATCGCACACAAGTCATCGCCCGCAGCCGCTCCGGAGCCCACAAAAGCGAAAAAAGTGGGACATATGTCCTACGGCTTTCGCGACCCCAAAGTTAACCTGCTGTCATCAAAACTCAAACTCAGACCTTTGAGGAGGTTTACGATGGCGACGGGCGAGATCAGCGGCGAGTTCGCGGCGGCTGGCGCATTCGATCCGAGGGCGTGCGGGGATCTGACGCCGCCCGTGGTGGCGGCCACCCGGTCGCTGCACCTGGTCCAGCGCAGCGCGATGCGCGACCGATCGCGCGCTGACCAGGTGGCGGCGCTGCTCGACCTGCTCAGCGACTACAGTCCGGCGACCTACGATCACTGCCGCCGCGTGGCTGCGCTTTGCCACCACCTGGCGCTGGCGCTCGGCTGCGCCGCCGACGAGGTCAACGCCGCCTTCTTCGCCGGGCTGCTGCACGACATCGGCAAGCTGGTCTCGCCGCTGGCGATCATCGAGAAACCGGCGCCGCTGACCGACGACGAGTGGGCCGTCATCGAGTACCACCCGAGCGACGGCCACCGGCTGATCGCGCACCTGGTCGACGATCTGCGGGTGACCCACGCGGTGGAGCACCACCACGAGCGCTACGACGGACACGGCTATCCCGACTGCATCGGCACCTGCACCCGCGTCACCGCGATCGTGGCCGTGGCCGATGCCTATGACGCGATGACCCACGGCCAGTGCTACCGGCCGGCGCTCGGCCGGGAGCAGGTGCTCGACGAGTTCTGCCGCGGGGCCGGCTCGCAGTTCGCGCCGACCGTGGTCGCGGCTCTGTTCGAGCTGATCGGCGCCAGCCGGGAGCTGATCGACCTGTGCGGCCTGGCCGACCCGACCGTCGCCAACTGAGCGGTCGCGCCCGCGAGCGGCGCCCGAGGCGTCACTCGGTCGGCAGATCCAGAAACTGCTTGAGCAGCGTCAGCACGCGCGACGGCACCTGCGACTCGATGGCGCCGACGTTGTGCGCCAGGTCGACGATGTGGTCGAACGGCTCGCGCACCAGCCAGTGGCGCTGCAGGTCCGCCGCCGGCACCCGCTCGAGCATCAGCGCCAGCGCGCGATAGGCGAGCCAGATGTCGTCGATCAACCCCGCGATGCCGCGGCTGGCCTCGCCGCAGTAGTCGTGCGGCTCCGCGATGTAGATGGCGACCGCGGCCGCGAGCCGCCGCATCTCGACGCCGACCTCGAGGTCAAAGGTGAGCCGGTGGAAAAGCCGAAACAGGCCGGGCAGGTTGTCGAGAAAGTGCGACGCCTGCTTGCCGTACTTGGCCTCGAATGCGGCGCGCTGAACGATCATCTCCGTCAGCCGCTCGGTCACGTTGTCCAGGATGTTGTTTTCCATGACCGCCATCCTAGCACGGAGTTGATACAATGCGTGGGCAACGTCGAAGCGGACGGTGGGCGCGGGGAGTCGGTCCGCCGGTGGAGGGTTGCGATGCGGATCCTGTACGGGGTGGTGGGCGAGGGGATGGGCCACTCGACGCGCAGCCGGGTGGTGATCGAGCACCTGCTCGAGGCCGGCCACGAGCTGCGGGTGGTGGTCTCGGGCCGCGCCCACAATTTCCTGCTCAAGTGCTTTCGCGATCGCGAGCGGATCGCGATCCAGGAGATCCACGGCCTGCACCTCAACTACGAGGGCAACGCGCTCGACCTGGCCGAGAGCATCCGCACCAACGTCGAGAAGGCCGGCCACGGCATTCTGTACAACGTGGCGGCCTACAGCAAGGTGGCCGAGGACGGCTTTGGGCCGCAGCTCGTGATCAGCGACTTCGAGTCGTGGGCCTACCTGTACGGGCTCAACCACCGGCTGCCGGTGGTCAGCATCGACAACATGCAGGTGATCAACCGCTGCCAGCACACCCCCGACGTCACCGATGACAAGAGCCTCGATTTCCGCATCGCCAAGCTGGCGGTCAAGATCAAGCTGCCAGGTGCCTACCATTACCTGATCACCAGCTTCTTCTTCCCGCCGGTGCGCAAGAAGCGCACCACGCTGGTGCCGCCTATCCTGCGGCCCGAGGTGCTGCAGGCCAGACGCGAGCCGGGCGATCACGTGCTGGTCTACCAGACCGCGGCCAGCAACGAGAAGCTGGTGCCGACGCTGCAGAAGCTGCCCTGCCGGTTCCTCGTCTACGGCATGGGGCGCGAGGGCGAGGAGGGCAACGTCAGGCTGTGCCCGTTTTCGCAGACCCAGTTCATCGACGACCTGCGCACCGCGCGCGCGGTCATCGCCGGCGGCGGCTACTCGCTGATGGGCGAGGCCGTGCACCTGCACGTGCCCATGCTGTCGGTGCCGGTCGAGGGTCAGTACGAGCAGGAGCTCAACGCGCGCTACCTGCGCAAGCTGGGCTACGGCGAGTACGCGGCCGAGCTGGATCTCGACGTCATCGACAGCTTCTTGCGCCACACCGACCAGCACGCCCGGGCTCTGGAGTCGTACCGGCCGCGCGACAACGGCATGCTGTTCGGCTGCGTGGACGAGCTGGTGCGCGCGGCCAGCCTGGACGAGCCGCCCCTGCACAGGCTGGAGAGCCCGGCCTGCGGCAAGTACGAGGGGCCGCTGCTGCCGGAGGAACGGGAGGAGTGAGCGGTCAGCTTCCAACCGTCGCGCTGCTGATGCTGGCCGCGCAGACCGCCTGTCCGCCCCCTGGCCCCGCCAGCCGCTGCGCCACCGACGACGATTGCGGCGACGATCACTTCTGCTACCTGGTCGGTAACTACTGCCTGCCGCGGCAGGATGGCGGGGCTGCCCACGCCGGGAACGTGCAGATCCTCGAGCTGACGGTGAGCCCCGACCACATCCCCTGGGACTCGACGACGACGGTGCACTTCCGCGCTGCCAGTGCCACATCATGCGAGCTGGACGGTGTTCACTATCCGGGCGTCGAGAGCAACGCCGGTGTCGATCGGCCGGTGCATCTTCTCGCGTCGCACACCTTCGAGCTGGTGTGCCGGGGAAACGGCGGGCCGGTATCGGCCGAGATCGAGGTTGCAGTCCTCTGCAGCGCGCCGGTCATCCGGGCTGGTAGCTCGGTCGTCGTGACCTCGCAGTCGGAGCTGGAAAGCCGGTTTGCCGGCATCGAGGGTTGCTTTGTCATCGACGGCAGTCTCCACATCGCCGACAGCACAGACATCGTCGATCTGACAGCGCTGGCCGGCCTGGTCGAGGTGCGCGGCCATCTGCAGATCCACGACAACAGCGGCCTGACCAGCCTGGCCGGGCTCGAGTCGCTGCAGCGCGTGACCGGTGATCTGGGGGTCGGCGCCTGGTGCTCCGAGCACCAGCAGCACGAGGGCAACCCGCTGCTGCAGAGCGCGGCGGGTCTCTCGGGGCTGCACGAGGTGCTGGGCGCTCTTCGCATCACCGGCTATTCTAGCGGCTCGCCGACGGTGCTGGCCTCGCTCGATGGCCTCGAGGAGCTGAGGATGGTCCAAAGGTACCTGGCCGTGCAGTACCTGACGGATCTGACCAGCATCGCCGGATTGAAGAGGCTGAGGAGCGTGGGCAGCGATCGCGACCGCCACGGTATCTGGTTGCAGAGCTTGCCTCGGCTGTCCACCCTGCACGGGCTCGAGGGGCTGATCACTATGCAGGGTACTCTGGCAATAGAATATGGGATGGATGAATTGATGGACATATCATCGCTGTCGGGTCTGACCGAGGCCGCGTCGGTCGCTTTCAGCGGTCTTGAGAGGCTCTTGACACTGCACGGGCTGGACAACGTGACCGGCGTGGATCGCGTGTTGTCGCTGACCTACAACCCGGTGCTGTCCGACATCAGCGCGCTCGAGGGAGCCTTTTCGAGCGGTACGCTGACCCGCCTAGACCTCGCGGGAAACCCGGATCTGCAAGACTTGAGCCCGCTGACAGCGATCGCGGCGATCGTCAAGAACAGTGCCGGGGACACCTGTCCGCCGGCGACCGAAGAGGACTACTTTTATACTTCTGGCAGTCTCGCCTTGAGGTATGGCGGCCCGGCCAGCGTCTCTTTTCTCTCCAACTTGCAGACGATCGAGTGCTCGCTCTACGTCTATCGCACCGGTCTGACGTCGCTGGCCGGACTGAGCAGCCTGGACGCGCTGGGTGGCAATCTCGAGATCGACGGCAACTCCCAGCTTGTGGAGCTCGGTCTCCCGGAGGACTGCGATTTTGGCGGTCCCTATTTCATCGTCACGGACAACGACAGCCTGTCGGGCGAGGCAGTTCAGACGCTGGCCGAAAGCTGGACCTCGGCCAGCCCGTCCGCCTACCACGTCACCATCTCGGGCAATGCGCCATGATTGCGCTGCTCACCGCACTTGACCCCTCGTGGCGGGGGGCTGGCAAAAGGCTTTTTTCCGAGCCTGCGAGGACAAAAAGACTTTTGCCGATCAGCGGGGCCCCGCCAAAAATGGGCCCAGTCAAAGTGAGCAGCGCTGTGAACGGACAGCGGACCTCCAGGCGCGGCAGTGCGCGGTGGCTCGAGGGGATCGCCGCCGTGGCGCTCATCGCGCTCGCGACCGCCTGTCCGTCGCCCTACAAGACGACCTGCTCGGACAGCACGGAGTGCCCGACCGGCTATCGCTGCGATCCGGTGCAGCAGCTCTGCGTGCGGATCGTCGACGCAGGC
>JAFGSX010000050.1 GCA_016934455.1 Deltaproteobacteria bacterium
ACATGGTCATCGCCGGCGCCGCCCTGGTCAAGGGCGGCAAGTCGCAGCAGATCACGTCGCTCTCGATCGGCGGACCCGACGTCCACGTCCACGTCAGCAACTGCGCCGACGAGCGCGTGCCCGACGATCAGACCATGCTGCAGAAGATCCGGCACGAGCTGCGCAAGCTGCCTAGCAGCGCCTGCGACTTCTACCGCCACGGCGGGCAGCCGGTCGCGCCGCGCTTCGACCCGGCCGAGATCGACGGCATCTTCCCGGTCGACCACCGGATGACCTACGACGTGCGGCAGGTCATCGCCCGTCTCTGCGACAGCTCGATCTTCGGCGAGCTGATGACCTACACCGGCGACGACATGGTCACCGGCGTCGCCAAGATCAACGGCCTCTACGTCGGCATCATCGCCAACAACCAGCTTCACTTCCCGCACCCGCGCGCGCACGGCCGGTCGCGGCCGGGGGGCACCATCTACCGCGAGGGCATCGCCAAGATCTCGGCCTTCTCGCGCGCCTGCAACGACGACGGGCTCCCGATCCTGTGGCTGCAGGACATCTCGGGCTTCGACATCGGGCCCGAGGCCGAGCGCGAGGGGCTGCTCGGCTACGGCAGCAACCTGATCTACACCAACTCGACCAACCAGGTGCCGATGCTGACCGTGCTGCTGCGCAAGGCCTCGGGCGCTGGCTACTACGCCATGGCCGGGCTGCCCTACGACCCGGTGGTGCAGCTCTCGACGCCGATCACGCGGCAGGCGGTGATGGAGGGGCGCACGCTGGCGATCGGCGCCTTCAACACCAAGCTCGACGACAACTTCAACATCGTGACCCGGGATCCGGCCGAGCGCGCCCGGATCGAGGCCGGCATGAGGCAGGTCGAGGACCGCATCGGCCGCGACATGGACCCCTACGCCGCGGCCTGCCTGATGAACACCGACGAGATCGTGGCCCTGCACGAGCTGCGCGGCTACCTCGAGTGCCTGGTCGAGATGTGCTACCAGGGCACCGGCTACCGGCGGGTCAAGAACCCGCGCATCTGGTCGCTGCACGACCTCAACGTGCTGTCCGAGCGCTACGCGGTCAGGAGCTGACCATGGACAACAAGCTGGTCGCCCGTTTCGACGAGGACAGGCAGGAGCGCAGCTTCATCGTCCGCTCGCCCGCGGTCGGCGTGCTCGACCGCGCGCCCGCGCTGGGCGCCTTCCAGAACCCGCTGGCCGGCTTTGCGGCGCTGACCGTGCTCGGCCGGCAGCAGGTGCTGGTGCTGCCGCACAACGTGAGCGGTCGCGTGGTGGAGCAGCTCGTCACCGGCATGAACGTGCCGGTCGAGTACAACCAGCCGCTGTTCAGGCTCGAGGTCGACGCCGAGGAGTACGCCCGCATCCAGAGCGCGCGCCAGCGCGGCCTGCTGGCGCAGACGCCGGACGGCCTGATCGCGGTGCCCTCGCCTTCGGACGGCATCTTCTACCGCCGCGCCAGCCAGGACAGCCCGCCCTACGTCGAGGTGGGCGACCCGGTGAGCCGGGGCAGCGTGCTCGGGCTGGTCGAGGTGATGAAGTGCTTCAACCAGATCGTCTACGGCGGGCCGGGCCTCCCCGACCGCGGCACCGTCGTCAGCGTGCGCGCCGACGACGCCAGCGAGGTCAAGTTCGGCGAACCGCTGTTCCACGTCAAGCCCGAGGAGTGACGGGGGCGGCAGCCGCCGCAGGCCGATTTCGAGGCCATCGCTCGATTGACCATCCCGGTCTCGAGGAGTAGTCTTCTCGGTAGATGGTGCTTGTCGCGTAGATCCCTCTGCCGATTGCAAAGTGAGTTCAAACTCATGCGGGTCGCAGTGCGCCCGCGGAAGGGATCAACGCCATGCTGTCCGACAAGTTCTGGAGCTACTTCTTCGAGATCTACGAGGCCATCCCGCGCCAGGGGCCTGGCGATCGCGAAAGCACCGAGCGGGCCCTGGGCCTGCTCCCTCCCCTGACTTCGCACCACCGCATCCTCGACGCCGGCTGCGGTTCGGGAACCCAGACCATCGACCTGGCACGAGCGACCGCGGCACAGATCGTAGCCGTCGACAGCCACGAAGCGTTTGTCACGCAGCTCGTGAAACGGGCCGCCGACCAGGGACTCGGAGCGCGCATCCAGGCGCGGGTCGGCGACATTAACGAGCTCGCGTTTGCGGACGGGTCGTTCGACGTCATCTGGTGCGAGGGAGCCATCGTCATCATCAACGGCAGCTTCGCCAAGGGGCTTTCGACATGGAGACGGTTGCTGGTCCCCGGCGGGCACATGGTCGTCTCCGAGCTCTGCTGGCTCCGCGACGACCCTCCAACCGAGGTGAAGGCGTTCTTCGATGCCGAGGGCGCAGACGTCACCGACATGGACGCCAGGCGCAAGGACATCGCCGAGAACGGGTATCGGCTCGTCGATGACTTCGTGCTGCCCGCGGTCGGCTGGTGGGAGAACTACTACGTGCCTCTCGGAAAGGCGCTCGATCGCTTCCGTGCCGCGCACGCCGGCGACGACGAAGCGCTCGAGGTGGCGGCCAGGAGCCAGTACGAGATCGACCTCTATCGCGGGCACCCGGACCTATTCGGCTATGGCTTCTTCGTGTTCAAGGTGCCAGGAGTTGATAGTTAATACTTGGCCGCGTCGAGCAAGAGCCGGTACTGGCCGAGCTGCCCCCGATCGCCGTCTCATTCGATCAGCCACCCGTCCACCCGACGACCGCGAATGGCACCAAAAATCCGGCACCGAACGCGTCAAGCGACGACGCTAACGCCGTGGATCGCGTAGCGACGCCACCCCTCGCTCGAGTCGAGTCGATTCTCGACGGCGCCCCGCTCTTCGGCGTAATTCCACACCCCCTCTCGTGCTTCTGATATGAAGTCGTGGCGCTCAACACCATGAAACGGTCGAGATGTCTCGCTGTCCGCTGCCATCGAAGATCATCTGCGGCGTCGGCATCCTCGCCCATCTTTTTCTCGCGTTTAAGGCGGGCCTCTCTCTTGGCGGCCTGATGTGTCTCGCCTCTGCTCTGCCGTACGGCGTCTTCCTTGGCACCTGCAAGTCGATCAAGAACCGGTGGGCCGCAACCTTCGGGGCGCTGGCCATCATGATCCCGGACCTCTTGCTCTGTGTCTCCGCCGGAGATTGCGTCGGGCCTGCGACCGCGCTTGTCTACGTTTTCGCGTGCATTCCTTTGATCACCGTTTGTTGGCCCGCGGGGATGATCGCCGGCTGGATCTTCAGCAAGACGCTGCTGCCGCTCGGCAGACAATTCCTGACCGAGAGCGCGCGCCGGGGGATCGAGGTTGTCTTCTACTGCGCGATCGGAATCGCCGTCGGCGCCGGGGTGTATCATCGCGAGCTCATACTGCCGTCCATACAGGCGAGCGAGGATGTCAGAGAAGAGATCGGCGAGGAGAGAGTCGTCCTGGGCCAAAACCGGTTTTCAAAAGCACCGCGGTCGGAGATCAGGGGCCGCATAGAGTACGATGTCTTCGACTCACGAGGAGGGCCCGAGATAGCCGACATCTGGGACTGCCCCGTCAATACGAAAGTGCGATTGCGGGATCCGATGACCCTCGCCCTCAAGAGAGTCGTCAAGGCGAGGTACCGCGAACGCGGCCCGATGCGGGTCGTCAGCCTCCACCGCGACGGACAACTGAACCTCCTGTTCGCCCATAGCAGCTCTCCCCAGGTCAAACTGCTCGACCTGGACGGCAATGTCCTGTGGACCTTCGGGTCGGAGGGCAGCTCGCCGCTCCACACCACGTTGGCAGCGGATCTGGAGGGCGACGGAGAAACTGAATTCTACGCGACGGCCGACAGCGGGATCTATCGCCTCGATGCGAGCGGCAACGTGGTATGGAAGACGCGCGATCGCGGCGGGCGATATCTCGTGATCATCCCCGCGCACGCGGATAGCCCGGCCCTGGTGGTCTCGGATACTCCCGACGACAGGATCAGCATGTGGGGCGCAGACGGGTTGCTCGTCAGGCGGATCAGGCCGGAGAGAGAAGCGTATCAACTGCAGGCCGTCCGCTGGGGCAGCGCCTATCGCCTTGCCGTGGGACAGAGATCCCACCGAGCTTCGAGATTTTTTTTGATGGACCTGGACGGCAAGGTGGTCTTCGAGCAACGGATCGGAAAGCACTTCGAGGTCGCTCAGATCCTGTCCGCGCGGTTGCAGACGCCTGGCCGCCACTGCCTCGTCGTGCAGGGACTACCATTCGCCTACGACAGTCCCTGGGAGCTGAACATCTTCAGCTCCGATGGCCAGCTCGTCTACAAGGAGCTGCGGGAGCACTACGACCTCTATGTCATACCGGACGAGCAGAACGACCTGGACCGCCTCTTCGCAGACCAACCGATCGTCGAATACCAGGCGAGATGAGCTGGCCGGCGGGAACGGCCAGCCCGATCTGAGCGGCGCGATCAACGACCCCAGAGCGCCACCACGACCTCCTCGCCCGGCGCCGGCACCTGGAACGCGCTCGGCCCGTCGAAGGTCATCGCCAGCCAAGCGAGCTCTGAGAGGTCCTTCTTGAAGGCGAAGCTCACGCTGCGCGGCCTGCCGTCCGGCATCATCTTCTCGATCTTCGCCGTCATCAGCTCCATCTCGAACACCTGGCCCTGGCCGAAGACGAGCTCCTTGGGCCGGGCTCCGCGCGAGATCCACGACGTGGCGAACCAGCCGTTGGCGGGCGTCATCAGCAGCGTCCGCTCGCCGACGCGCTTCACGGTCAGCGCATCCATCCCCTCGTACAGGTGGTAGAAGTGCTCCGGCCACTGGCCCTGCTTCTCGTACCGGAGCCCGGCGGACGCGTTGTCCGCGATCGTGCTGCCGTTGAGCATGACGGTGTCCTGGGCGGCGACCATCCGCTCCGTCTTGCGGATGTTGTTCTCGATGGCCGCCAGCCAGAACAGCGTCGGCACGAACACGATCGCCGAGACGTGGACCTGGGTCACCAGCAGCGCCCTGGCGACGACGCGCTGCAGCCTTGAGGTCGTGGCCCAGACCGCGAACAGCTCGGCCATCAGCCCGGCGCCGCCCAGCCCGGCCCACAGCAGGTAGCGGTCGCCCATCATGCCGACCGAAAACGGCACCAGCGAGAGCACCATGCCCGCGGCGAAAAATCCGACTCTCCTGCTCGAGCGGAGAAAGCGCCAGAAGAGCGCGGCCAGCGCGGCGAGCAGCAGCGCTGCCGCGATCGGCCCCCAGATGCCGGCGCCCTGCAGCAGCAGAGCGAGCATCGGTATGGACGAGACCTGCGCGATCGTCCCGGTCGCGGCGCCGCTCAGCACCACGAGCGCGGTCTGCACGAGATCCTCGGTCGGCGACAGCCAGTCGAAGCTGCCCCTGATGCCCAGTCCCTGGGTGAAGTAGAAGATCAGGTAGCCGACCGCGACGAGCGCGGCGGGCACCAGCGTGGCGATCCGCTTGTGCCAGCTACCGGAGTCCAGGAAGAGGGCATACGCGGCCAGATATCCGATCAGGGCCAGGCCGCCCTCGGAGCTCAACAGCGAAAACACCAGCCCGGCGAGCGACAGGACCAGCCCCAGCACCGACTTCTCGCGCCGCCAGCGGTCGTGCATCAGCAGCGCGAACAGGCCAAAGGCAAAGGTGAGCAGGGTGTTGTTCGAGGAGATCCAGCCGGCCGAGTAGGCGTGCGCGTCGTCGACGGCGAACAGCAGGCAGGCGATGCCGGCGGCGGCCGCGGTCGACGAGAAACGCGCCAGCAGCTTGACCCCGAGGAAGACGATCGCGGCGTAGAGCAGGGCGCAGATGACGTGCATCAGCCAGGGCGCGTCGCCGAAGCAGTTGAACTCGAAGGCGTGCAGCAGCGACGAGAGCGGTCGCAAAAAGCGCGAGCGCGCGGTGTCCGGCGTCCACCAGGTCACCTGCTGGATGCCGCGTTCGCGAAACCGCGCGATCTCGGCCGGGCTGTCCACCCAGTGGAAGTAGTCCCAGGCCGCGCGCCGGGGAAAGATCGTCGTCTCCAGGCTGCTCTGCCTGAAGACGTGGTCGTCCTGCGTGTAGCCCGAGAGCACGGACGGCAGGGTGAGGACGAGGGCGATCAGCGGCGCGAGCCACGCCATGCGGCCGGGCTGGCTCAGCCGGACCAGCCAGCGCGGGATCGCGCCCGGCGCGCTCGTCTCCGCGGGTGGCAGGGTGGTGTCTTCGGTCATGGTCTCGCACTCCGACGGCCGTACCCACCGGCGCCTCGATTGTCGCTCCGGACCGCCCAGGAGGAAACCGATCCAGCAGAAAAGTTCGCGGCCCGCCTGCCGCTGCGCGAGCCGCCGGCACCGGCGGGGCCGGTTGACCCCTACCCCGTCTGCGAGGACAATCGCCCCACCCGGTGCTCCCCGGCAAAGGAGCTGCATGACCGCCTCCGCCCGCAACGCGACCGACCAGCCCTGGCTGCTCGAGCCCGGCACGCGGGTCGACCACTTCAAGGTGCTGCGGCCGCTGGGCAGCGGCGGCATGGCCGAGGTCTACCTCGCCCGCGATCAGAAGCTGGGCCGCAAGGTGGCGCTCAAGTGGCTCAAGCCCGGCGTGCTCGACGCCGCGGCCAAGGAGCGCTTCCTGTTCGAGGCGCGCGCCACCGCCCGCTTCAGCCACCCCCACATCGTGGCGATCCACGACGTGGGCGAGCACGACGGCACGCCCTACGTGGCGCTCGAGTACGTCGTGGGGCCCACCCTGCGCGAGCGCATGGCGGCCGACCCGCTCGGCGTGGCCGAGGTGGTGCGGCTGGCTCTGGCCGTCGCCCGGGCGCTGGCCGAGGCGCACGCCAGCCAGATCCAGCACCGCGACCTCAAGCCCGAGAACATCATGCTGGCCAGCGACGGCCGACCGCGGGTGCTGGATTTCGGTCTGGCGCAGGTGTTCGAGCACGAGCGCGCGGCACCAGAGGAGGGCGCGTCGAGCCAGGGCGATGATCTGCTGCGCTCGCGCGTGGTCGATCCGTTTGCGAGCATGGCCAGCGGCGTGCGCGGCTCGCCGGCGTACATGGCACCCGAGCGCTGGCGGATGGAGCCGAGCGGAGGCGCCGCCGACGTCTGGTCGTTTGGCGTCATCCTCTACGAGCTGCTCGCCGAAAAGCGGCCGTTCGAATCGCCGAGCCTGGCGACGCTGGTGGCCGAGGTCTGCAGCGATCTGCCGTCGCCGGCGCTCGAGCCGCGCCAGCCGATAGCGGCGGAGCTCGGCGACCTGATCGCGCAGTGCCTGGACAAGGACCCCGACGGCCGGCCGAGCGCGCTCGAGCTGGTGCAGTCGCTCGAGAAGCTGCAGCGCGGCGGCCGGCCGAGCGGCGGCGACGAGGAGAGCCCGTTCCGCGGCCTGCTGCCCTTCACCGAGCAGCACGCCGATCTGTTCTTCGGCCGCGACGCCGAGATCGCCTCCTTCGTCGAGCGGCTGCGCAGCTTGCCCGTGATGCCGGTGCTGGGGCCGTCGGGTGTGGGCAAGAGCTCGTTCGTGCAGGCGGGCGTGGTCCCGCGCCTGCGCGAGCGCGGGCCGCTGGTGGTGGTGCAGACGCGGCCCGGTCGCACGCCGTTCGTCTCCCTGGCCGCGCGCGTCGTCGCCGCGCGGCGCCAGGCCACGGGCAGCGGCACCGGCACTCCGTTTGGCGTCTCGACCGAAAAGGTCGATGCCGCCGCGATCGACAGCAGCGACGAGGCCGAGCGGCTGGCCACGCAGCTCCGGGCCTCGCCGCACCTGCTCAACGTGGTGCTCAGCCGCCTGGCCGAGCAGCGCAAGAGCAACCTGCTGCTGTTCGTGGATCAACTCGAGGAGCTGGCCACGCTCGTCCCCGACGAGGACGAGCGGCTGGCCTATATGCAGGCGATCTGCACCGCCGCCGACGATCCGGCCCTGCCCGTGCGCGCGGTGATGACCCTGCGCGAGGAGTTTTTGAGCAGGCTGGCGCGCGGCCGCGGCGTGCGCGAGGCCATGGGCCAGGTCACGGTGCTGCAGAGCCCGGCCGAGAAATCGCTGACCGAGATCGTGCAGCGGCCGGTGCAGGCGCGCGGCTATGCGTTCGACGATCCGGCGCTGATCGCCGAGATGGTGGCCGCGGTCAAGGACGAGGTGGCCTGCCTGCCGCTGCTGCAGTTCGTCGGGCAGAAGATCTGGGAGGGTCGCGACCGCACCAAGCGCTTGCTCACCCGCGACGCATACCGGTCGGCAGGCGGCGTGACCGGCGCGCTGGCCCGGCACGCCGACGCCATCGTCGCCGGCATGACGACCGCCGAGGCCAATCTCGCGCGCTCGCTGCTGCTGCGCCTGGTGACCCCCGAGGGCACGCGCCGCGTGCTGACCCGGGAGCGCCTGCTCGAGGTCCTGGACCCCGCCGCGGGCGAGGTGCTGCAGCGTCTGGTCGACGGCCGGCTGGTCACGGTGCGGCAGGCCGAGGCCGACGCCGATGAGGCGCGCGCCGAGTCCGAGAGCGATTCGGGCAGCGAGGCCAGGTCGCAGGCCGAGACCCCGACTCGGACCGGGGCCCAGACCGAGGCCGGGGCCGAGCACGAGCTGGCGCACGAATCGCTGGTGATGGCCTGGGACCGATTTAGGCGCTGGATCGAGGAGAGCCGCGAGGAGCTGGTCTTCTTGGACGAGGTCGGCCGCGCGGCCGAGCTGTGGGAAAAGCGCGGCCGCCGCAGCGACGAGGTGTGGACCGGCGATGCGCTGGCCGAGGCCTGGCGCGCGGTGGGCAAGTGCGCCAGCGAGGTGCCATCGCACGTCATCCGCTTCCTGCAGGCGAGCCGCCGCAAGGAGCAGCGCCGGCTCTGGCAGCGCCGGGCCCTGGTCGCCGCGGTCATCGTCGCGCTGGCCGCGGTCGCGCTGGTGTTCGCGTTCAAGGAGCGCGAGACGGGCGCCCAGAAAGCGCGCGCCGTGGCCGGCGAGGCCGAGGCGCTGCTCGAGAGCGCCAGCGTGGCGCTGGCGGGGGGCGATCTGCTGGAGGCGCGCTCGCGCCTGCGCTCGTCGCTGGAGGGGGCGGATTCGACCGCGGGGCGCATGCTGTGGCGGCGGCTGCAGGCGAACGCGCTGGACCTGCGGCTGCGGCTCGCCGATCACCCGACCGACGTCGCATTCGAGCCGGGTGGCTCGTCGATCGTCGCCATCGACTACTCGGGCCAGGGCTACCGCATCGACCTGACCACCGCGCGGGTCGAGAAGTTCGAGGCGGTGGAGGGCCGGGCGGTGCGCGCGCTGGCGCGCGACGCAAGCTGGATCGCGTTTGGCCGCACCAGCGGCCAGGTCGTGCTGCGCGATCTGAAGACCGGCCTCGTGCGCGAGCTCGGGGCGCACGCGGGGCCGGTGTCCGGGCTGCTCGCCAGCGCCGACGGCCGCTGGCTGGCGAGCGGCGGCTTCGACGCCGAGGTGCGCCTGTGGGACGTCGCCGCGGGCCAACTGCGCCACACCCTGACCGGTCACAGCGAGGTGGCGATGCCGCAGGCCTTTGGCGCCGGCGGTCGCAAGCTGGTCAGCGCCGGACG